>JBDTZW010000250.1:0-4609 GCA_040004905.1 Acidobacteriota bacterium
GAAAGGCCTTTAAAGAAGGCATGCGCGAGGCCGAAGAAGACGACGAGGCGAACCCGCCGGCGTCGTTGACCGCCAGCACCCCGTCGCCGCAGATCACGCAGATCAGCGATGAAGAGCTGATGGCCGAGATGAGAAAGCGGGTCGAAACGAAACAGAATTAGCCTTTAACCTTTTTCACCCGTCAGCAACGTTGCTTTTACGGTAAATCTAAACGCAAGGTCGCCGTCTTCGGCATCGATCAATTTAGCGAGCCTTTTTGCGGCCCGCTCTTTTTCATCTTCATCTAGCATTTCCAACCAATCCGGTAAAAGAAAATCAGCGATCAGCGGCGAGGCTATAAATTCCTCTCCGTTCTCATATTCAAAGGCCTCGGTGACCGTCTGTGTGTTGATATTTACTAGGCCGGTTTCTTTACCGATCTCCTCGAGCCTGCCAATGGTCGGCAAGTCGGTGATAAGCCTTTCCGCGGCGGCACCGTGTTCGGCAAGGTCTTCGCTGACGAGAACCTCCCACATAAGCGAAAAGATCTCGCCAAAGCTACCTGCCGTTGGGAGAAACACCGCGACATCGCCGCCGGTGCGCGCAACGCGAACCGCATTCTCGATAGACTCTGCGGCGATGGCGGGACGGACAAGACTCGCGTCCGCCAAGACAGCATCGAAAGCGTCATCCTCAAATCGGAGACTGGAAAAATCGATGCTAGATCGAACCGCCGCCGCTTTGTCGCGAGCTATGGTAAGCAAATCTTCGTTTTCCGTCGTCGCAAAAATATTTGCCTTTTCGCCGAACCGTTCTTCGATCGACAGAGCGTGACCGCCCGTACCCGCGTTGATATAGAGCATATTCTCCGACTTACGAAGGTCCATGTGCTTATCCGCGAGGTCCGTAAACCGCTTCGTCCACTCATCCTGAACATAAAGGTCCCTAAGGAACGCTAGCTCCTTTTGCGTTTTCGCCATATATTTATTAAATCTCATGGCCATCCGACGTGCAAGTTAGATGCAATTCCTGAGAATGTGGCATTCGGGGCAGGTGGGAGCCATTTGTGTATATTCAGATAAATGCCTATGTGCAAACACGTTAAGGACCTTTTTGACCTTTCCGGCAAAACGGCAATAGTTACTGGCGGATCACGCGGCATCGGAAAGGAGATGGCCGAAGGTTTGGCTGAAGCGGGAGCAGATGTGGTGCTGTGTGCCCGCGGGAAGGAATCGCTGGACAAGACTGTGGAAGAGTTCAACGGCCGCGGCTTTCGCGCCGTCGGCTCGGCCTGCGATGTGTCAAAGCCGGATGAGGTTCAGGCCGTGGTCGATAAGACCGTTAAACAGTTCGGCAATGTCGATATACTGGTCAACAACGCGGGCATTTCCTGGGGCGCGATGCCGGAAGATATGCCGCTGGAAAAATGGCAAGGTGTTTTGGATGTTAACCTGACCGGCTGTTTCCTTTTCGCCCAAGCCGTCGGGCGGCAGATGCTGGAACAGAACAGCGGCTCAATAATAAACATCGCCTCCGTCGCCGGAATGCGGTCGTTAGCGAACGGGCCGTTCTATGCCGGCTACGTAGCTAGTAAGGCCGGGCTGATCGGCCTAACTCGCGAGCTGGCAGCAAGCTGGGGCCGCAAGGGGATCCGCGTCAACGCGATCGCTCCGGGGTTTTTTCATTCACGGCTGGCAGACGCGGTCATCGACATCTACGAGCGTAAGATCCAGGAAGACAATGCCATTCCGCGCATCGGAGCGGAAGGTGAATTGAAGGGCACTGTCGTGTTTCTCGCGTCCAATGCGTCGAGCTACATTACCGGCCAGACGATCGCGGTCGACGGCGGAATGACGATCTGATCTTGATTGCCATCGATTCAATAAAGTCGTCTAATACTAGAAATGCAGTTATCACCGGAATTGTCCACTTTCACCGTTCTCTCGATCGGTTTTGTGCTCGGCCTTCAGCACGCGACCGAGGCCGACCATTTGGCTGCGGTCTCGACGATCGTTAGCGAAAAAAAGAACCTGTTCACGGCCTCGATCGTCGGCGGACTGTGGGGCGTGGGACACACGATCTCACTTTTCGCGGTCGGTTTTCTAGTGATCTTTTTGAAGCTGCAGATCTCGGAAAGCGTTGAAGCAAAGCTCGAAGCGTGCGTCGGGCTGATGCTCGTTATCCTGGGGTTGAATGCATTGCGCAAGTTGTTTACCGCCAAAAAGATCCACATCCATACTCACGAACACGGCGAACGCGTTCACGTGCATATTCATACGCACGGCGACGAAACGGCCAAGGAATCTCATCACCGCTTTAGTCCAAGGTCTATCGTCATAGGAATGATCCACGGGCTCGCAGGAAGTGCCGCCCTGATGCTGCTTGTCGTGCCAACGATACCTTCGCCTGCAGTCGCACTGCTTTACATTCTTATTTTCGGTGTGGGATCGATCGGCGGGATGATGGCGATGAGCTTTTTGATAGGTCTGCCGTTTCATTTTACGGCAAACCGCTTTGATATTCTCAATAAAGCTATACGTCTATTCGCGGGTATCTTCAGTCTCGGCCTTGGAAGCACGATCATCTACGAAAAACTCATCCTGAGCTAACCGACAAATATGAATTCACCGAATTTCTCGGGGACATGAAACGCGGGTTCTCTGGTTAGCGTCGGTCGCCATGCAAGGTAGCCTCGGGTCGGGTCCTTGCCCACGCAGCGAAAAAGATTCCCGAGCCAAGTTTCGCCTTTGGCAGGTGTCTTTCCCAGGGACTTCCACTCGACTTTGATCGCCATTACGATCCTATCGCCATTAACCTTTGCGGCAGACTTCATTCCGGATCTGAAGTCCCAGCCCGTCACCCGCTCGCCCGACGTCAGGTCGATCGTCAGATCGATCCATTCTCCGTTCGGAGCAACCTCGAACTCAAAATACTTGCGGGGCTCGTTTTGATCGGGTGCGATAAAGATTTCACAGACGTCGCGGTCCCACATTTTTAGAGTTTTAGACCCGAGATTGGCCTCTTCGCTCAAGATAAGGGGCTCGTTCTGATTCGCTTCAAACTTGATGTAAAGAGCCGTTTCGGACCAAAGGAGACTCGCTGAGAAACGCCGGGTTGCCGGAGCCTTTTCGCCGGACCAATAAGTTCCTATTTCTACGGGATCGGCGCGGTCCCAACCCGCGTTATTAAGCTCACTTATAGAAAAGTCGTTCGATATGTGATGAACTTTGATGTCGGATCTGTGGTCCATTTTAGTTTTTTGAGAGTAAGAGGTATTCGCAAAAAGGAGTGATAGCAGAAGCAACGAAAGGTGTCGTATTTTCATCGATGCTCGGGGCGGATCAAACGGCGCTTTATCCATCGAATTTCACTTGCGGCCGCCCTTACCATCCCGCCCGCCACCAGCTTAGCTGTCGCATTTCCGCTGAATGCTCCGGCGATTGCGTACAGCGTTCTGAATGATACCTGCGATTCGTTCGAAACAGCAAACACCGGTTCCCACCTATTCGGCTTTAATTTTGCCTTGAATGAATCCAGCCCATCGAAATTGTAGAAACGCTGTCCGTGTTTTCGAAGCCAGCCGAGAAGTATTCGAAGCCAAACCGGATCGTGAAAAGGCCCGACATCGGCGCGCTTTGAAAGCGGCGACAACCCGAGCGTTGCGTACTCGCATCCTGCGCGCGCAAGCTCCTGCATTGCGGCATCGATCATTAATTCAACGGTTCCATTCGGTGCTCCGGGTCGATGCGGAAACTGCTCAAATAGCCATCCGTTACGGCGCCTGACAGGTGAAAGAACAATAAAGCCGAAGACCTGGTTGCCACGCTCGGCAACAAATACACGACGGTCATCTAACCGCGAAAGCGTGTCCGACTCCACCATAAAATGCAGCGGCGGCAGCCCTTTTGAATCGAGCCACTGTTTCAAACATGCCGCGAGATGCGGATCTGAACGAGCCGTTTCCGCTGGCCATTCACGAACGACGACACCTTTATTCCCCGCTCGATTTAGCTGAGCGCGCAATGACCTGTTCGATGCGACTATTTTCGGCCAGTCGGACGGTCGCCACACTGGCTGAGCACCGAGGAGAAATCGAGTGTGATCGGGCGAGTCCGCGAACATCTCTTCCATTCTCGATTCGGCACAAAAGTAGCAAACGCGTTCCTTTTCGACTGCTGCATCAGCTTCGAATTCCCGTGTAACTTCCACGAGACGTTCTTTCGGACAGACCGGTGCTCCGGCTACCACTCGAACTCCAGCCGAGGTCACGTATCCGACCACCGCATCGCCGCCAGAAGAAAACCAGCGTTTGATCCCGGGATTTACGATTTGGAATGAAGTTGAGTTCCAACCGTAGGCGAGGACTATTTCGCGGGCACGAGCGATGGTCGGATTCTGGTCTCGCTTTGATCTGGACGAGCGTATTGGAAGGGTGAGCTCCATTAGCTTCCGGTCTTGAGCACCGTTTTGAAGGCCATTTTGGCGAGTTTCCACGTTCGGTTCCAGTCGATCTTGCCGTCGGAATCGCGGCCCATAAGTTTGTCGACGAACACCTTGCGGAAATCTTTGCCCTCGCGGCGGAGCATGAATTCCTTGGCGTAGGGTTTCGCGGTTTCGAAGAAATTGAATT
>JBDTZW010000400.1:0-4587 GCA_040004905.1 Acidobacteriota bacterium
AGAAAAAGGCAATACAGCCGCCGCCGCCTGCTCCGCAGACCTTTGCCGCTATCGCACCGTTACTGGTGGCCGTATCGATCAGGTGGTCCATCTGCGGGGTCGTGATGTTGGGCGAAAGCCTTTTCCGCTGGGGATGCGATCTTTTTAATATCGATCCAACAGCATCCCAGTCTTTCGCGAGCATAGCGAGCCGAAGGTCGCGGGCGGTGTCGCGAATACCCTCGAATATCTCGAACGTTTCCTTGTCGCCGTCGATGTGATTTTTGGTGATCTCCCAGTTGTTGATCCCCGAATTGCGGGGTTCACCGGTGTAAACAACCGCGATTCGCTCTTCGAGTATCGATATATCGACGGGTAGGGCCTCGCGTTCCATTCCCTCGGTCCCAAAGTGAATGCACGAAACGCCGCCATAGAAGGCGGAGTGGTAATCCTGATAGCCCGCGGGGACCTTGATAACCTGGCATTCAACGTTCGCCGCGATGGGAATGATCTTATCGGCCGTGTAGCGGTCGCCGACAAACTTGTTCAGGGCGCCGATGCAGGCGATATTCAAGGTAGACGAGCCGGCGAGGCCTGCTCCGGCCGGGGCTTCGGACTCGGTGATCATGTTGAAACCGGTCTCCGGCCGAAAGAAATAGACCAGTTTTGCCAGCATCTCCAGCCTCGGCTCGTGGCGGAGGTCACTGATCCGGTCAAGAGATACCTCAAATTTGTCTCCGCGGTCTACGGACTGGAGTGAGATCACGCGATCGTCGCGCGATTCCATACGGCAGCGCGCCATTAGGTCAACCGCGAAGTTGACCGTCGAGGCTCCCTCGTGAAACAGGTACAGGGGAGGAATATCAATTGTTCCCCCGGCTAGATCGACGCGCGTCGGGGCAGAAGATTCAATTATCACAAGTTATTTCCTAATGGAATGTCCCTATAATGGAACGGTTAATATTAACGAATTAGGCTAAAATTGGGTAGCGGCAGAAGTTATTTTTTGGCGGCCCCCGTTTCAGGCGGAACCTCAGACGGCGGCTCATTCCCAGCCTTTTCATCGCGGTTGGAGTCGCGGGTCAAGTGCAGGCGTTCGCCGAGGCCGTGAAGTTTTTCCTGCGCCACCTCTTCCACCGCGAGAAGTTTTTCCTCGATCTTTAAGATCGTCGCCGGATTGGCGTCCTCGACTCGTTCCGACACCCAGAACCGCTCGATCGTGTAAAAAATGATGATCCCGGCCATCACGATAAAGAACAACGCGATGCCAATCTGACGGAAATCACCTATCATCGACGTGATCGCCCCGCTGAAAAAATAGCCGATACTAGCCAGAATTGTCACCCATAATCCGCAGCTGATCGCGTCAAGCATTATGAAACGTAGGAACGGCATTTTGCCGACGCCGTAGAATATTGCCATTGCCGCACGAATGCCGTAGATATATTTGGAAATGATGATGGCGAATCCGCCGAATTTCTCGATCAGCTTTTCAATGCGGGGCTGGGCAATCTTGTAAAAGCGATAATCCTTTGCCTTTTCGTGAAAGGTCCGGCCGATGGCATAACCGATGCAATCGCCGACCATGCCTCCTAAGGTGCCAAAGAGAATAACCTTGAAAAAACTGTAGTGTCCAAAGAATCCGCTGTTGGCAAGCACGCCGGACATCAGCAGAGTTATGTCTCCCTCGACCGTGCAGAGAAAAAACACGGCGTAAATGCCGTATTGCTCGATCAATGGTTGAAGAGGAAGTTCCATGCAAATAAGACGGACTGTCTGGTCCGTCTCAAGTAGTTAGCCGTGAAAAGATTAACTTTCACAAGCGATCCAGTCAAAGCTAAATATTTGCGGTCCAGCCGACGAGCGTTGCGAAGACTGAAAATGTAACAAGAATTTAATATCGATTTAACGCGAAGCGTGGTAGCTTAAGTGGCTCCAGACAATTTAATTCAAAACGCGAAGCCTAAGATCGGTAATTTTGGAGAAAACTTCATACTTTTATGCCAGAATCGACGATAACCATCGCTTTGAACCGGGCATTCGATGCCGACGACGAAAATAGGATCCGCCGATTGGTCGCGGAATGGCTGGTTTACGACGTAAAGATCCAGCGAAGCCGGACGAGCGCCGAGATCAAGCTGTTCCATTCAATGGGGGCCAAACCGCACCTTGTCCGTGAGCTCCACGAGCTTTACCCCGACCACAATCTGATCGGAGCCTGATAGGTGCGGCTCACTTGACAGAACTTTCTTTGGGTTCTGATCTTTCAACCGCTCGCTTATGCGGCCGTGGAGTCTCCCTCGAGTGGCGTGGCCTGTTATTGCCGATGAGCGCTCACTTGGTTGCGGGCAGCTCCCATACGACTCGCATTCTCGAATTCCCAAGGGCTTCATTCAGGTTGTTCAACCGCTCAGCCGCGGCGGGCGGGTGGTTCTGACGGTGTGTCGAAGTTTCAACCGCCTGGGCTTGGCTATGTTTCACGACTAGACGTACTTATGTGCGGGCTTGCTCGCACGAGGTACTCTCACACGAGGCGATGTCACGGTTCGCATCACCTGTCTCAAATACCAAAAAGGTTTAGTCCAATTTGGCCAGGCGCTTTAGACAGTGGTTCAAAGTGTGGTCTGTCGTACGCGGGGGAAGAAGTTTGACACTCGGGCGGGCAGCTAATAGAATCGCGGTTGTCCCCGGTATTGTCGTTCACCTCTGATCGTATAATGGAAGAATCTATAAATAAGGCAACCCGGCTGGTTGGTGTCGAGGCTTCGCGGTCTGCGTTTTTAGGTGTTTGTCTGGACGCTTCTGGGAGGGTCACGGCGTCCGAAGCTGTTCGTTTTTTGAAGGACGAGGACCCGATCGCGCAGCTCATCGCGGCGATCTCGGGATTCAAGGATGTGTTCGGTGATTTCGATAAGGTCGGTATCGCGCTCCCGGGTTTGATAGAAAAAGGGAATTCGCGTGTAGCGTATTCTGCTCACATCCCGGAGCACGCCCGGGTGGATCTTGGTGAAGAGGTCCAAAAAGCGACGGGGATAAAAGCGACCGTCGAGAATGACGGCAACGCCGCGGCGTATGGCGAGTTTAAGCTCGGGGCAGGACGCGGATCCCTCGATATTTTTTACGCGACGTTGGGCGAGGGCGTCGGCGGGGCATTTATCATCGACGGAAAGATCTGGCGCGGTGTCGCGGGATTTGCGGGCGAATTCGGCTCGGTAGCGATCAATTCCGACGGCATGAAGCTCGAAGACATGGCCTCGACCGCGAACATTGTCCGCCGAACTCGTCAGCGGTTTCATCAGGACAGCACCTCATCGCTGAACAAACTGGAGGAAACCGAGATCCGGATCACAGACATCATTACTGCCGCCGAAGGTCAGGATGATTTTGCGGCAATGATGCTGCAGCGAACGGGAAACTATGTCGGTACGGCGATCGCGAGCGTCATCAATCTGCTTAACATCGAAAGGATAATCGTCGGCGGCGAGATCATGCAGGCCGGGCACATTGTGCTCGATTCGATAATCCGCCGTGCCCGCGAACTCTCATTCACGCCGTCGTTCAATTCGACGCGGATCGTTGCCGGAGAACTTGGGCTGAACGCCGCTGCTGCGGGAGCGGCTCTTCTCGCAAACGAATAGATCAAGACGAAATAGATAACGAAACTCACGCTCGTCCGATCTTTATGGAAGAGAGTTATCATGAACATCAGACAAACTAATTAGGCCAACGATTGTGAATATCGGCGAACAATATTATTTTTGACGCTGTGTATTTGCGGAATTTAGTAGATTTAGTTAACTTAATTACAGTTTTACGGACAGTTTCTTTTCTATTATTTTTTAGCCCAGAACGGATCGCCTCGGATCTTCGATTTCGATCATAGAACCGCAGGGATATTTCCATTTTGGGGGTTCGGAAACAGCGAGTGAAAGATGGCACAATTTTTTCATAAGAGCGCTAACAATATCGCGAGGATCAGCATGGTCGCCGTGGTAGTGCTCGGGGGAGCCGCGTTCTATGCCTACACGCAGATCGCGCGTTCGTCCTACCTGACCGGCCGCTATCTTGAGATACAGCAGCCGGTGCAGTTCAGTCACAAGCATCATGTGGGCGACGACGGGATCGACTGCCGTTATTGCCACTCGACGGTCGAGACGACGGCTTCGGCCGGCATGCCGCCGACGCAGACGTGCATGAACTGCCACAGCCAACTATGGTCAGACAGCCCGTACCTCGAACCTGTCCGGGCGAGCTTCCGTGAAAACAAGCCGATCCTTTGGCAGCGAGTGCATGACCTGCCGGAGTTCGTCTATTTCAATCACAGCATTCATGTTTCGAAAGGTGTGGGCTGCTCGACCTGCCATGGTCAGATCGATAATATGCCAGCCGTGTACCAGGAAAACACCCTTCAAATGGAATGGTGCATAGCCTGCCACCGTGAGCCGGAGAAATTCATTCGGCCAAAGTCAGAGATCTTTAAGATGGATTGGCAGGACGGCAACTTGGATGCTCAGGAACGCAGGCAACTGAAGATCGACTACAAGATCAGAAGCAAAGAGATGATGACGAGCTGTTCGGTTTGTCACAGATAACACCAAGGAACGGGAA
>JBDTZW010000052.1:0-4559 GCA_040004905.1 Acidobacteriota bacterium
GAAGGACGCATCAGCATCCAGCTTTTGTCGGCGAAAATAAATTTCACGCCGTCCAATCGGTTCACATTTTCGATCTTGCGTCCCGCGATCTCCGTCGGATCCTGCGCTAGCTTTTCTTTCAATTTTCCTGCGACTTCGGGCGTCAATTTAACCCCGATCCTGTCCGAGAAAAGCTCCCCAACCCTGCTTGTCAATTCTGCGAGCTGTTCTGTCAAGCTCTTTCCTCTCGCCGCGACCGCTTCGGCCGCCAACAGACACGCAAGAATTCCATCTTTCTCAGGGTAATGCCCGCGTATCGAGAGCCCGGCGGATTCCTCTCCGCCCAATATGATCTCGTCTCTATTTATCAATTCGCCGATGAATTTGAACCCGACCGGCGTCTCGTAAACTTTCAATCCGCGGTCTTCCGCAACTCGATCGACCAAGTGCGATGTCGCAACGCTTCGAGCAACCCCCGCCTTCCAACCGCGGCTCTCGGCCAGATAATCTGTCAACAGGGCGATTAGCTCGTTCGGAGTTATAAATCTACCGTTACTGTCTATAACTCCGAATCGGTCACTATCGCCATCGGTCGATAGTCCCAATGTCAATTTCTTCGCTGCGACCGCTTTCCTCAACTCATCGAGGTGTTCTTCGGCAGGTTCCGGAGCTTGTCCGCCGAATGTAACGTCGCGCCAATCGTGGATGGTCTCAACCTCAAGGCCGTGATCACGTAACGCTTTATCCAGATATCCGCGGCCCGTTCCCCATAGTGCGTCGTATGCGTATCGCCCCGTCCCAGCGGCTAGTACATCAAACCGGATTTTCGACTTCAGATCTTCGAGATACGCTGGGCAGGCGTTGTATGCTTCGATCGATCCACCGTCAGCGTCGTCCGCTTCTGCTCCCGAAAGAATGATCTCTTCGATCCGCGTCGTTACTTCCGGCAGGGCCGGTGCTCCGTCTGCTGTCGAAAACTTGATTCCTTGATATTCCGGCGGATTGTGTGAGGCCGTGAAGTTTAAGCCCCCCACTGCCTTCTCACTTCTGATCGCATGCGATATAGTGGGTGTCGGCGTCGTTCCCGTACATCTGAGTACACGAAACCCTTTCCGACTAGCGATCTCGGCGGCAACATCAGCAAATCTTTCGCCCATGAACCGTGAATCATGACCGACGATCAGCGTCTTGGACGTCGATTCATCGTTTTTCAAAGATCTACAGATCGATTCGGTGACAAGCCGGACGTTCGCGTATGTAAAATCGTCGGCAATTATGGCTCTCCAACCCGACGTACCGAACCGTATCGACATAACTACAGTGTCCGAAGCCAATCTTCAGTTTTCGTTAATATTACAGCGTTAATGCTGTCGTTAAGAGCGACTTCAATGAAAGAACCCTATTTTCCTTGAAGTGATAAGAACTTTAGCACAGCCTGTTTAACATGTAAAGAGTTATTTTACGCCCGTATCATTCTTGTTTTCAGATACTTACATGATTTACCCTCAGGTAAGAGATAAAATAGATGCTTAAAGTGAACGAAATACGAACTATTTTAGATATTTCTCCATATGCAGCTAGAAACTGAGCTTTTCTACATACCACAACGAGCAAAATGCGTCCCTTACGTTCAACTCCCTTCGACCACTTTAAACGATATCTTAAGCCGACTACTCGTCTGCGGTATCGGCCATTATCTCAAATGGAGTCGTTAAAGGGTGTGTCAGAATATACGTTTGTTCGCGACTACTCACTCTTTGTGTCATTTTGTCCTAAAGGTGATTTTCGACTGCTACGCCGGCTGATTATATAAGCCCTTTAATTGGAATAATTATAACTAACGGGTAAAGACTCTTACGCATGGCACGTCTGTTGCCTCTCGTATTCAAAGACACTTACGTCGCTCAACCCTTCCGTAAACAATTTTTACCGAGCTTTAACGTAACGTTATTTTGTGGAGAAACTATTTTATGAGGCCTGTTAAACATTTTGAGAAAGGATTGACATACCTTGCGAAGGGCGCTTTCAACGCTGTTCGATCGGTCAATCAGTTCAAACCGAATCCGTCATTTACGCCGAAGTGGTCGGACAAACCCATGCTCAAGTCGTGGCAAAAGACAAAGCCGACGCTCGGGTTTCCGCGGCAGACCGATTCGCTTTGCCCGAACTGCGTGATCGAGGCTCGTGAAGAGATCTTGAGCGGCAAGCGCGAGGTTTCGGCTCTTATCAATGAGAATGTCGGCGAGATCAAGGCCCAGATCATCGAACGTGACGGTCAGGTCTGGATGATTAAGGATTGCCCAACGCACGGCCATTTCGAAGACATGATGGCTATTGATTCGAAATTTCTGCAGCATGTCGAATCCCTCTTCCCGGGCCGCGATATCGAATCGCACAATGACGAAAAGCTCCACAATCACGGTACGTCGTCAGTCAAGTACGGCCGCGGCGCCGTTTTAACTGTTGATCTGACGAACCGCTGCAACATGATGTGCGATCCGTGCTTCATGGACGCCAACCAGGTAGGCTTTGTCCACGAACTGTCGATGGAAGACGTCAGCGAGATCCTGGACAACGCCATTCAGATCAAACCGCGCCGTCAGATGTCGGTGCAATACTCCGGCGGTGAGCCGACATTGTCGCCATACTTTCTCGAAGCGGTCCGTTATGCACGCAAGGTTGGCTACAACTCGGTGCAGGCTGCGACCAACGGTATCGAATTCGCAAAATCTAAAGAGTTCTGCCGCGAAGCCGCCGAGGCTGGCCTTCGTTTCGTTTATCTGCAGTTCGACGGCATCGGCAACGACGCTAACTCGCACCGCCAGATCGGAAATCTTTTTGATGTCAAATTGAGAGCGATCAACAACCTACACGAAGCCGGCGTTGATATCATCCTTGTTACAACGCTCGTCAACGGCGTTAACAACGACCAGGTCGGAACGATCATTCGCTTTGCTCTCGAAAATCCCAAGAAAATTTCGTTCATCGCTTTCCAGCCGGTGTCGTTTACCGGCCGCGACGAGCTGATCACTGAACAGCGTCGGCTGCAGCAGCGGTACACACTTGCTCACCTTGCTCATGATGTTCACGATCAGGTCGGCATCACCGAACCGACGCGCGACTGGTTCCCGCTTTCGCTTATGGGAGCGTTCGCGGATTTCGCCGACGTGGTCCACGGGCCTGAGAGCGATTGGGGCCAGGTGTCGTGCGGCTGCCACCCTAACTGCGGTGTCGGTACGGCTGTGATGGTCAACAAGGAAACAAAAGAGATGGCACCGGTTCCGCAATTCCTGAATATTCAGGGCCTCGTGACCGACATGCAGCACATCACCGATACCAACCGCGGCAAGTGGTTCTCAAATATAATGATGGGCCTCGCGCTTCTCAAAAATTACAACCCGTACGGTGCTCCGAACAGTTTGACGCTCGGCGGCATCCTTAAGAAGTTCGACAAATCGTTCGGCCTCTCAGGTAAGGATTACGGAAAGGTCGGCCCCGATCGTACGGCCGAAGACATCGAGAAACGCCGTCAGGATCCGTGGAACTTTCTCTTTATCGCAGGCATGTGGTTCCAGGACCTCTTCAACTACGATTTCCGACGCACCGAGATGTGCATCATCCCGTACGGCACGCAGGAAGGCGAAATTTCCTTCTGTGCATACAACACCGGCATCGGATGGCGTAACATCATCGAGCATATGCACCAGAATGCGACTGTCGCTCAGTGGTACAAAGAGCACGGCCGTCACGATGTGTTCGCTCGTGGCAAAAATGTCGAGCTTGGCGACGATTCGCACAGCCTTATCCTTAACGAGGTCGATCTCAGCCGTCCGAACAAACCCGAAATGGAAGGCCCTAAAACTGCAGCTGAGGAAATGCAGATGATGCGCAAACTCTACAACGAGATGGTCATGGAAAAAGCCGGTATCAAGGGCGAGGCCATGGTCCAGATCGGCGGCCTCAAACGCAGCAAGAAAGAAGACCAAGAACTGGCCGTGGCTGAGTAGCTCTCAGTTGACAGTAGTTAATCGAAAAGCCTCGTCGTTTCCGACGAGGCTTTTTTGAATTGGTAAATGTAACACGTTCCAGGTCAGTAGGCGGTGCGGGCGGCCAGAACAGATCATTAAAAAACTTTCGTCCTTTTTTGAGTGATTCACGGGCGGAACTTTTTTTATTTACAATGCTCGAATTACAATAAATGCATGTCCGAAGCGAAAAAGGTCGCCAAGGTGACGATACGCGTACCGTAGGGATGCGAGAAGGCCGCAACTTAGCGTGGGTCCGCCAGAAAAAGTGACCCGCGACCTCGCCGGGAAAACCTTTATCTACGTCGGCGACCAACCACTCCTCTGCCGCTCATTCAAACTAAACACAAAACCCAACCGCGAAAAAACCATCGGCTTTATCTCGAATGGCGGCCTGGTGTCGCCCCCGCCGAATAGTTTTGAGAAAAAGCTCATAGTGGGGGCCTTTATATCACGAGATGACCTTATTCGCCCAGGAGATATCTGAGGTAATTGCCGTGGAGGATGCAGTCGGTGAAGGGGCGGAAGCGGATCAAATGAGAAATGAGAAATGAG
>JBDTZW010000179.1:0-15424 GCA_040004905.1 Acidobacteriota bacterium
TGCTTCCTCGTGACAATGTTCTTTAACGTACCGCTCAACAACGCCCTGATCGCCGCGGATGGAACGAATGCTGCTGATCAGTGGTCCAGATACGAGACCGTATGGACTGCATGGAATCACGTCCGCGCGATCACTTCACTAGCGAGCTGCGCATTGATAATTCTAGGGCTTCGCTAAAAACGCTAGTGCTCACATCTACAAAAGCCCAACGTTATAACGCCGTCTTATCGTTCGAAGGAATCGGTTCGCCGGCATCGTCTTGAAACGAAACCACAACCAGAGGATGCTCCGACGGCGGGTTTTTGATGATGATCTCGAACGTCGATGACGAGTTGCCCGGAAGCGGCAGGATGTCCACGCGTCCGAGCGAAGTTACGGGAAGGCCATCTTTGTTGAACAGCCTGGCAACCGGGCGGATCGTGGCGATCGGTCTCGGTGTTATGTTCGACACGTTGCCGTAGATGTGCAGGTCGCCGTTAGCATCTTTTTCGGTGCGCTTCGAGTAAAGCGTGAGCATTGGAGCGTCGGTCGTCGTGATGTTCGCCGGCTGTAGTGTCGGATCCTTCGGCGGGAAAAATACTCTGCATCCGAACGAAAGGGAAACCAGTGCGAAAATTAGCAGCCAGAATTTCATAGCGGAGAGGATATCATATAATCGCAAAAGCATAGAGAACAAATGTCTTATAAGATCGGAGATGGAGAACATCGAGTCAGATGCAGAAACTAATCACTACCATTGCCATTTGCTTCGTCGCGGTCGTGATCGACATATCGGCCCAGCGAGATTATTGTTTTAGGAATAACAGGCGAAAAATACAGCAGACCGCATCATTTACAGTTACTAAAAACAAGGTCGAAGGAACATTTGACTCCGGCGGTTTCGATAAGGATAAGGCTGCTGAAACGTTCGATTTTACCGGCACGAAAACCGGCAATCGGTTGACAATTAAATTTCAAGGCCGCGTCCCCTACAATGTTCCGCCGGGAACACATGCGATCGTCTGGACCCTAAGGGGGAAAAGCCTCGAAATTCCGATGTACGAGAAAAATCTTACCACTCACCGCGGGTATACAGTCTACATAGACCGATTCAGCGGCCCCTGTTCGGATATTTAGCCGCCATCTCAATTCGCGGGCACTTCTTTCCATTGAAGGTCCTTCGTCAGATCGCGCACGGCGTTCGCCATCTCGATGACGTCGCGATCCTGGCTTCCGACAACGGATATTGCTTTTTGGCCTTTGGTGCCGTCAATAACGACCAGGTCTTCGAAAACGTCCGGTTCATCACTAACCGCCTTTGAATAAAACCCGAGGTCGGCGATCTTTTTTGCGAGTGATTCGAAATCCGTTGGCGCGATGTGCGCCTCGTATCTGTGTTTTACGACGCCGGTCTTAGGGAAATTGCTTTCAAAAGTTTCGTCTTCTTTGCTCGCCGACCCGTCGGGAGCCACGCTGATCGTGTGATACTCGCCTTTACCGCCATTGTGGTTATACCCGCTTTGCAGCAAAACGCCCTTAATATTCGAAGCCTCCGGCCGCATCAACCCACAAGAACCAATTACCAGAAGTGTGATTAGAAATGCCTTCATAAGATATCCACGCTAAACCCGCACAATAGAAAAATGGACTAAAATCGTTCTTTCCCGAAGGATTGCTTCCGCGATAGTCGAGAAGATTACAAATAAGTTAAAAAGTTAAGATTTATGTAACATAAATATGCTTACCGCTGTCGTAAACTATGATTCAGATCTATATTAAGGCATCTTTATCCAATGAAAAAGAAAGCGATTAAAGCAAAACTCGACAAAACGAAGAAGAAACTCGTAAAGGCAAAATCTAAGCTGACCGAAACCCTGTCCGAACTTGAATCAGTTAAAAGACAGGTCAAAAAGCCCGTTGCAGCGGCCGCCTCTCCAGCGAAAAGCGCTTCGGTTCGAAAGTCAATTCGCAAGAGTTCACCCAGCAAGAAACGCGAAACTGGTGTAAAACCTTCTCTTCCGGCTACTCCGGAAGCAGTTGTCTCCGAGCTTGAGAGGGTTTCGGAACCGACCCAGGAACTCGCCGCAACCAACGGGCAGGGCTAGATCGAAAAAACGCTTCTAGTAATTCTTCATTTCGCGATCGGACTGATCTTAACGGTCTTAAGAATTATCTTTTCCGCCGGATCTAGCTTTAGGCCAGTCGGTTTGCTATTCGCTTTGAACGTGAACGATTGGATCCGCCTTGTAACATCGATCCTTTCGGTTCGTTTGGTACCCGCGACGTTAAACTCGATCTCCATCGGCAGCCGAAACGCGGCAGGCGTGATCTTGTCCAATTTTTGCGTCTGCGAGACTGTGAGCGTATATCGGTTAGTAGCTGCGTTGTAAGCTTGCGTAATACGCAAGAGCGGCAGGCCTGCCCTGTAGACCCATTGATCGAAGAACCAGTTCAAATTCTGCCCCGATGCTTCCTCCATCGCATTTTGCAAGTCAGGAGTCGTCACGTTGTCGAATTTGTGCTTATTCAGGTAAGCATTGATCGCCTTCCAAAAGATCTCCGTTCCGACCTGCTCACGCAACATGTGAACGACGGTCCCGCCTTTTTGATAGGTCGTAATATCAAAAAGTCCCATGTCCTTCGGATCAGCCAACACGTTGTAAAGCCCATGCCGCTGGCGGCTGACCGCGTCGTCGGCAATCGCCTGATCCGCATCTGAGCGCAGCTTTCGGATATAGCTATCGTGCCCGTATAGCTTTTCACGCGAAGCGGCTTCCATAAAATCGGCGAAACTCTCGTTCAGCCAGAGCTCCGACCAGTTCTTACACGTAACGAGATCACCGAACCACGAGTGCGCCAGCTCATGCGAGACGAGGTCTTCGACCGTGGCCTGCCCGAAGGCGAAATTAGCCATGAAAACCTCGGTATCGGCATGAGTTGTCGCCGTTATGTTCTCCATCCCGCCGAACTGGAAATTGCGGACGATCGTTTGGTCGTATTTGTTGTAGGGAAATTTAACGCCTGTCAGCTCCTCGTAGTTCTGGATCATTTTCCCGGTGTTGCCGAAGGCGATCGGAGCGATGGCCTCCTTTCCCGGATACACATAAAACCCAAGAGCTATGTCGCCGTATTTGTCCTCGACCCGAACGTATTTTCCAATAACGAACGACGTTAGATACGTCGAATGCGGAACCGGCATTTTGTAGTGTGCGGTCACCGTCCCATCTTCGTTCTGAATGTCGTCGAGCCGAACGCCGTTACCAATAATGGTCAGCCCTTTTTCAGCAGTAATAAATTCTTCTGTAGTTGCCTTGTCACTTGGGAAATCGAACGAAGGGAACCAGTAACGGTTCTCCTCTGCCTCGCCCTGCGACCAGATCTGGGCGTCAAATTTTGTTCCTTGCTCATCGAGCTCATCGACAAAATAAACGCCTTTCTCGGGAACGGTCGAATATTTGAGCCGGACGGAGATCACCTCTTGCGGATTATATGCTCGATTCAGCGTGATGATTATCTTATCGTTCGTTGTTCGGTATTTAAGATCTTCGTTGATCGGGGGATCCATCTGGGGTTCAAGAGCGAGGCCGACGCTTTCAAGTTTCACGGAGTCAAATTTCATTCCAACGGCATCGAGTTCCAGTGTCCGAAACCCGGCCGCGAGCGGAGTGAGTTGAACTGTCGTATCGCCGACTACCTTTTTCGCCGCACGGTCGAAACTCACGCGAATTATGTAATTCTGAGCGTCGAAGGTTCGCGCTCGGTCAAAATTTGGCCGTGCCGTTTGAGCGACAGCGGTGAGGTTAATGAGAAGAATTGCCGCGGCGAGAACGATCAGGCCGCGGCTGTCGCGTAGATTCATATGTTATAGAACGACTAAGGCTTTAGATACTTGCCGAACCACTGGAGTTCGTTGGTGTACCAAAATTCAGAGTTTTGCGGTTTGAGGATCCAATGGCCTTCGTCCGGAAAAACGATTAGCTTCGAATCGACCCCCATGAGCTGCAAGGCAGTGAAGAGCTGAAAGCTTTGGTCCGTAGGGACGCGAAAATCCAGTTCGCCGCAGCTAACCAGCGTCGGCGTATTGAAATTATTCACGAACTTGTTCGGCGACCATTTGTCGTAGTTCGTCCGATTCTGCCAGGGCATTCCCTTGAACTCCCAGTTCACGAACCACAACTCCTCGGTCCCGCCGGCCATACTCTCGAGGTTGTAAACGCCCGCATGCGAGGCCAGTGCTTTGAACTTAAACCGCGGATCGGTGTTGTGGCCCAGGATCCAATCGACCATGTATCCGCCGTAACTAGCACCGGCAGCGCCGATTCGGTTCTTATCAACGAACGGATTCTTGATCACCTCGGCGACACCGTTCATTATGTCGGTGTAAGCCCGCCCACCCCAATCGGTTGAGACCTCGTTGGTCAGCTGCTGGCCATATCCTGTCGAACCGCGCGGGTTCGGCAGGAACACGACGTAACCAGCGTTTGCGAATACCTGGTAATTCCAGCGATTCCCCCAGTTGTCGCTCAGCGAACCCTGTGGGCCGCCGTGAATAACAACAAGAAGCGGATATTTTTTCGACGGATCGAAATTTGCTGGTTTCACGAGAAATCCATGGATCGGCGTCTGTCCGGCACCTTTCCAATTCACGTCCTCGGCCTTTTTCAATCCGAACGAATTCATGAACGAATCGTTCGTCCTGGTAAGCGCCGTCGCTCCGCCGCCGCCGTCGACGATAGCTTTCATAATTTCGCCAGGTGCATTGGCCGAGCTCGATGCGAACACCAGGGTTTTGCCATCGTTGGAAATATTAATTCCGCCGGCGTAAACGCCATCGACGACCTCCTTCACGAAAGTCGCGATGCGCGGGCGAAAGTCGGGCTCGACCGGCACCGAGAATATCGGCGAGTGCCCGTGCTGTTCGGCAGTGAAATATATCGTCTTGCTGTCCGCCGTTATGACCATGTCGCCGGCCTGCCGATCGAAACCGCGGGTCAGCTCGACGTTTTCACCGGTCGCACGGTTGTAACGCATGATGCGCCAGCGGTCAGATTCAAAACCTGGCGTCGCCTGCGACCGGTAGATCAGGTACTTACCGTCAGACGTGTAAACGGGAGCTGCGTCATAACCATGGTTTGATTCCGTGATGTTTTTCGCGGGCGGCGATGCACCCGTAAGCGAACGTATATAGATATCGCTGTTTGTCGAGATCGCTTCGATCTTGTCCGGATTGCGGAGGAAGGCGATCTCCTTTGAATCAGGAGCGAAAGCGTAATCTACGCCGGTCGAGGCTGCATACGGCGGCGAATCAAAATCGCCCGGTGTTATGTCAGTAGCTAGACCACCACCCGATGAAACGAGAAATACGTGAGCGCGTTTCCGGTTTCGCCATTCTACCCAGTGGCGATAGAGGAGCCGGTCCGCAACTTTTGCCTGTACCTTGCTGTTATCGACCTTTTCGTCTTCGGCTTTGTTGCAGGTATCGTCATGGCACTCCGGATACACGTCGGAGTTGAACGCTATCCATTTTCCGTCTGGCGACCATACTGGATTTCCGGCACCCGTCGAGATCGATGTAACTTTTCTTGCATGGTCACCATCCGCTTCCATCGTCCAGATCTGCCCACCGGTCGTGAACGCGACATGCTTCCCGTCCGGCGACCATCGCGGGCCGCTGCTGGATTTATCTCCGGTGGTGACGCGGCGAGGCTCGCCGCCGCCTTCTGGAACGCTGTAGATCTGCGTCACCACGCGATTGTTCGCTTTATCGACGACGCCGACCGTGTAAAGAACGGTTCGTCCGTCGGGTGACAATTGCGGATCGCCGACGCGTTTTACGCTGAGCAGGTCGTTGATCGTAAACGGCGTTTGAGCCTGGGCGGAGAAAATTACTGAGAGAGCCAGAACAAATACAACGGAAAGGCGTTTCATATTTTTAGTTTCGACAAGTGCAGGTGTGTTTAGCTAAGGTATTATCTCACAGAACTTTGCAACTTCAACGGGTTCGGCTAAAATTATCCCCATGAAATTCCTGTATTTTCTCTTATGTGTCTTTATTTTTTGCGTTTCCGCGTCCGCCCAACAGCCCGCAGCCACACCGGAACTCTATTCTACCCAGACATTGGATGAACTCGTCAAAATTCAGCAGGCGGCTCTCGCCAGCGACTACGGCCTCCGGCAGGTTGAGCATCTTTCGAACAACATCGGGCCTCGCCTGACCGGTTCGGCTCAGGCCGAAAAAGCCGTTCAGTACGTCGCTGCAGAGATGCGTAAACTTGGGCTCGAGGTTCGGCTAGAAAAGGTGATGGTGCCGCACTGGGTTCGCGGCGAAGAAAAAGCTGAGCTTGTACAGTGGGAAGGAATGGCACCGGGCACGACGCAGAAAGTCATTCTTGCCGCGCTCGGTGGAAGCATAGCTACACCTGGCGATGGTTTGACCGCCGAGATCGTCGTCGTGAACAGCTTTGACGATCTGAACAAGCTCGGCCGCGACCGGATCGCCGGAAAGATAGTTTTGTTCAACAACAGGTTCGATCGAGAGATGGCCGCAAGCGGTTTCGGCGGAGCGGCGTACGGTCAGGCCGTCGCCTACCGTTTTGGTGGAGCAGCCGCCGCGGCTAGGTTTGGCGCGATCGCCGCCTTAGTTCGTTCAGCCGGTGCCTCGCAGAACAGGTTGGCTCATACCGGTGCAATGGGTTATCAGGAAGGCGTGACGAAGATCCCGACTGCTGCCGTATCATACGAGGATGCCGACACCATCGCCTACCTAGCGTCTCAAGGATCGGTAACGATCCACGTTCTACTCACTCCGCAGACGCTTCCGGACGCTCCGAGCTACAACGTGATCGCCGATCTAAAGGGAAGTGAAAAGCCTGACGAGGTCGTGATCGTGTCGGGACACCTCGATTCGTGGGACCTTGGGCGCGGGGCTATCGATGACGGAGCCGGCGTTGCAATGTCTATGGAAACACCCTTTATCCTGAAACAGCTTGGGCTCCGGCCAAAGCGCACGATTCGATTTATCGCGTGGATGAACGAAGAGAATGGCGGACGCGGTTCTGCCGGTTACGCCGACGATCAAAAGGACAACATGGCGAAACATTTCGGAGCGATAGAGGCAGATCTCGGGGCATCACACCCGGTCGGGTTTCTGTTTGCCGGAAAACAGGAGGCTGTTCCGTTTTTCACTCCAATTTTGAATGTGCTCCAAAAACAAGGAGCTGGAATTGTTCAGGTACAGGCGAATGTCGGTTCCGATGTCGGGCCCCTGACGCAAAAGGGTGTTCCCTCGTTCGCACCTTATTTTGATCAGCGAACATATTTTCTCTATCACCACACTGCGGCGGATACGTTCGATAAGATCATCCCAAAGGAAATGGCGGAAAATGGAGCGGTGGTCGCAGTCCTGGCCTACGGATTGGCAAATTTGCAGCAGCCGCTGCCGAGGTAGGAACTAGCGAAAAGCTATTGATGAATAATGCGGATGTAGACATTTTTACTTATTCATTTTTAGTTTTTAGTTATTCACTTTAAACTGTATTTATGAATAGACCGCCTCCGTATTTTCCACAGAATCAGTTGTCGCCACCCGATCCGAATCGTTACCGGAATTTCAAGATCATGGTTGGTGCGGCGATCTTTGTGCTCAGCCTTCTGGTTATCGGGGCAGGGGTCGGTGTCTATTACTTGGTCCGTTGGCTTGTCTAACGAGAGATCATTTAATTAAAAAGGCGTCCGATCGAGGACGCCTTTTCTACGATATTCGCAGATAAGTGCTTACTTGTTCATCGCGTCGCGTCTGCCAGCATTTGCACGCGATTTCGCACCTTCCATTGCAAGCTGCTTTGCCTGCGGCAGAAGTTCGATCGCCTTTAACAGTTGATTGTCGTATTCGTTGAACACCTGAAACGACGTTGTCGAACCATACGCCGCAGTAACCAACTCCGAGCGAAGCAGTCTCTCAACAAACGCACGTTCCTTGTCGATCTGTGCCGGAGCATATTTATATTTCTGCGCCGCGTAGGCCTTGAACGCCTGAAAGATAGGCTCGGTCACCGCGTAATCGGTCGGCTTTAGATCGTAATCGAAAGCGATCGCCTTATCGATCTTCAATGTTTCAAACCCCTTCACCTTCCCTTGCGAAAGGTCTAGAGCAAAGCCAAAAATCGGATTAGCGAGCTTTGCCTGAAACCTTGCCGTCTCGATGGGAATTGTTTGCGGTTTCATCGCGACGTCCGGTGTGATACCGGCTCCGCCGTATACAGGGCGACCCGAATCAGTCAGGCTCTTTGGGCCTTTCGGCGTAACGACCGGCTCCTCACCGTCTGTCGAAATACCGCCTTTCGTGTAATAGCTGTAAAGATTGCCGTCCGAGTAATCCCGCTGGATCAAACGCCCAGAGGGGGTCTCGTACTTGGCGATCGTCAGCAGCAGCATCGAACCGTAGTCGAGCTGAAAGGGATTCTGCACCAATCCTTTGCCGAACGTGTTCTCGCCAACCAGAAGTGCCCGATCGTGGTCCTGCAAAGCTCCGGCAAGGATCTCCGATGCCGAAGCGGTGTTCCGATTCACAAGCATTACTATCGGAGTCGAATCCGGATTCGGATTCTCCGCACGATATGGTTCGGTTGTTCCGTCGAGCCGTCCCTTCTGTGTGAAGACAGTTTGTCCGGCCGAAAGAAAGGTGTTCGCGACGCGATATGCCTGGCCTACAAGGCCGCCGCCATTATTTCGAAGATCGAGCACAAGCTGCTGCATACCCTGCGATTTTAGAGATCGCATCGCCTCGGTAAACTCCGCGTAGGTCGTCTGATTAAATCCGCCGCTCATGTTGATGTAGCCTACACCTGGCCTCATCATATAGGCCTCAGAGATAGAGGGCTGCGGTACCGCATCGCGAACGATCTCTACAGTTTCTCGCTTACCGGTCGCAAGGCGTTCCACTACAAGCTTAGCCATCGTCCCGCGCGGCCCGCGAAGCAGATTTCGAACGTCCGTGAAAGGCTTTCCGAGAACCGAAACGCCGTTTACCTCGACGATCTTGTCACCGTATCTCAGGCCTGCACGATTTGCGGGAGCACCCTCAAACGTAGCCTTTATATATGTCGCAAGAACGGTCCCGTCCGCATCGCTCAGGTCGCCGATCGTCGCTCCGATACCGTAATAGCGCGAGCTCTGATCCGTTCGAAACTGCTCAAATTCCTTAGCGTCAAAATAATTCGAATGCGGATCGAGCGTGTGCAGCATCGAGTCGATCGACGATTTGAACAGCTCGTTGTAGTCAAGGTTCTTTCCTTCGACGTAATTTTTCTCGATCACGGTTAGCGCTTCCGCGACATCGGCTTCGACGTTCTCGCCCGTGACAACCTTGGCCGGTTTTGATGCCGCGGTCACCTCTTTTTCAGTTTTAGGATCGCTTTTCGCGGTAATGGAAGGATTTTGTCCAAACGCGTTTGAAAGTAAAAGAAATACAGTGAGAATTGCGGCGAATAAGCCTGAAGATTTTTTCACTAGTTGGACGTCTCCTTGCGTAAACTGCTGTAATGCAGAAGTTTTCCAGAAAATGATAACATTCCTTAGACTAATTTGCGATTAAAATAGTTGCATAGGAACTTAGTGCAAAGAGAAGCCGATCGCAGCTTTAATATCGCGGAAATCTGGTCTAGAATCGCATCGTTCCAATACAGTTCATCCATCGGAGGAAATTGAATGCTCAACCGGCTCGTAACCGCTTTCGTGGTCTTATTCTGTCTTGCCTTAAGTGCCGCGGCTCAAACCAAACTTCTTCGCTTTCCCGATATTTACAGCGACAAGGTCGTATTTACTTACGGCGGCGATCTTTGGATATCGAGTACAAGCGGCGGGTCCGCCACCAGGCTGACAGCGCATCCGGGCGTCGAGACGTACGCGAAATTTTCTCCCGATGGAAAGTGGATCGCCTTTACGGGTCAGTACGACGGCGACGAGCAGGTATATGTAATTCCCTCGACAGGCGGCGAGCCGAAACAGCTCACGTTCTATCCGTCAAAAGGCCCTCTTGCTCCACGATGGGGCTTGGATAATCAGGTCGGCGGATGGACCAAAGACGGCAAGATATATTTTCGCAGCGAGCGAGATTCGTGGTCGCTTCCGATAGCTCGGCTTTATACGGTTTCGCCCGAGGGCGGCCCGGCCGAGCCGATGCCGATGCCTGAGGCTGGTTCCGGGTCCCTATCGCCGGACGGTTCGAAAATGGTTTACTCGCCGCGTTTTCGCGATTTTCGCCCCGAAAAACGTTACGCCGGAGGCCAGGCGAACAGGTTGTACATCTACGATCTCAAAACGAATGACGCCCAATTGATCTCGGACAATCCACGCGTGGCCCGTGACGCGATGTGGATCGGCAGCACCATCTACTACAACTCCGACAAGGACGGCAAGTTCAACCTCTACGCCTACGACACCGCGAACGGCAAAACCGCACAGGTCACCAAGAACCGCGATTGGGACATTCGCTGGCCGAGCACCGACCACCAGAATCGGATCGTTTACGAGCGTGACGGTGAGCTAGAGATCATGGATGTCGGGTCCAAAAAAACGAATAAACTATCGATCACGGTACCGGACGACGGCTTGAACAAACGCAAACGCCAGGTCTCGGTCGCGGGCCTGATCAGTAACTATTCACTAAGTCCCAAAGGCGAGCGCGCAGTAATCTCCGCCCGCGGCGATATCTTCACTGTTCCGATCGAAAAAGGCGGTGTACGGAATCTTACCCATTCTTCCGATGCCAATGATCGTGCTCCGGCATGGTCGCCCGACGGACGGACCATCGCATATATCTCCGACAAAACGGGCGAGGAAGAGATCTGGACCGTTGCCCAGGACGGTTCGACACCTCCTGAGCAGATCACAACCGGCGGGCACGCTCAGCGATACAACCCTATCTGGTCGTTCGACGCCAAGAAGATACTTTTTAGCGACAAGGACGGCCGACTTTACGTTCTTACTGTCGCCACCAAGCAGCTTCTGCAGATAGCAGACGCCTCAAATGGCCTGATCCAGGATTACGACTGGTCGCCAAAAGGAAACTTTGTCGCCTACTCGATGAACAGCCGCATCGGCGTCGCCTCCGTTTACGTCTGGAGCTCTTCCGAGAATAAGTCCTATCGCGTCACGCCGACGATGTTTAACTCCCAATCAGTAACATGGGATCCGACGGGAAATTATCTATATTTTGTAAGCGCTCGCGAATTCGCTCCGCAGATCTCGAATTCCGAGTTCAATTATGCGACCAACAGAATGGGCCAGATCTATGCGCTCGCCCTGCGAAAGGACGTAAAAAATCCGTTTCCGTATGAGAGCGATGAGGTTGCGATAACTGAGGATAAGAAACCGGAGGCGGCAGGGTCGCCGACCCCGAGACCCGCGGACGTTCCCGAAAAAATAGATTTTGATGGAATCGAATCCCGTGCGACAAAGGCTCCGCTGCCCGCCGACAATTACGGCGGTTTATCAGCGAACAAAGGTAATTTGCTTTACGTTGTGCAGTCGCCGTTCTACTACGGACGCGCCGCAGATACCCAGTCGTCTCTTCGCATCTTTTCATTAAAAGACCGCAAGGAAACAACGCTGCTGCAGCCCGCGGGCGGATACACCATCTCGACGGACGGAAATAAGATCCTGGCTCCTTCGATCGGCGGTTTCTCGATCCTCGACGCCAGCCCGATCGGAGATAAAACGCGCAAGCCGGTTTCGATCGCCGGACTCGTCACGGAGGTCGATCCGGTGCAGGAATGGAACCAGATCTTCAACGAAGTGTGGCGGCGTTATCGTGACTGGTTCTACGTGGAGAATATGCACGGCTTTGATTGGGCGAAAATACGCGACGAATACAAGAAATGGCTGCCCTATGTTTCGCATCGCTCGGACCTCAATTATGTCTTGTCCGAAATGCAGTCCGAGTTGACCGTGCAGCACGCCTACATCGACGGCGGAGATTTCAACCTGCCGCCTCGCGTTCGAGTTGCCTTACCCGGAGCACGATTTGACGTTGATAAAACGGCGAACCGCTACAAGATCAGCAAGATCTTCGGCGGCGAAAATGAGGAAGATATTTATCGATCGCCACTGACGGAGATCGGAGTCGATGCCCGCGTCGGCGATTATGTTCTCGCGATAAACGGCGAGAATGTGACGGCAGACCGCGACATCTATTCGTACCTTCGCGGCAAAGCGGATACTACGGTTACGTTAACGCTAAATTCCACGTCGAACACTCAGGGCGCTCGAACGGTTACATTCAAGCCAATCACCAACGAAGGCGATTTGATCTACCTCGACTGGATCGACGGAAACCGAAAGCGTGTCGACCAGATGTCGAATGGACGCGTCGGGTACCTGCACATTCCCGATATGGGAGCTCCAGGCCTACGCGAATTTATCAAGTGGTACTATCCGCAACTGGACAAGGAAGGTTTGATCGTGGACGTCCGAGCGAACGGCGGCGGTAACGTATCGCGAATGATCATTGAGAGATTGCGCCGCAAGGTGCTCGGGCTTAACTTTTCCCGCGCAAACGACAGTGCTTCTACCTATCCGGACGGTGCATTTAATGGCCCAATGGTCGCCCTTCTTAACGAGAACTCGGCTTCCGATGGCGACATCTTCCCATATATGTTCCGCCAGGCTGGCCTCGGGCCGCTCATCGGTAAACGAAGCTGGGGCGGCGTGGTCGGCATCAGCAATCGCGGCAACCTGATCGATGGCGGCACCGTGAATGTACCCGAATCCGCTCTCGCAAATACCAAGGGCGAATACGTGATCGAAGGCTACGGAGTCGACCCCGATATAGATGTCGAGAACGACCCCAAATCTATCCTGGCCGGGCGCGACGCCCAGCTTGAACGTGCCGTCGACGAGATCATGAAGAAACTCACGACACCAGTCGCCCTGCCGAAGCGCCCGGCTGACCCTGTCAAAGTTCCGAAGCCCTAGGCAGAGATGAGTGAACGGGATGCCGCGCGGCCAGCAACGGCGATTACTATCGCGTAACGCGATAAATAATTCTTGCGGATACATTCGCCCATGATATGCTGTTGCACCTTCGAGTAGCCGCCGTGGATAGCTCTAGCCCGCTCGCTTGATCTTTGAAAAATGACGTCCTCTACCTAGTTATCACCAGGAAGCGATCTTTGTCCTACAAAAAGCGCGTAAACCGTGGAACACCCGTACCGCCGTTGTACGATATTCGGACGTTCCAAGGCTATCGACTTGGCTTCGATTGAAACTCGACGATGGAAAATAGACAATGGACGAAGTCAAATATGCCTCGTTTACTCGCTGTAGAAAATCTTCAGACGCATTTTCCGACCCGGGCTGGCGTGGTTCGGTCGGTTGACGATGTCAGTTTTCACATCGACGGGGGCGAGCTACTGGCTTTGGTTGGTGAATCGGGCTGTGGCAAGTCAATCACGGCTCTTTCGATCATGCGTTTGATCTCGCCGCCCGGCAAGATCGTCGGGGGCTCTATAAAGTTTCGGGACGAAGAGCTGACAACGGCAAGCACCGAGCGGATGCGGCAGATTCGCGGGAACGATATCGCCATGATCTTTCAGGACCCGATGACCTCGCTAAATCCCGTCTATACGGTTGGCGAGCAGATCGCCGAAGCCCTGCGGCTTCATCGAAAACTCGATCGAAAGGCAGCCTGGGCAGCCGCGATCGAGGCGATGAAGGAAGTATCGATCCCTTCTCCCGAACGCCGGGCTAGCGATTATCCGCATCAGCTTTCCGGCGGAATGCGACAGCGTGTAATGATCGCGATGGCCCTTGCTTGCGATCCGGAATTGCTTATAGCGGACGAGCCCACGACCGCTCTCGATGTTACGATCCAGGCGCAAATCCTGGAACTGCTTGACGACCTTAGAAAGAACCGTCAGCTTGCCGTTCTGCTTATCACGCACGACCTCGGGGTCGTTGCCGAAGTAGCGGACCGTGTCTGCGTGATGTACACCGGAAAGATCGTGGAGGAGTCGGGCATCGATGAGATATTCGCAAAGCCAAAACACCCTTATACGCAGGGCCTTTTGAATTCCGTCCCCAAACTCTCCATCGGCGACCTCGAGAAAACATCACGTCTTGCAACGATCGAGGGAACGGTTCCGACACCCACGGCTCTGCCCGACGGGTGTCACTTCGCACCGAGGTGCAAGTTTCGAATGGAACGCTGCGTTCACGGTGAGATCCCGCTTTTCGAACTCGAGAGTGACGTTAAAGTTCGATGCGTCCTTTATGATGAGGAGTCGCGGAACAGCATAGATCTCGAAAAGCACCTAACGGCTTCGAATTGATTTTCAGCTATTATAATTATCGATGACTTCTCAGGCCGCAGTATCCGAACAAGAAAAGCTTCTTCAGGTTCATGACCTCGTTAAATATTTTCCAGTTGAAAATAGTAACGACGTGCTGCGAGCGGTTGACGGAGTATCGTTCGATATTCGCAGAGGCGAAACGCTCGGGTTGGTTGGTGAATCGGGCTGCGGCAAATCGACGGTGGGCCGCTGTCTGCTTCGCTTGCACGAACCGACCAGCGGCGAGGTCTTATTCGAAGGCCAAAATATCGTCGGCCTGCCAAACGCCGAAATGCAGAAGCTTCGCCGGGAAATGCAGATCATTTTTCAGGACCCATTTGCGAGCCTGAATCCGCGAATGAGCATTCTCTCGATCGTCTCGGAACCGCTAAAAATAAATTCGATCGGCGACAAGGAAACGCGTCGGGCGCGTGTTGCCGATCTTCTGAAAAAGGTCGGCCTCGACCCTGACTACATGACTCGCTACCCCCACGAGTTTTCAGGCGGTCAGCGCCAGCGGATCGGTATCGCCAGGGCACTGGCGTTGAATCCGAAACTGATAGTTTGTGATGAACCGGTTTCGGCCCTCGACGTTTCAGTTCAAGCCCAGGTCGTAAATCTGCTGCAGGATCTGCAAGAAGAATTTGGCCTGACGTATCTGTTCATCTCGCACGGCCTCGCCGTCGTCGAGCACATCTCGGATCGGATCGCGGTTATGTATCTCGGCCGTATAGTCGAGATCGCGGATTCGTTGGATCTCTACAAGCATCCGCTTCATCCGTACACCCAGGCGTTGCTGTCGGCGATACCCGTTCCCGATCCCAAACAAAAGCGCCACCGGATCGTTCTAAAAGGCGATGTGCCGACCCCGATCGATCCGCCCGCAGGCTGCCGGTTCCGCACGCGATGCCCGTTAGCGATCGATGATTGCTCGAAGATCGATCCCGAATTACGCGAGATCCGCTCCGGACATTTGGCGGCGTGTATCAGAATCGAAGGCTATAATGAAGCAGTCGCGGCAAATTAAGTTGAAACGTCCGCGAGGCCAGTTTCGTATTTAGACGTGCATTCAAATACCGCACTGCTTTTTGGTGCTTCTCATGCAGAACTGAACTGAA
>JBDTZW010000350.1:0-4512 GCA_040004905.1 Acidobacteriota bacterium
GGATCTTTGATTTTTCGCCGACCCAAATTCCATCATAAACGACTCCGCCGAGGTGTTCGACAAAGTGACTGTACAGATTGGGATTGATCGCTCCGAGCGGTTCGTTGACCAGTATTTCGATTCTGGCATCAGCCGCCTGAGGAAACATTGTCCTCGGAGCTAACAAGGCGGCCGCACTGGTTACGACAGATGTTTTCAGGAAATCACGCCTTTCAATTTTCATAAGAATTTACAAACAGAAAACCGCTTAACTGGTAATTGGCAGATCTAACTGCTATATTTTTTGCCGAAAGCCAAAGCGCCGAGCGAAGGTTTGAATCTGTCGCAAAAGATTTAATTTCAACCGGACGGGTATCGAAATCTTTTCTACATTATTTGCCGAGCGAATACAAGCTGGCTACGTTTAGCACTGGTCCTGTGATTTGATGAGATCGTTTCGTCATTTTTTTCACATTCTGGTTTTGCCATTCTCACTGGCGGCAGCGTTCACTGCGTTCGGTCAAATGCCTGGCATCCGTGAGGCCTATCGCCCGGGAGACTTCAAACTTGCGTCCGCCGGACGCTCCGCTCCGATAGCGTTCGACCCTCTAGACAACACCGTTGTCCGAATTGCGGCGAACGATCTGGCCGCAGATATAGAAAGAGTCACCGGCACGCGATCCAAGATTCTCGATCAGGTGGATAACATCCCGGGCGACGTCGTGATCGTCGGAACTCTGGGGAAAAGCCGTTTGATCGATCGCATGACCGATGCGGGAAAGATCGACGTCGCCGCAATCAAGGGAAAGTGGGAGAGTTTTGTCATCGAGACCGTACAGGATCCGCTGCCGAATGTCGGCTCGGCACTAGTTATCGCGGGCAGTGATCGGCGCGGAACCGCATTCGGCATATACCACCTATCGCAAATGATCGGGGTTTCGCCGTGGTATTGGTGGGCGGATGTGGCACCTGAGCACCGATCCAGTCTATTCCTGTCGTCGGGCAAGGTTATTGCACGGGAACCTTCGGTAAGATACCGTGGCATTTTTATTAACGACGAAGATTGGGGTTTGCAGCCGTGGGCCGCCAAAACCTTTGAGCCGGAAACCGGCAATATCGGACCAAAGACGTATGCAAAAGTTTTCGAGCTTCTTCTTAGGCTAAAAGCGAACACCCTGTGGCCTGCAATGCATGAGGTCACTACGCCTTTCAATTCGGATCCAAGAAATAGCAAGCTTGCTGATGATTACGCCATCGTGATGGGGTCGTCGCACGCAGAACCGATGCTTCGCAATAACGTTGGCGAGTGGAAGGCGAATAAAGACGACTACAACTTTCTCACAAATCCATCCGGCGTCACGGAATATTGGCGAAAACGAGTCGAGGAAAACGGCAAATACGAAAATATCTATACGCTGGGAATGCGGGGAATTCACGATAGCTCTATGCAGGGTCCAAAGACTCAGGTCGAGCGTATACCTTTGCTCGAAGAGATCTTCGGCGTCCAGCGTTCGCTGTTAGCGAAATACGTTCGCTCGGATGTCGAAAAGATTCCTCAGATCTTCTGTCCTTATAAGGAAGTACTTTCGGATTATCGTGCGAGCCTAAAGGTTCCCGACGACGTAACAATCGTTTTTCCGGATGATAATTTCGGGTACATCAGACAGTTTCCTAACGACCTTGAACGATCACGACGGGGAGGCTTTGGGGTTTACTACCACATTTCATATCTTGGGAGACCCATCTCTTACTTCTGGCTAAACAGCGTGCCGCCGGCATTGATATGGGAAGAAATGTCCAAGGCGTATGCAAACGGCATGGATCGGCTGTGGATCGTCAATGTTGGTGACATCAAACCGGGCGAGATCGGCACTGAATTTTTCCTCCAGATGGCGTACGACGCAAAGAAATGGAACGTGGGCAATATTGGAGGCTTTCTGTCGGAATGGGCAAAACGAGAGTTCGGAGCGTCGAATGCCGCACCGATCGCGCGGATCATGGAAAGTTATTTTCGGCTAGGGTTTCAGCGTAAGCCTGAACATCTGCAATGGTTCCTTCCGGGCGAACCAGCACGAAAAAGCTCGTTGAACGACGATGAGATATCTTCAAGGCTGCGTTCGTATTCGACGCAGCGTGAACGCGCGGAGCAGATCGCAAACTTGATCCCACCGAATAAACGCAATGCGTTTTACGAGCTTGTTCTTTACCCAGTTAGATCGGCTGCGTTGGCGAATGAGAGATTTTTCGCAGCTGAGCTAGCAGAACATTACAAAGCGAGCGATCCCGCACGAGCCAGGGAGTGGGCCAAACGATCAGTCGATGCCGACTCAGCGATCACCTCCGATGCGAAGTATTTCAATAACGAGCTCGCGGAAGGTAAATGGCGAAATATCATGTCACCCGATATAACGTCCGGCCAATGGCCGAGCCTTCGCTCAAATCCTCCGAAACTGAAACTTGCCGATTTTGGATCGGACGTGAAAACAAGCGATGAAATCACCGGACGATCGGCTGTTCAACGCTCGGCGGTTTCGAGTCCGGCGAAGCATGTAAAACGCTCCTCCGAAATAGACGGGGTGGTTTCGATCGAGGCAGAACGTTTTTCACGGGCTACGGAAACGAATGGAGTCACCTGGAAGATCATTCTCGGGCTGGGCCGAACGGGCGATTCCGTAACTACGATTCCACGTAAGGCGACGACTTTCGCACCACCTGCGGCACCGACTCTTGAATATAGGGTCCGAATAGAAACGTCGGCCGAATTTTCAATGAATTTCACCCTGCTTCCTACACAACCTCTCCTTGCCGGTAACAAAACTCGTCTCGCTTATTCATTCGATAACGGTCCGCCCGTCGTGATCGATGCGACAAATCCAGAGGTCGGCGGTAAAGAGTGGTCGTATAACGTGCTGAACGAGTCGAATTCTTTGTCTAGCCAAAGTTATCTTACTAAGGGTGACCATGTTCTAACGGTTTTCGCGGTCGATACTGGGATCGTGCTCGACAAGATCGTGCTCAACTCAAGGCCGCTGAACGAAAGCTATTTCGGTCCACCCGAGACAGGAGCAGAAAGTCTGAAAACAAAAAGGGTGCAGATCCTACCAAACTAGAATGCAATATTTTTTATCGATCGCAGTTTTGGTTCTCGGTTCAGTCGCAGTTTTTTCTCAACCGAAAAGATTCGACTTCGGGTTGGACAAGGCCCGGACTGGTTTCACGCAAGTTTGGCGCGACGATATTTATTCGAAAGAAAAAAGCTTCGGATTTGAGCCTGGAGCGGCGGTCGAGTGCGATCACGACGCGCGAAGCAAGGGCTCGTGTTCGAGTACCTCACCTTTCTATTTCAGCGTGGCTGTGCCTGAAGGGAATTATCGCGTTACCGTCACACTTGGCAGCGATAATAACCTATCAAATACAACGGTGAAGGCTGAACTCCGGCGATTGATGTTGCAGGACGTTAAGACTAAAAAAGGCGAATTCCTGACGCGTTCTTTTATAGTAAACGTGCGAACGCCGCTTATTTCCACAGGCGGCGAAGTCAAACTTAAGGACCGCGAAAAAACCACGGAGTCGTGGGCATGGGACGAGAAGCTGAGCTTGGAATTCAACGGGGATCATCCTTCGGTAAATAGGATTGAGATAGAGCCGGCCGGGGTCCCGACAATCTTTCTTCTTGGCGACTCGACTGTCTGCGACCAGCCAAGTGAGCCGTATGCGAGCTGGGGACAGATGTTGACACGTTTCTTTAACAATAAGATTGCTATTGCCAATAATGCCGAGTCGGGCGAGTCACTGCGAAGCTCCCTCGGTGCCAAACGTCTCGACAAGGTGCTCAGTCTTATGAAACCGGGCGACTATCTCCTGATCCAATATTCGCACAACGATGAGAAGGAAAAAGGCGAAGGCGTCGGAGCGTTCACAACCTTTAAGGCAAGCCTGAAAATGTTTGTTGACGCGGCGCGAAACAAAGGCGGGATTCCCGTTCTCATCACGCCCATGCACCGACGGACGTTTGATGCCGACGGCAGGGTCACAAATTCGCATGGCAACTATCCCGCCGCGATTCGCCGGGTTGCGGCGGAAGAAAAAGTTGCTTTGATCGACCTTACAACAATGAGCAAAGATCTCTACGAAGGGCTCGGGAAAGACGGGTCCGAGCAGCTTTTCAAGGATGGCGACGCCACGCATCACAACAACTACGGCAGCTTTGAGCTGGCAAAGAGCATAGTTCAGGCCATTCGCGATCAAAAACTTGAATTGTCAAAATATTTGATCAAGGGTATCGCCGCCTTCGATCCAAAACGGCCCGATCCGGTCACATCCGTGGCTGTTCCAGCTAGCCCGACCAGCACTGGTCGAAAACCGCTTGGAAACTAGGCCATATATGAAACGAAGGTCAATATGTGAAGTCTGTTGCGCCGCGATAATCCTGATCGCTTCAGCGATGGCGACCCTTTCAAAACTGCCGGAGAACCCTCGCATGCGATTCAATTTCAATTCCGATTGGAAATTGTGCGCATGTGATCCGTTAGG
>JBDTZW010000050.1:0-15260 GCA_040004905.1 Acidobacteriota bacterium
GTAAACAGCGCAACTGAAATTTAGCAAAAAAAAGCGGTTACGTCCATATATTTTCGCATCGACCTTTAAGCCGAACCGTTTGCGAGGTGCTAAAATACTCTGGCCAATTCGCAAATATTATGAGTTCTGACGCCGAAAAGACCCGACTCGAGGACAACGATCTAAAGAAAGCCGACTGGAAGCTTTGGGGCTGCTATCTGAGCGAACGGGCTTGGGGGACCGTCCGCGAGGACTATTCGGCGGACGGCTCGGCATGGGATTATTTTCCGTTCGAACAGTCGCATTTGCGTGCCTATCGGTGGAACGAAGATGGCATAGCCGGTATTTGCGACCGAAAACAGCGAATGTGTTTTGCGGTCGCCTTTTGGAACGGGAATGACCCCGTGATCAAGGAGCGGCTGTTTGGCCTCGCGGGTCCGCTGGGCAATCATGGTGAGGACGTTAAAGAGTACTACTACTATCTCGACAATACCCCAACGCACTCTTACATGAAGTACCTCTATAAGTATCCTCACGCGGCTTTTCCTTATGAGGACCTATATCGGGAAAACAAGGCCCGCAATAAAACGCAGCCCGAGTACGAGCTGATCGACACCGGAATATTCGATAACGACAGGTATTTCGACATTTTCGTCGAGTATGCAAAGGCGGACGTCGAAGACATCTGCATCCGGATCACCGCGGTAAATCGCTCGTCCGAATCAGCCGTGCTTCATCTGCTTCCTACCGTTTGGTTTCGTAACCGCTGGTCGTGGAATGGAACCGACAACAAGCCGGGAATGAAGCAGGTGGATACCGGAGCGGAAAATCTCTCCGCGATTCAACTTCGCCAAAAAAATCTCGGCGAATACCGTCTCACCTGCGAAGGTTCGTCTCACCTTCTTTTTACCGAAAACGACAGCAATAATGAAAAACTTTTCGGTGTTCCGAATTCGTCCCCGTTTGTAAAGGACGGGATAGATCAATTCGTTGTTCACGGCGATCGCGGGGCCATTAGCCCCGAGTCGGCCGGAACGAAAGCCGCGGCGCATTACGATCTCGACCTCGGGCCCCGCGCGACCGAAGAGGTCTATCTACGCCTGACGTTTCAGAAACCTGATGCCGCTGACTCGCGTGTCACTCATGACGAATTTATCACCGGCTGCCGCAAGATCTTCGACCTGCGCAAGAAAGAGGCGGACGATTTCTACGCTTCGATCATCCCGCAAAATCTCTCCGATGACGGAAAGAACATTATGCGCCAGTCTCTCTCAGGAATGCTCTGGTCAAAGCAGTTCTACCATTATGTCGTTAAGGATTGGCTCGAAGGCGATGCGTCGTCGCCTAATCCTCCCGCCCAGCGCAAACACGGACGAAACGTTGAATGGAAACATCTCTATAATGACGACGTAGTTTCGATGCCGGATAAGTGGGAGTATCCTTGGTACGCGGCGTGGGACCTTGCATTTCATTGTGTTCCGCTCGCCCTTGTAGATTCTGATTTTGCCAAAGATCAACTCATCCTCCTTCTTCGCGAATGGTACATGCATCCGAACGGCCAGATCCCCGCATACGAATGGGCATTTGGCGACGTTAATCCGCCTGTCCATGCCTGGGCCGCACTTCGCGTATATCGGATCGAGGCAAAACGCCGCGGTGTTGCCGACCGCGATTTTCTAAAGAAGATCTTTCACAAGCTGCTCCTTAACTTTACCTGGTGGGTAAATCGCAAGGACGACGAGGGAAACAATGTCTTCGAAGGCGGCTTTCTCGGCCTTGACAACATCGGCGTCTTTGACCGCAACTCGGAGCTTCCGTCGGGCGGACATCTTGAACAGTCTGACGGCACCAGCTGGATGGCGATGTATTCGCTAAATATGCTGGCCATCGCTCTAGAACTTGCTCGTGAAGACAAGGTTTACGAAGATGTCGCAAGCAAATTCTTTGAACACTTCGTCTATATCTCCGACGCGATGAACAACCTCGGTAACGACTGCACCGAACTTTGGCATGAACACGACGGTTTTTATTACGATGTCCTTCATCTAGAGGGCGAGCAGTACCCGATCACGCTTCGCACTCTCGTAGGTCTCATTCCCCTGTTTGCAGTCGAAACGGTCGAGGCGGGTTGGATGGACAGCCTTCCTGATTTTCGTAAGCGAACGGAATGGTTCTTAAAAAATCGCCCGGACCTGACCGACAATATTGCTTGTCTTCAGCACGAAGGGCGCAACAGCCGACGCCTTTTGGCGCTTGTCAGCGAAGACCGGCTTCGTCGAGTGCTGCGGTTCATGCTCTCTGAAAACGAATTTTTGTCCGAGCACGGCGTCCGTTCGATCTCGCGGTACTACAAGGCAAATCCCTTCGTTTTCGAGGCAGGCGATCAGTCGTACCGCATCGAATATGAACCGGGCGAGTCGCGCACCGGCATGTTCGGCGGCAATTCCAACTGGCGGGGTCCGGTATGGTTTCCCCCCAACTATCTTTTGATCGAGGCCCTTCAGAAATTCGACTATTTTTACGGTGACCATTTTAAGGTAGAATTTCCCACCGGGTCGGGCGTCATGCTTACTCTCTGGGACGTTTCACAGGAACTCGCCAAGCGGCTTTGCAGTATATTCATGAACGACCAGGACGGAAGGCGTCCCGTTTTCGGTCGAAACTCGACATTTCAGAACGATCCCAATTGGCACGATCATCTGCTTTTCTTCGAGTATTTTCATGGCGATGACGGGACCGGCCTTGGTGCCGGTCACCAGACGGGCTGGACGGGGTTGGTCGCTAAGCTGCTCCAGCAGCTTGGCGAATATGAGAGTTTCGAGGACGGAACGCGCCGCAATGTGACCGTGAACACAACTGTCGCGGAACTGCTCAAGGGGCTTCGTAAAGACGATCTTTGATCTGAATGATTATTGAACGCGTAACCCGTTTTTAACATCCAAACCGTTTGATTTTGCGCACGTTTTACTGCGCTTGCAATGACCGAAGAAGAATTACTAGAAAAACAGCCTGTATTTTTTGATGAGAACGGCAAACGCTGGCGTTGGTTCAGTGTTGTTGGGGCTGCGGCCGCGATTGGCACGACCGTGCTTATCGCTTTTTTTGCCGTCAGCGTGCTGATAAACCCCTTTCTCCCGCAGATCCGTCTCAAACCATTTCTTGCACTTCCGCAGCAGAACGATGCAAAGATCCAGGTACCGGAGCTTCCGCCGCTCACCAAAACAGAGTCGCAGATCAAACAAGCGAGCAAAAAGCTTCGGCAGGAAAAGGCAAAACGCGAAGAGGTCCGTCTTGAGAAGAACGCTAATCGCGAAATGATCCTTGACGGCAAAACCCCGTCTCAGATGATAGCCTCGAATGGCCGTCCGCTCGCCATTGGTTTTTACGTCAACTGGGATGATTCGAGCATCGCCTCGCTAAAGCAGCATATCAAGGCACTGGATTGGGTTGTTCCTGAGTGGATACGCCTGTCTGGTGACGGATCGAACCCGCTAGTTCTCGACGTCGACCAAACTGCCCTCGAATATATGCAGCGGGAAAAGCCGGAAATGCCGGTGCTTCCTCTCCTGCAAAATTACAAGAACGAACAGTGGAATTCCGACATTCTTGTCCGATCGATCTCGAACGATGACCTGAGGCAAAAGCTCATTAAGTCTCTTCTCGAAACCGTCGCGGCGAATAAATTCGGCGGTATTACGATCGACATTGAAGAGGTCCCGGCAACCTCACAGGATGACCTTTTCATGTTCATTAGCGAACTGCATGAAGAGTTTCAGAAACGCGGCCTCATTCTCGCTCAAGCCGTCCCATTCGATAATCCTGACTGGAACTACAAAGCGTACGCGGCCGTCACCGACTATTTGATGCTGATGGCTTATGATCAGCATTGGTCCACCGGTGAAGCCGGGCCTGTGGCCGGCGAGGAATGGTTTGAATCGATCCTCAAAAAACGCCTGACCGAGCTATCGCCATCGAAAACGATCGTTTGTTTTGGAAACTACGGCTATAACTGGAGCAATGATGGCGTCGAGGCCGAGACCGTTTCGTTTCAGGAATCTCTCTTGACCGCGCGCGAGTCTCTCGACAGCCCGACTGAGATCAAGCTCGATCCGGCCTCTAAAAATCCGTATTTCTCATATGACGAGGACGACGGCAGCAAGCACACCGTTTGGTTCCTCGATTCCATCACCGCCTATAACCAGATCAAGAAGGCCGAAACCTACTCGCCCGCCGGCTTCGCCCTATGGCGAATGGGCAGCGAGGACCCGTCGCTTTGGGAGTTTTTCGGAACTGACCTAAAGACCTTTCCCGTGCACGATCTCGAAACTATCCAATACGGTTATGACGTCGATTTCGAGGGCACGGGCGAGATCTTACAAGTTAAGGCTGAGCCGCAGCCGGGCTTGCGGGATATCAAGGTTGAACCGGCCGGAGCTATTTCCGACGAGGTCTACCGCCAGATACCTTCGTCGTATGTCATTCAGCGAACGGGAGACAAGGTCGGCAAGATCGCTCTCACTTTTGACGACGGCCCTGACCCTGTCTGGACGCCGCAGATCCTCGACATATTAAAGCAAAAGGGCGTCTCTGCTACGTTTTTTGTAGTGGGCGAGAATGGGCAGGCTAATCCAAACCTGATCCGCCGGATCGTGGCTGACGGCAATGCGATCGGTAATCATTCGTTTACACATCCCAATCTCGCTGAGGTCCCGCATCAGGTCACTGATCTTGAGCTCAATACGACTCAGCGGTTGATCGAATCGCTCACCGGGCATTCGACGCGATTGTTCCGCGCACCGTATTTTGGCGACGCCGAGCCGCGAACTCCTGACGAACTTTTCCCGACCGTCCAGGCGCAGAATCTGGGATACATTTCCGTCGGCCTTCACCTGGATCCTGACGATTGGAAGCTTTATAACGAAGACGGGTCGCGCCATACGGCCGAGCAGATCACAAACGAGATCGTCGCGGCCGCGTCGATCGCCACTCCGGAAGAGCGCGGCGAGATCGTGTTGCTGCATGACAGCGGCGGCGACCGTTCGGAAACCGTCCGGGCACTGCCAATGATCATCGACGAGCTGCGTGCCCGAGGGTATCAGTTCACTACGGTTGCGGACCTCGCGAATATTTCGGCGGATGACGCCATGCCGCCCGTTCCGAAAGATCAGTCGTTCTATGCGCGATCCGACGCCTATGTTTTCTACGGCGCTTCGCTCGGCGGGTGGCTCATGAAATGGATCTTCCTCGTCGGCATAGTTCTCGGCGTCGGGCGAATGGTCGTGATCGGCCTGCTTGCCTTCGCTCAATACTTACGGTCGCGCCGACGCGAGGTTGAACATTTCGGTGAGCGTTACCAGCCTACAGTTTCGGTGGTCGTTCCTGCTTTTAACGAGGAAAAAGTCATTCATCGTACGATCGAGAGTTTGATCTCGTCGGACTATCATAATTTTGAAATAATCATCGTCGATGACGGCTCGACCGACCGGACTTACGAAGCATCCCTCGCAAGTGCCGGCGACGATGCTCGTATCCGCGTCTTTAAAAAGGCCAACGGCGGAAAGGCGGAAGCCCTGAATTTCGGCTGGCGCAAAGCGACCGGCGATATCATCATTGCACTCGACGCCGACACACTTTTTCGTCCGCATACGATCGCTGCTCTTGCCCACCGCTTCGCCGACGAAAAGATCGGTGCTGTCGCGGGAAACGCAAAGGTCGGCAACAGGATCAATGTCGTAACCAAGTGGCAGGCGCTCGAATACGTGACCTCGCAAAATTTCGACCGCCGAGCTTTTTCTTCGCTCAACTGCATAACGGTCGTTCCCGGGTCGGTCGGAGCATGGCGGCGTTCAGTCCTCGAGGAAACCGGCGGCTTTTCCCCGGACACGTTGGCGGAGGACCAGGACCTTACGATCCAGGTGCGAAAGCTCGGCTACCGTATCGGCTACGAAGACGAGGCGATCGGTTTGACCGAGGCGCCGGACAGCCTTCGAAATCTGGCCAAGCAGCGATTCCGCTGGTCCTTCGGAACGCTCCAGTGCATGTGGAAGCACAAAAATGCTTTGCTCAATCCGAGATACGGCACACTCGGGTTTGTGGCAATGCCGAACGTCTGGATCTTTCAGGTATTCTTCCCCCTGATCTCGCCGTTCATGGACCTGATGTTTATCTGGACCCTCGCGGGAGCATTGATCTCAACGCTCGAACATCAGCAGGAATATGCCCATACGCCGACCAATTTGAACCAGGTGATCTTTTACTACGCTCTCTTTCTCGCTCTCGATTGGGCGGGCGCATTCGCCGCGTTCCTAATGGAGCGGACCGAGCAGAAAAAGCTCCTCTGGTGGCTTCTGATCCAACGCTTCGGCTACCGCCAGGTGATGTATTGGGTCATGGTAAAATCGGTAATAACAGCTATTCGCGGAGCTCTTGTCGGTTGGGGCAAACTTGAAAGAAAGGCCACCGTAGCGGTCGGGTCGTAAGTTCTAAGCTGATGCGCCTATGGGCCGAATACTATCCATCGTTGTGCCCGCCCTTTTTTTCGTTCTCGCATTCGCGAGTGAACTTGTCGCCCAAAACCGCTGCCTCTCGAGCGAAGACGTAAAAAAGGCGGTACTGTCGGTTGCGTCTCCGCTTCCGGTTCCACAGCCCAAAAAGCTGAAAAAGGAGCTCATAGCCATGCGCGACGAAATGCAGACACTCGATGCGAAGATAGCCTTCGACATTGAAAAAAACCAGGCCCTCGTCCCTGAATCCCGAAGTCTTGCGGAAAAGTCCATGCTTCGCGTTTGTCAGATCGTCCGTGAGAATGGTTGGTTGTCAGCGCAGATAATAGGTGAAGATGGGCTGACGGCACTTACCGATATTGTTCGCAACAACGGGCTCTATGTGGAGCAAAGGGAGCTCCTACCCGTGCTGACCGAGGCTGCGAACAAGGGGCAGATCAAGAAGTCGCTTATCGCCCCATTGGTCGATTACATCCGTCTCCGCCTCGGCGCTCCGCAGATCTTTGGAACGCAGGCGTCGGTCCGTGACGGGACTATCTATCTGCGTCCATTGCTGAACGACGCAAAAGTCGACGAATGGCGAAAGGCATACGATCTGCCTCCTTTGGCAATTGAGATAAGAAATCTTGAGAACCGGTATGCACTCCCCCTTTTGAAAGAGCCATTGCCCCGTGGATCAGCAGCGAAGGGCAGATTGAGCGATATCTCGGGGCTGGGCATCTCTTCGGATGAGAACGAACCTCTCAAGATCGAAACGAAGATAGTAAGTCTCAACGTCCGTATCCTGACCAAGGACTTCAAGGCACCGACCGAGCTGAACCTTACCAAGGACGATTTCTCGATCGTCGAGGACGGCGTTCCGCAGGATGTCGCATTCTTTTCGGCGAGGGAGAAACCATTCGATCTTGTCTTGATCCTCGATTTTTCGGGCTCAACAGCCGAAAAACGAGGATTGATCAAGAAAGCCGCTCGTCGATTTGTCGAATATGCCCGGCCGCAGGACCGCGTAGCGATCGTAGCATTCGGCGACGATATCGAAATGGTTTCCGACCTGAACGCTGACAAGACAGCCATGGCGGAAAAGATCAAAGAGATCGATGTCACGGGCGTTTCACCCATCTGGGATTCTGTGGGCTTTGCTTACAAGAATATTATTGACAAAGAAAGCCGTGATCGCCGAAGCGCCGTCGTTCTGATGACGGACGGGATCGACAGTTCAAAGGACATGACCTTCTCAGACTTGATGGAAACGGCACGACACCACGACACCACCATCTACCCGGTCTATTTAGATCTGGAGAAACACAGCGAAGGATGGTTCGAACGTATGCGTAAAAAGGCACAGCTCTCTTTGTCCATGCTTGCCGATGAAAGCGGCGGTCAGATCTACAAAGTTGATGATCTAAAGGACCTCAACGGCATCTACGAACAGGTCGTGAACGACCTTGGCAAGGTTTTCAGTATTGGTTACGAGCCGAAGAACGATGAACATGACGGGAGTTGGCGCAATCTTAACGTCACCTTAAAAACTCAGACCAACCTGATTGCTAAAACCCGCCGCGGTTATTACGCTAACTAGACGGAGAAATTATGAAAGCGATCGCAGTAACGCCCATGCAGGCAAATTCTGTCCATCTCGTTGAGATGAACAAACCAGAGGTTTCGGACATCGCGGACGGCCGCGGTGTTCTGGTCGAGGTGCTTCGTGTCGGTGCGTGCGGTACGGACCGCGAGATAAACAGCGGCGAATACGGCGTCGTCCCGCAGGGTTTCGACTTTCTGGTGCTTGGCCATGAGAATTTCGGGCGGGTAGCCGAGATTGGCGAGAACGTTCGTGAACTGAAGGTTGGCGATTATGTTGTCGCGACGGTCCGACGTCCGCGCGGGAGCAGTATCTATGACACGATCGGCGAGCAGGATTTTACGACCGACAATAAGTATTACGAACGCGGCATCTCGCGCCTTCACGGCTACATGGCCGAATTCTATTCTGAAAGCGCCGAATTTCTGGTAAAGATCCCGGCCGCGATCGCCGACATCGCCGTCTTGCTCGAACCGCTTTCGATAATTGAGAAAGGCCTCAAGCAGGCTAGCGATATCCAGGAACGTCTAAAGATCTGGCACCCGAAAACCGCGGCGGTCCTCGGCACAGGAAATGTCGGCCTGCTGACGATAATGGCGCTGAAAATGCGCGGGTATGACGTGCACGGCTTTGGCCTCGACAAACGCGACAGCTACCTGAATGCCGATCTCATCGAAGCGATCGGTGCGACGTACGATTCGACGTCTGAGACGACGATCACCGATTCGGTCAAAAAATACGACGAGTACGACCTCATCTTTGAATGCACTGGATATTCGCCGATCATCTTCGACGCGATGCAGGCGTTGAATGAGAACGGAATTCTCATTCTCGCATCTGTCACCGGGGGCGAGCGCAAGACGGACCAGGTACCATCGGACAAGATCAATCAGCGATTTGTCCTCGGCAACCGTGCAATGGTCGGCACCGTAAACGCTAACCGCGAGCATTTTGAAATGGGCGTCAAGGACCTCGCTCTCTGCGAAGCGATGTATCCCGGATGGCTCGGCAAAATGCTTACTCACAAGGTCGAAGGCCTCGAAAATTACGAAAAGGTTTTCGACATCCTCAATAATTCCGCGAAGTACAAGGCGATCAAAACATACTTCGAAGTCGCAAAGATCTAACAGCTTTTGTATCTCTGTGCACTCTGTGTTCCCTGTGGTTAAATCTTCCTATGCCCGAGTTTCCCGACCATGAAAGCGATGTCGTCACCGAGAGCGAGACCAAGCTCGAAAAGCCAAAGCTGTTTAAGGTCTTGCTGCACAACGACGACTTCACGACCATGGATTTCGTGGTTTTCGTGCTCGAATACGTCTTCAACCGCTCCGATGCCGACGCTTTCAATATCATGCTAAAGGTCCATAACGAGGGTCTCGGAATCGCCGGCATTTACCCGTACGAGGTCGCCTCAATGAAATCCGAAAAAGCCATGAACCTCGCTAAAGCCCGCGAATTCCCGCTTTTGTGTACCGTCGAAGAAGAATAGGTTTGGTCCTCCCGGTGTTCAAGCGTTCGCGTGTCCAGAGGTTCACTGGGTTCGCCGCGTTTATTGCGTTCACCGTGTTCACGCACGTTCATGGTGTTCATTCTTGATGGCGAAAACACATGTGTCGGGATTTTTTGCCCGATAAATGCTAACATTTTCATTTTTATCGGTCTCCGTCTTTCGGTCAATGACCACTGATGGCGACTCACGGGCAATTGATGTATGACGGAACCGCTGGATCTAAAAAAGACCGTTAATTTACCTAAGACCGACTTTTCGCAAAAAGCGAACCTTGGCCAGAGTGAGCCTGCGCGGCTGAAGAAATGGAAGGAGAGCGGCCTTTATGAAAAGGTGCTCGCCGCGCGGAAGGGCCGCCAGAAATTTATCCTCCACGATGGCCCGCCGTACGCTAATGCCGATATTCACCTTGGCACGGCCTTGAACAAGATCATTAAGGACTTTGTCGTCAAGACCCGCTCGATGATGGGTTTCGAGGCGCCGTACGTTCCGGGTTACGATTGTCACGGGCTACCGATCGAAACTCACGTCGAGAAAAAGCTGACCGCCAAAGGCAAAAACAAGGCAGACATTCCTGTCGCCACTTTTCGCCGCATCTGCCGCGAACATGCCGAACACGCGATGGACGGCCAGACACGCGATTTTTCGCGGCTCGGCATCCTGGGCGAATGGGACACACCGTATCTGACGATGTCGCCTGAGTACGAATCGTCCACGGCCCGCCTGTTTGGCAAGTTTCTCGAACGCGGCTTCGTTTACAAGGGACTGCGGCCCGTCTATTGGTGCATCCACGATCAGACCGCACTTGCCGAGGCCGAGGTTGAATACAAGGAACACTCGTCGCCGTCGGTTTACGTCAAGTTTCCGCTTAAGTCGGATCCCGCCCTGATCGATGAAAAGCTGGCGGACAAAAACGTTTTTGTCGTCATCTGGACCACCACTCCATGGACGCTTCCGGCGAATTTAGGGATCGCTGTTCATCCTGATTTCGATTATTCCGCGATCGAGGTCGGCGAGGAAGTTTTTATTGTTGCATCAGAGTTAAAAGGCTCATTTGCCGAAACATGCGGCCTCGAAACTGGAACCGAGCTTGCTCGGTTCCAGGGCTCGAAGCTCGATCGCCTTGAGGCAAAACATGCCTGGCTCGACCGCACGTCGCTAATAATGAACGGCGATCACGTGACACTGGGCGAGGCCGACGCCGAGGTCGAGCTGGACGTCAGGTTCGAGAACAAGTCGGCCAAAAAATCGGGAACGGGCTGTGTTCACACTGCTCCCGGCCACGGAGCTGACGACTTTGCGATCGGCAAAAAATACGGCCTTGAGGTCTATTGCCCGGTCGATAATGCGGGCCGGTTCACCGGCGAGATCGAGCACTTCGCAGGCCAGAACATTTTCGAGGCCAACCCGAAGATAGTCGAATTCTTGCGCGAAAGCGGTGCTCTGGTTTATTCCGAGAAATACGATCACCGATATCCGCATTGCTGGCGATGCAAAAATCCCGTGATCTTTCGCGCAACGCCGCAGTGGTTCATCACCATGGATGAAGTGAACGGCAAGCCCGCGAAAGGTCTTAGAGCCAACGCTTTGGAGCAGATCGCTCAGGTAAAATGGCATCCTTCTTGGGGCGAGGGCCGCATGGCCAACATGTTCAAGAGCCGGCCCGACTGGTGCGTTTCGCGTCAGCGTTCATGGGGCGTGCCGATCCCGGTTTTCTATTGCCAGGCGTGCGATGAGGCGATTGCCGACCCGAAGATCATCGATCATGTCGCCGATATCTTTGCAAAAGAAACCGCCGACGCTTGGTATGCGCGGACCGAGATCGAACTTTTGCCCGAGGGATTTAAATGTCCAAAATGTAACAGCGAGGACTTTCGTAAAGAGACCGATATTCTGGACGTCTGGTTCGATTCCGGCTCGAGCTGTGTAGCGGTGCTCGAAACACGCGGCGATACTTTGCGGTTCCCGGCCGACGTTTATCTCGAAGGCGGCGATCAATATCGCGGCTGGTTCAATTCTTCACTGATGTGTGGCCTCGCCGCCCATGACACCGCGCCGTATAACCAGATCATCACACACGGCTGGGTCGTCGACGGCGAAGGCAAGCAGATGCACAAGTCGGCGGGCAATTCGATCTCGCCGAACGAAGTAGTTCAAAAGTCGGGGGCCGAGGTACTTCGTCTGTGGGCGGCGGCGGTCGATTATACACAAGACATGCGGTGTTCCGACGAGATCCTGTCACGAATCGTCGACGCATATCGAAAATTCAGAAACACGCTTCGCTATGCGCTCGGAAATCTCGACGGATTCGATCCGCAGGCAGATAGTGTTTCGACTGGCGAAATGCTCGAGGTTGATAGATGGGCGCTGGCAAGTCTCGATGACGTGATCGAAAAGGTATTGGCGGGCTACGAAAGATTCGATTTTCAGGCGGGCTACAACGCGCTCTACAATTTCTGCACGGTGACCCTCTCGGCCCGTTATTTCGACATCATCAAGGACCGCCTGTACATCTACGCACCACGATCCGTCGAGCGTCGCTCGGCGCAGACCGCTCTCTATAAGATCGCCGATGCATTATGCCGACTGCTCTCGCCGATCCTGGTTTTCACGTCCGACGAGGCGTGGGAGAGTTTGCCAAAGCAGGCGGTGGAGTCAGTTCACATCGCGGAATTTCCAAAAGCGAGCACGACGGACAACTCCGAACTGATGGCAAACTGGGAGCGTCTTTTCGCTATCCGCGACGAGGTCTTGAAAGCCCTCGAAGAGGCTCGAGGAGCCAAGGTCATCGGCTCGTCGCTTGATGCCAAAGTAATTCTGACGGTTGACGGCGAAACGACGCGTTTCCTTATAGATTATTACGACCAGTTTCGGTATCTTTTCATTGTTTCGCAGGTGGAAGTTCACGAAGACGATGCGACGAGGGTCGAGGTCAAGAAGGCGGACGGAGTAAAATGCGAAAGATGTTGGAATTATTCTGTGCGTGTCGGGGAATTCAAAGAATACCCGACGGTGTGCGAGAGGTGCTTCGAAGCATTGAGCGAACTCGAGAGGTCGGCGTCGGCTTGAGGAGCGGTCGGGAATCATACGGAATGCAAAGATAAACTTTTCCGTATACTGATTAAAACGTGAACAAGAAAGAAATTCTCTGGAAGATCGCTTATCTGCTCATCGCGGGCGGCGTCTTTATGATCGACCAGACCACGAAAGCGTGGGCGGCCCGGCGTTTGCGGTTCGAGGGCGACATGCCGGTGATCAAGGACCTGCTGAATTTTGCCTATGCGCAAAACACGGGTGTCGCATTCAGCATGTTCGACAACCATGGCGACTCCGGCCGCTGGGGCCTTTCCATAATTGCCTTGGTTGCTGGCGTGTTGGTGATGTATTTCTTTTGGCGAACACCGCGAAGCGACGACCGTATCCTCGGTGCTCTCGCCTTGCTGATGGCGGGCATCGCGGGAAATTTGACCGATCGGATGCGGCTCGGGTTCGTCATCGATTTTATCGATGTCCAGTTCGGAAGCTGGCATTACCCTACGTTTAACGTGGCCGATACGGCTATCTGCATCGGCGCAGTTCTGTTGATCGTGGACATCTTTCTGAATAAACGAAAGAAAGCTGCGACTGCAGCCATCCCGACCGTCGGTTCCGAAATCCAACACTAACGATGTACCCCGAGCTTTTTCGAATTGGCAATTTTCCGATCACTACCTACGGCATCTTTCTCGCGTTCGGTATGCTGCTTGCGCTGTTTGTCGCCTCGCGGCTTGCGGCCAAGGATGGACTCCCGCGTGAACGCATTTACGATCTTGGTCTCTGGACGCTGATCGGCGGCCTGCTTGGGTCAAAGCTGCTGATGTTCCTGGTCGAGCCGAATGTGAATGTCTGGTCGCTCGATTTCCTGCGTTCGGGCGGCGTATATTACGGCGGATTCCTTGGCGGGTTTTTCGCTCTCGTATTCCTTATCCGCTTTTACGGGCTGCCTTTCTGGAAGGTAGCGGACGCCTTTGCGCCGGGTGTGGCATTAGGCCAGGCCTTTGGCCGGCAGGGATGCTTCGCCGCCGGGTGCTGCTGGGGGAAAGAGACCGGGCTGCCGTGGGGCGTGCATTTTACAGAGCTTGGCCACGAGTATACCGGCGTTCCTATCTATGGCGGCGTCGATAATCACGACCTCTTTTTGCATCCGACGCAGCTCTACGAATCGTTTACGATGTTCGCCGTCTTCGCCTTTCTCTTTTACCTGCACCGGAAAAAGAAATTCGACGGCCAGGTGCTGATCGCGTACGGAATTATTTATGGCCTTTTCAGGTTCCTCATCGAATTTATCCGCGACGATCCGCGCGGCGATCTATGGGGATTGACGACGCTCACCGGCCTGTCGACATCGCAGATGATCAGCCTGCTTGTTGCCCTCGCCGCGGTCGTTTTTATGATCATTCGCCTGAAGAAGGCGTCCATTCCAGCTTCCGAGACACCGAGTGAGTGAAGAACCCTTATCGCTCACTTTCCAACCTACATCGACCGAGGCGGGCACTCGTCTCGATGCTTTTTTGGCCGAGAAGATAGACGGCTGGTCGCGTTCGCGGCTCAAACGGCTGATCGATGACGAAGACGTCCTGGTCAACGAACAGTCGGCAAAATCGTCATATAAGATCCACGAAGGTGACGAGATCGAGGTCGAGTTAACAGAAGTTCCGGCCGCGAAATTTGAGCCGGAAAACATCCCGCTCGACATCGTTTACGAGGACGAATATCTCGCCGTCATCAACAAACCCGCGGGCATGGTCGTCCATCCGGGCGCCGGTGTGCAGAGCGGGACGCTGGCAAATGCTATCGCGTATCACTTCCAGCTTGAGCAGTCAGCTATCAATGATCCGCAGTCGGAAGCGCGGATCGGAATTGTACACCGCCTTGATAAAGACACCTCCGGCCTCATCGTCGTCGCCAAGACCGACGAGATACACGAGGCGTTGTCCGAGCAGTTTCGCGAGCGGCAGGTTTTCAAGAGCTACATCGCGCTTGTGCACGGCTCGCTCGATCAAAACATGGGTAAGATCGAGGCGCCGATCGGCCGCAATAAACACAACCGCCTGCGCATGAAGGTCGCCACTTCCGGCCGCAGTGCCCTTTCCCTGTGGAAGGTCCGCCAGCGGTACAACAAATTCACGCTGCTCGATGTCGAGATCAAAACCGGCCGCACGCACCAGATACGGGTCCACATGGGCTACATCAACCATCCGATCGTCGGCGACGAGATCTACAACGAGGGCCGCGACAATACGGTCGCCGATACAAACGCCCGCAACGCGATCAGCTCAATGCCGCGATTTTTCCTCCACGCTGAGCGGCTGTCCTTCACCCATCCAAAAACGAGTGAAAGACTGGATTTTGTACAGGAATTGCCGCTGGAATTAAAAGAGTTTTTAGAGCTTTTATAAGTTGCCTCCGACTTTAGTCGGAGGTTGCATTTTCAAGAGGTCCGCGGCTTTAGCCGAATTGGGCTAAAGCCCTAACTTCATTTCGCCATCTAACCTCCGACTAAAGTCGGAGGCAACTGATTGAAACAGTTTCTGGATTTGTTATGATTGGAGCCAAGTTCTAAACCACAACAGCTCCGGTTAAATACAAATGAAATACACGCTCTTCGCCGCCGCGTTTTGTCTCCTCTTCGCTTCTTTTGCGCTCGCCC
>JBDTZW010000391.1:0-4494 GCA_040004905.1 Acidobacteriota bacterium
GAACACGAACATCAGAGCTCCGATCAGGCCGAACCCGCCAAAGTACCACGCGATAAATGCACCGTTGAATGGATCGTATTTTATCGACAGAACGTGGGCCAAGGGAGATTTCTCAAAAGCGGAGAGCCGCCATTTATAACCGGCTTTCGGCGCGCCGACCGGAATGTTGTCGGCAAGCTTTGCGGCAAAGGCAAAGACATGTACCTTTTCGCCGGCAGGCGTAGTGACCTTGAGTACCGCCGCAGGATTGTTATATTCGCCGGATTTCGTCGATGGTTTGCCATCGTTGCCGAACGTGAAGTCAGGCAAAAAATCGGTAAATTCGACTTTCGTCCCGTCGGCTAATGAGTTTGAACCGTTTCGCGGTATATCTAGTTTTACCACGTCACCGCCGTTTTGCGGCGTTAGGTCGAGCGAGATCGTGCGGGCGTTTCCGATCGGGATCGTCTGTGCTTGAAAGAATCGGTAGCCGCGGTAATTAAGAGGCTTGTTCAAGCTAACATCGGCGGTTGTCGTGCCGTATTCGGGATCGTCGATCTTTAATTGCGTTCGCCAATCGAGCGTATTTGTTACTTCTATGGAACCATTCGGATCGATCAGTCTCTGCTGAATATCGGTACAGTCGAGCGAAAACGGCAGCTTTACGTTGTAGCGCTCCTTCTTATCCAGATCGAACTCGAGCATCTGGATCTGATCCGTCGTCTCGCCCGGCGTCAATCTCACGTCAGCGTCGAAACCGGTTCGTAAAGCAACGAAATGTCCCAGAAAAAGCGTCAGCAAAGCGACGTGAACGATGTACGCTCCGACGCGGTTCCATTTACCGCTTTCGCCGAAAACATACAGATTCTTTCTTATCCTTACGTTCGAAAAGATCTTGTTGCCATGCTCGTCCTGATCGTAATACCTGTTCTCGCTTTCGACGACTTTGGACTTCAGACCATGCTTTTCGAACACTGTTTTAATCTTTTCCGGCAGTTCGCATTCGCCGATCTTTTCTTCTCCGATGACCGAATGTTCCTTCCGCTGCAGCAGCCATTCGCGAGTCCCGCTTGTTTTTGGGTCGACGATATACCGCCAAGCAGACGGGAATCGATCGATCGATGCGAGGATGATGTTTAACGAAAGAAATAGAAGCAATCCTTCGAAATACCAGCTATGGTAAATATCGAAAAAACCAAGATAACCGAAGACCAGTTTTTCCGCCGGGGTGAGCGATGGATAATAGGTCTCGAAACCCTGGACGTTCTGCTGCATTATCAGCATTCCGATCATTGCGAGGACGACCATCGAGCAGAGGACCAAGACGCCGAGGCGCACCGAGCTGAGCGAATCAAGAATCCGATTTACGATGGGTGCCGGTTTCGGCCTGAAAACCTCTCGCGGCCTTAATGTTTCTTCGGCAGCAGACATGGTGTGGCTACAAAAATCATAGCCCAGCGGAGAACTTTTGTCACTGACCTAAAAATTAGTTCGGCTACAGACCAAAAGAAGCGGAGGTACCAGTGCCTTCTTTGAAAAATTGAGCTCTAACGAGTATCCTTTTACTTTCTTACCAAAAGACCGATGGATGCAGTAACAGTAAGCTTGGAAAAGCCAAAAGACCTGAGCATAAGCGAAAAGGCTTCGGCGTTTGTGGAACTCACAAAGCCGCGGATCGCGTTTATGCTGGTGCTAACCTCGGCCGCCGGATTTTATCTCGGCTCGCCGGGCCCTTTCGAAGCTGTATTGTTCCTTAATTCCATGGCTGCGATCGCAATGCTGGCTTTTGGTGTGGCCACGCTGAATCAATACCTTGAACGCCGAACAGACATCCTGATGGAGCGAACAGCGAACCGGCCGCTTCCGACGGAAAAGCTTTCGCCGACCGAGGCTGTCGTCTTTGGAGTCTCACTTTGCGTGGGCTCCGAGGTTTATCTGCTCTATGCCGTCAATGGGTTGACTGCGGCCCTGGGGCTTGTGGTGATTGCGGGTTATGTATTGCTCTACACGCCTCTTAAAACACGCACTTCCGCCTCGACCGCGATCGGGGCGATCCCCGGGGCTTTGCCACCGCTGATGGGATGGACGGCTGCCGCAAACGACATAACGCTCGGAGCCTGGGCACTTTTTGTGACGCAGTTTCTTTGGCAGTTTCCACATTTTCTGGCCATCGCATGGATGTATCGCGAGCAATATGCAAAAGCCGGGATTTTGATGCTTCCGGTAGTTGATCCCTCCGGGCGGCTAACGGCCCGGCAGATCGTTCTATTCACTGTGATGCTCGTGCCGGTTAGCCTAGCTCCTTTTTTCCTGCACTTCGCCGGCGTGGTCTATCTGATCGGAGCTTCGATCCTCGGCCTCGGGTTCCTGTGGATGAGCATTTCCGCGGCGCGTGCAAAAACGAATGAAAAAGCGCGCTCGTTGCTGCTTGCTTCTGTGATCTACCTCCCGATCCTTTTCCTGCTACTCGTGCTCGATCATTAACCGCATCATGGAAATTGGTACAGCCGAGCCTTTAGTCATTATCGAGGACGAGAAAAAGCGCGGTCGAGCGCCCTTGAGTCGGGGTGGAAGCGGCGGGAACGGCGGAAAACGCCGTGGAGGCGGCGGTGGAGGCGATGACGGTTCGCGCGATTCGGACCCGAGCGACACGGGCCAGATCCAACCCAATAAATCACGCATATTGACGGCATTTTTGCTGCTCGTTGTACTAATGACTTTCGGCGGTCTGATCGCCGCTTATGTGGTAATTGCGACGAACGGTGGTGCCGAATGGCGCCCGTTTGAACTACCTAAACCAGTTTGGGTGAGTACGTTTCTAATTCTGATCAGCAGCCTGACGTACCACATAGCAAAACGTGCGATCGATCGCAATGAACAGGCCAAAGCGAAAAATTTCCTTATCGCCACATGCGTTCTCGGAGCTGCATTTATTTCATCGCAGATTCTTGCGTGGTTTGCTCTTGTACAGCGAGGCCTTTACGTCGCGGGTAATCCGTACCTGGCTTTGTTCTATATTCTGACGGCTGTCCACGCGGTCCATGTGGTCGGCGGCATCATCGCGCTCGGCGTCATCCTAATGAAAACCTGGGCGGAAACAGATAGTGACGCTTTGCTGAAACGCCGCAGGGAGCTCGCTGAGACAGTAGGTTGGTACTGGCATTTCGTGGACGGAATGTGGGTAGTGCTTTTTGTAATGCTAGGGTTTTGGAAATAAAGGTCTGGTTTCGGCTCACAATGGATTTACTTCAGATCTTTCCCCACCTCAACGCCGCTCTGAACGCTCTCAGCGGCGTGTGCCTTATACTTGGGCTGATATTTATCCTGACCAAACACGTGCATGCGCACCGGTTGTGTATGATCACCGCTTGCTCGGTATCGGCGTTATTTCTCGTCTGCTATGTAGCCTACCACGTGATCAGGACTTATTACTTCGGTCTCGGCCCGACGAAATTCACGGGCGAAGGCTTGGTCCGGCCGATCTATTTCACGATACTTACCTCGCATACGATCCTGGCGATACTCGTAACGCCGTTTGTTCTTTTGACGCTCCGGCGTGCGTTGAAGGGAAATTTTGATGCCCATAAAAAACTCGCCCGCCTTGTTTATCCGGTCTGGCTTTATGTTTCGGTGACCGGCGTCATCGTTTATTTCTTTCTTTATCAATGGTTTCCCGGACGTTAACTGTTCAAACGGAGAATTGATAGTTGATGATGGATAAGTTATTTGGGAATGGGAAGGTATGAAGCCGATTTTGTCGATTTCTTTGTCTCGTCGGCCAGTTTTAACGTAAAGTTCGCATTAAACCTAACTTTTTTCTTGAAAAACGCTAAACCACCTGCTAAAATCGGAATTGTTGAAAAGTTGATCACCGAAGTTAATTCATTGTGAATCAACGCGGGGGACCCAATGTTGAGCAGCCAAAAGGCTCAACGGGGGCGAAGCGGTTTTGTTGAAAGTGCCGCAGGGATAATCTTTCGTTCCTAGCCCGTCAGCTAACCTCGTAGGTGTGGCAAAGAAGTTACTGCAGTTAAGACATAAAGTCGCGATTTTGTGTGTGCTTCGCGCTCTGCTTTCCAACATCTCAAGCAGACATCCGGTCTTCTCAAAGAGAAAGAGTTCCGTCGAGCAATCGGCGGAACTTTTTTGCTTAGTGGTTTACTTTGCTGTCGGCAAAATATTAGCGCGGTGGGTATTCGTGCTGCCGCGGCCGGGAGTCCTGGGCAGGTTGCTTCTCATCGACCAAGGGTTGCGTTATAGGCTAGACACATGCGAGCACTTGCGATCATAACGGCTGTTGGCTGCGGGCTTTGGGGCGGAGTATTTTTCGCCTTTTCGGTGTTCGTAATGCGGGGCCTCGGGAAACTTCCGGCCGTCGAGGGCATAGCGTCGATGAACGCAATCAACGCGGCGGTCTTTAGTCCCTGGTTTATGGTCCCGTTTCTGGGTACGCCGCTGCTTTGCCTTGCCCTTGCTATCTTTGCGGTTGTTCGATGGCATGAGCCTGGTTCAGGC
>JBDTZW010000299.1:0-4488 GCA_040004905.1 Acidobacteriota bacterium
GCGAGTTTCTGGACGTCAAGGACCTGCTGAAGCCTCTCGGTCAACGCGTCAAGCAAGGGCTCAATAGCCGTGTTAGCAGAAAGCGTCCGCCCGAAGTCAAGAAGCCCCCGCCGGAGATCATAGCGTTCGCCGTAAAAAAATCTTTCGGCCCGCTCCTGCAGGTATCGCTTGAGCGGTTCGCTCAAAAGGATTATCGCTCCCATCGCAACCACGGCTATGAGCGCCCGCAGCGTGATCTCGGCAGTTGAGAGGTTGTTGCCAACCGCCAGAAATACAAGTCCAAGCGCGAGTGCCCCGATCATCATCGCGATCGCGACGGTCGTCAGGGCGTAAACAAGGGCTCGGCGGACGACCACATCTACGTCCATCAGGCGATAGCGGACGACTGAGTGGCCAAAACTCAGCGGGATCAAAGCAAGCGGCAGCGTCGTCAACGCCACAGAAACAATGTCATCCTGCAGGCGAACGCCGCATCGCTCTACGAGTCTCACGATAAGAATCGGCAGAACCGCGACGATGGTTCCCCACATTGCCCATTTCAGCCGCTGCCGGACCATCGACTGAGTATTCTTGAAGAATCGCCAGACGAGAAAAACCGCGCCGGCCGAGACTCCCCCGACAAAGTGCCAGAAAAGCACACGATCTAGCAGAACGTAGATCGGGATCTGCTCATTCAACCCGGCGATCCACGCCGCGACGCTCGACGAGACAAAGAACTGCGGAATCACCGAAACAAAAACGAGAACGAGCGAGATCACGGTCGCCGGGACATATAGGGCAATGGTCTTCCAGCGATGCGACTCGAACACCTCGCTTCGGACCGGGTATCGAATGCAGAAGTGCAAAAAGAGCGGAACAAAGAAAGCAAACGAAATGCTGTCGATCAGGCTGATAGCAAGGTCGAAATCTTCGCCGGTGCCGATGGCCTTGTAAGCGTGGAAGACAAACGCCGCGAGACAGAACATCGCGAAATGTAGGACGAACGGCGAGCGGCTACCTTGTTTGAACAAGACAAAAATGCCCACCCCGAGCCAGACCAAACCGACGATCGACAGAAAGATTATCGACGGCGTCCATCGCGGAATGGGGTCGATGTGCTTTAGATCGGCGTAGTAGAAGTTATTTGCGAAAGTGTACGAGGGGCGTTGATAAAAATATGTGACGCTGCCATCGACGCCGGAAGCCTCCAGAAACATTTGGACGTCGTTGACGGAAGTGATCTCATCGGTCTTTTCACCGTCGAGCCCAATGCCGATCAACCTGTCGCCAGGCGAGAGTCCGGCCCGTGATCCGGCCATTCCCGGAATCACTCTTTCCGCTGTGATGCCTTTTTCGGTCTTTGTCCAGACGACGCCATCCGTTGGGGGAAGTTTCTGCGTCGCGCGCTGAGAAAGATTTAGGGCTGCTCCGGCGACGAGTAAAACCGTCGCCAATAGCCACATTAAGCTCCAGCTTGTCAGGACCTTCCCTTTCATCTAGTGTGGACAAACTTATCCGAGGATTTATCGACGCAAGATACGTTCCAGTAGGTATTTACGCGATCGTCGTTCGTTTTGACCGGATTTATCCTGAAAAACCGCTAGCGGCGCTTGAAAGCACGAAAATTACTGCGGTTTTGGATTCAGTTTTTCGCTTTCCAATCCAATATTTCGTAGAAAAAGCCGCGAAATGCGGCTAATTCAATCTTGGAGATTAAACACATTCTCCGAGCGCCAGCCTATTCGGCGGCTCCTTCAGAATCTCACTAACACACCGCCCCGCAGCATTCTGCCTTGGGAAGTAACTCTCAGCGTGCCGTCCTCGCCGTTCACGCCGGTTTGAAATCTAAAAAGATTGCGGGCATCGACGATTGCCTCCGCATGTATCGGCAACCCAAGCGTCGGCAGATTTTGCGTGATCAGTATACTCAGGCTCGGGTCGTATATAGCGAGGCGGCCCTGGAACGGATCAATGGCAAAAACCGTCGCTTGCGGGGATAGGCGGAAAATCGTTTTGACGCTCGTTCCGCTCTTGAGATCGGCTTCGAATTGCCCAAAAAATGATTGGAAAAACGCGTTCTCAAAAATGTTTGCCGGATTTGAAACTGCCGCCTCCGAGATCTTTTGTCCCTTTCCAAATGAATACCCGGCGGAGGTGGTAAAGTTGCCGTTCAGCCGGCGCGTATAAACCAAGCGGACGCCCTGAGTGTTTCCCGTCTGGTTAGACACAAAATCGCTGAAATTGTCGCTCGATAAAACATCTAGCGGTATGTTATTCAATCCGACCCCGCGGCCGAACGTAGTGTCAAAAAAAGCGTTCGCCTCGATAGACGATCTGTTGTCGAGAATGCGTTCGATGCCGAACTCGACCCGACTGCTCTTGTTCATTTGGGGCTTGTCTTTTTCGATCACCAGATCCTCGACCGCGATAGGCTCAGTAAAGGCGATCTGTGAATCTTCGAGCGAAACGGCGCCGGCCCAGCTCTTTTCCTCGGTCTTAGTTGTATACGAAGCTCGAAAGCGCGTCTTGTCGTCAACGTCAAGCTGAACACCGAGTCGCGGGCTGAGCGAATGATCGTTGCCAGCACCGAGAAACTTGGAGTAATCAAATCCGAAGACGACGATTACGCCTTCGCGGATCTTCCATTCGTCCAGTCCCTGGATCGAGAACTGGCCAAGCTCGCTTGAGTTCAGGCCTCTTTGCACCGTCCCAAGGCGGCCGGCAGACGCATTTACACGAAAATGGTGTTTGTCATTCGCTCGGATCTGCAGATCTGTCTCGAGTCGCTGTGGGGCAGCTTTTCCGATGCCCGTCTGGCCCGCCACGATGACCTGAACGCTTCCCATCGACGGAAGCATCGTCGCAAAATTGGTTCCTTGATAATTGCCGGCCTTCGAAGAAGCAAAGTACGACTCGACGACCGTCTGTCCGCGATGCGTCGTTTTCGGGCGGTCCGCGTCATCGTTCGCGGTGACAGCGTCCTCATCGATGGGAGCCTTACCGGCAGAATTCTGATAGATCGAACGCTGTGCCGCCGCCGCGCGGATCGCCCACCTTGAGCTGTTCCTATCTATTCGTTTTTCGGGAAGCGTGTTTCCGTTTCCCGAACGAGCAAGATTGAATCCGTAAACCAGATCATCCGCACGGCCGACCTCGACCGACGAAAGAACTACAGGATTGAACCCCTGCGCAACTGCCAAAACCTTATAGGTGCCCGGCAAGATCTTTGCGAGAAAGCTGCCGTCCTGAGAAGACTGGACCTGCTTGAGAAGGCGCGACGTTCCCGAACGAAATATAGCCACGGTAGCATCCGCGATCGGGCTTCCGCCATCGTCGCGAACGACTCCTCGAATCACGCCGAGGTTACTGCCCGCAATAACTGTCGTTGCACGGGTTTGCGAAACAAACAAGACAGTCGACGAGATAGCAGCGAACATCAAAAGCACAAGCCTTAGAAGATTGTTTGTCGATGAAGATCCCATCCGTTTACGTTTACTTGGTCGGCAGTAAAAACTAAAGATGTGCCAGCGAACTGCTGAAAAAGAACCCAACGCAGGCAATTTCGCTATTTTCGTTACAAAAATCAATGGTGTCAAGCTGTAAATGTAATTCTAACTGGGAGCTATGATGCTGCCTACCTTGACAAAGTTTGCCCTTAGGCTAGAATAAACTCTGTTTCGAACGCGTGCGGAGACGTGGCTGAGCGGCTGAAAGCGGCGGTTTGCTAAATCGTTGTACTCCAAAAGGGTACCACAGGTTCGAATCCTGTCGTCTCCGCCATCTGATCTTGAAGCTGCTGGACCGATAGGTTTGGCGGCTTTTCGTCTTTTTGGACCAAATGCGAAGGACGATAATAATTTACGGCCTCGCGATGGCCGCACTGCTCGGCCTGCTCAAGCTGGTAGAGTACAAGTACCTTGTTCGCGACATCCCTCTCGAATTTTATATCGGCCTGGTGGCCGTCATGTTCACGAGCCTCGGGATCTGGGCAGGCCTTCGTCTCACGCGGCCAAAGCTGGTTGAGGTCGCGGTCGAAGGCCCGTTCGAACGCGATGACGAGGCGCTAAGACGTGTAGGCATATCAAAGCGTGAATTTGAGGTATTGGAGTTGATCGCCGCCGGTCTCTCGAATCAGGAGATCGCAGACCGTCTATTCGTCTCGACGTCAACGGTCAAAACTCATGTCTCGAACGTTCTGGCAAAGCTCGATGCCAGCCGTAGGACGGAGGCTATCGCCCGCGCTAAGGAATTGCGCATTATCTCTTGAATTCACTGGTACTTTTGGCTGAAAACGGCTCGTCAGAGGGAAATTCATACTTTCGGCTGATGCGCATTAACCTCGCATTCGTCTAGATTCTTCTTCACGACGGAGGACAAAGAAGAATATTATGAAAAGAATCGTACTTGTTTTCGGGCTCATTTCAGGAGCGATCACCGCGGCCCTAATGTGGCTAATGCTGATCGCAATGCGATACGGCGGGCTAAATTCCGAACACGGAATGTTTTGGG
>JBDTZW010000360.1:0-4464 GCA_040004905.1 Acidobacteriota bacterium
TTCTCGCCGACCCGACGGCAAAGATCGCTGACGTTATGCGAAGCGAATTCAGGTTTGCTCATCCTTCTGATTCAGCCCGGGATGTTGCCCAGCTGATCTCAGAATACAACCTGCTCGCCTTACCTGTCGTAGACGACGAAGGCGATATTGCGGGGATCGTGACTGTGGACGACGCGATGGAGATCTTGCTTCCGAAAAATCTGCAGCGTGCTGTTCCGCGCCTTTTTGGTTAGAACTTATTCGGTAAAACCTACTCGTTTCAACAGATCGGAAAATCTAGGGTCGCCGCGCAAGGCGTCGAAGGCGGGGTCTACCTTTAGGAATTGAAGCTGAAGGTCGTGTTCCTTGAATCCCTTTTCCAGTGAAGCAAATGCGGCCTGTTTATCGTCGAGCGACGAATATAATATCGCGAGTTCGCCGGGAGAAACGTAATCTTTACCACTCAGCAATTTTGCGAGGATGTCGTGAGCCTTTGCAGCCTCGCCGGATCTCGCATACGCGGACGCGATGTATATCTGCGTGCTGGGGCTGTCGTCACCAAGTTTGACCGCTTCTTGAAAAGCCTTGAGGGCGTCCGGGTATTGCCCTTTTCCCGAGTAGGCGTAGCCGAGCAAAACCTGGGTAAAATCGAAGGAAGGATCGAGGTCGCGCGTTTTTTGAAGATTCGCGATCGCGTCATCAAACCTGCGGGCGAAAACCAGCCTGTATCCGACGCTTGCGTTTGCCATCGAGACTACCGGATCAAGCTCTTTCGCCCGCAAAGCTTCCGTAAGCGCTTCGTCGTGCCGTCCTACAATACTTAGAAATTGTGAGTATGCACGATGAGCGAGTCCCAGATTTGGGCTGATCTCGATCCCACGTTTATACTCGCGTTCGGCATCGGCCCACTGCCATTTGTATTGGTATACGTTACCCAGAGTTAAATGGGCATCAGGAAGATTCTCATCCAACTCGAGGGCTTTACGGCCCGCTGTCTCGGCCTTTGGGATGTACTCCCGCGGATCTACAATGCTGTCGGCGGCGAGACGGCGATAGGTCGCGGAGAGGTTAGCGTAGGCTTGTGCGTAATTCGGGTCCGCCGCAACCGTCTGCTCAAAGAGGTCGGCCGCCTTTTTTCGATTCACCGTACCACCGAGCTCGAAATAATATTTCCCTTTCAGCAAAAGTTCGTACGCCTCGGGGCTGACATTTTCGCGGCGCGTAAATTGATCGGACTGCGCACCCGAAAGGTTTACGCGAAGCTTCTCGGAAACAGTTCGGGCTATATCTTGTTCGACGTTGACCGCGTCCTCCATCTTTCGAATATACTGTTCGCCCCAAAGCTGCTTGTTCTCACGGGCGTCGATCATTTCTACCCGGATCGTCAGGTCGTCACCACGTCGAACGACGCGCCCGGTAACGATCGCACGCACCCCGAGGTCCACGGCGATCTTTTGCAGATCGAGATTTTCGTCCCGATATTTAAAGCTCGACGTTCTGGCGATCACTTTTAATTGCGGAAGCTGCGCGAGTCGGTCGAGAACGCTCTCGCTGATACCGTCGGAGAGATATGCCAAACCTTCGTCACCGCTGCCATTTTGGAACGGAAGGACGGCAACCGAATCTATTGGGATCCGGTCGCGAAAAGCCCTGATGCCGAAATATGCAATGAATCCAAGTGCGATGACTGCAGCCCACACTATCGCGATCCGTCCCCATGCGCGCGGCCCGATCTCGGGATTTTGCCAGGCCGACGTCGGAGCCGCCGTAAGCGGCATCGCAATAGTCTTGGCGGTACTCTGATCGACCCGTCCCTGCTTGATCGCGACAGTCCGGCCTGCCTTAATTTCAGATTCTAGATCGTCCTTAGCTTGATTAATATCCGCCAGCATTTCGTTCGCCGATTGATATCGGTCGGAAGGATCTTTTTCAAGAGCTTTTCGAATTATGTGCTCGATAGAACTCGGATAATCACGCAGAAATTGCGTGAGTGACGGCGTCGCCTTTTCCTGCAGGGAAATGATCGTGTGATGAAATGTCTCACCGGTAAACGGCTGATAGCTGGTCAGCATTTCGAACAATACGACGCCGAGGCTCCAGATATCTGTGCGGGCGTCCTGCACGTGCGCTCGCGATTGCTCGGGCGACATGTAGGCCGCCGTGCCCATCAGCATGCCTGGCATCGTTTTGACGATGGTCGATGTTTCGCGGTCGAGGTCCGTCTCAAAATCGCCGTTCTCAGTGAGTTTGGCCAGCCCAAAATCGAGCAGCTTTGCGATGCCGTCCCGGCGGATCATGATATTTTCCGGCTTAATATCGCGGTGCGTTATACCTGACGCGTGCGCTGCTGAAAGCGCTGACGCGATCTCGGCGGCGATGTCGAGAGTCTGCGGGATCGGGAGCGGGCCGCGATTTATCATGTCACGAAGCGTTTCGCCGTCGACAAACTCGGTCGCAAGATAATGCAGCGAATTTTCGGAGCTGAATTCGTAAACGGTAAGAATGTTTGGATGATTTAGCGCAGATGCCGCCTGCGCCTCCTGCAAAAAGCGCCGAAGCCGTTCGGGACTGGTCGCGAGGCTTCCCGAAAGTACCTTTAAGGCGACCCTCCGTCGAAGGTTTGCGTCCTCGGCAAGATACACTTCGCCCATGCCTCCCGCCCCAATGGTCGAGATAACCTTATAATGAGAAAAGTTTTCGCCGTCGAAAAGCATAGGGTTCGTCCGGCGAATTATAACACTTTGCACGAACGCATTACCGCCGAAATCCTCTCAGTGTGCATCCAACTCGGAAGTGTCATTTGAAACACCTATGGACCGATCCGCGTAAAATGCAGATAGACTTGTCGGTCGATGACACGAATTGGTAGAATTTTTAAATAACCTGCGGAGGATCGATATGAAAGGAACTAACGCTATTTTCCCATTAACACTTGTTCTCTTTATATGTTTTGCGGCTATATGCGCGGGAGCTCAGGTGCCCGCGATCGGTTCTGCTGTCGATAATTTTACCCTTCCCGACATCGACGGAGCTTCGCACTCGCTGAATGATCTCAAGGGCAAGAACGGTGCCGTGCTCGTATTTCTCTCGGCGCAATGCCCGGTCGTTCGCGGATACAAGGACCGCATCAACCAGATTGCTGCCGATTATCAGGCAAAAGGCATTAGTTTGGTCGGGGTTAACTCAAATTCGAGCGAATCACTCGATTGGGTAAGATCGAATGCCGTCGAATACGGCTTCAAGTTTCCGGTCCTGATCGATAAGAATAATGTGCTTGCCAACAAACTTGGGGCAACGGTCACGCCCGAGGCTTTTTACATTGATGCAAAGAATACGCTCGTTTACCACGGAGCGATCGATAATGACCGGTCAGGTAAAAATATTACCGAGAGCTACCTACGCACAGCATTTGACGACACGCTCGCGGGCAACAAATTGGCAAAGACATCGGCGAATGCCTTCGGTTGCTCGATCAAACGCATTTCAGAGTAGTTGTTATTTTATGAGAAGCGGTAAGAATTTCCTGGCGGCCGCTGTTGCCGCATTTCTTGTTGTGTCGTGCGCTTTCGGGCAAAAGACGGCCACAGTCAAGACGACCGCCGCATCGGGCACGACACCGCGCGTTAGTAAGATAGATGCATTGGGTTTGAAGAATCTCATCAAACCGAACGGCAAGCCTTTGCTGGTAAATTTCTGGGCGACCTGGTGTGACCCTTGCCGCGAAGAATTTCCCGAACTCGTCAAGATCAATACTGACTACAAGGGAAAGATAGATTTCATCACGATCTCGCTCGACGATCTCGCTGATATCAACTCGGGCGTGCCGCAGTTTCTCACGGAAATGAAAGCCGACATGCCCGCATTTCTCTTAGTCACTCAGGACGAAGAAGCTGCGATCTCGTCCGTGTCCAAGGACTGGAGTGGCGGGCTGCCTTTCACGATGCTGATCAACGAAAAAGGTGGAACCGCATATTTCCGTCAGGGCAAGGTGAGGCCCGATATTCTCCGCGGTGAACTGTCCAAGATCACATCGCTTCCGTCTCCGGATTAGAATTTCCATCAAGATGTAATTTTCGCGGCATTGCGTTAGAATCGTCCGCGTTCTTTATCCATTTTAAAACCGGGAGATCCAATGAGTAGATCAGTTTTTATTGCTGCCTTCGTTCTGGGAGTTTGTGTCGCTTCGTTTTCGCCGATCGCTGCGCAGATGCCGACAATCAGACCTGCGGCTCCGATGGGAAAAGGTGTCGTCGTGCTCAAGGCGGCCCGACTGATCGACGGCACGGGGAAAGCTGCGATCACGAACGCTGTCATCGTCGTGACGGACGATAAGATCACTGCGGTAGGGACGGCGAGCCAGATCCAGATTCCTGCCGGAGCCACTGTCATCGACGTTGGCAACGTTACGCTGCTGCCGGGATTTATTGACGCACACACGCACGTGATCGGTCGGATCCTCGGCGACTCGGACGGCAATGACGCTGT
>JBDTZW010000244.1:0-4432 GCA_040004905.1 Acidobacteriota bacterium
AGCAAGCACAGCCGGCCCGGACAAGGCCCTTGACGCCGAGCCGTTCAACGACCGTCAACGCGTAAAAGTCGCCGTCCGAGGCGAAAATACCTTTTTCAGCGAGCGCTCGGGCTACGGCGCTGGACGTGTGGCCGTCAACCGAGAATGAAATCGTCGATGTTCGCGGCGAATCGGGCCGCGGGCCGTAGACAATTACGCCGTCGATCTCCTGCAAACCAGTCCATAATCGCGTGATCATTTCGTGCTGGCGGCTGTGTAGTTCGCCAAAAACTGTTTCGAGTCGTTCACGACGTAGGCCCCGATCTGCGAGCGACGCTAGAAAGTCCACCGCGGCTGCCGCTCCGGCGATCGCTTCGTGATTTTGCGTTCCGGTTTCGACGCGGTCGGGAGCGTTGTCGGAAGCAGGCCGGACCTTCGGAAAATCGATGGTTTCGAGCAGTTCTTTGCGTCCGTAAAGGATTCCGATGTGCGGGCCGTAGAATTTGTAGGCGGAGCAGGCGAGGAAATCGCAGCCGATCTTTTTTACGTCGATCAGTTCGTGAGCGGCATAATGGACGGCGTCTACAAAGCTCAGGGCCCCGACCTCTTTCGCGATCGAACAGGCTTTTTCGAAGTCATTGATCGTGCCAAGAATATTTGAGGCTGCGCCGATCGCGACAACCTTGGTCTTCTTGGTCAGCAGATCACCGAGCTTTTCAAACTCGAGCTGACCGGTCGCAACATTCATCGGCAAGATGCGGACTACGACGCCACGATCTTTTTCGAGCGACCGCCAAGTGTCGGAATTGGCGTGATGATCAAGTTCCGTAACAATGATCTCATCACCAGCATCGAATCGCCGCCCAAGAGCTCGTGCCAAATGAAAAGTGAGCGATGTCATGTTTTGGCCGAAAACGATCTCGTCGGCTGACGCATTTAGAAATTCGGCGATCGTTTTGCGAGAGGTCTCGATCATCTCATCCGTTTCATTGCTTGTCGGATATTCCCAATGCGTGTTGGCGTTGTGGTTGTAGAGATAATCGTTCATCGCCTCGACGACCTGACGGGGCACCTGCGTGCCGCCGGGCCCATCGAAATACGCTACCGGCAGCCCGTTGTGAATTCTCTTTAGTGCGGGAAAGTGTGAGCGGATCTCTTCGACGGGGGTGACCGTCTGTGTTTCTTTTTGTTGATCTGGCTGGCTCATAGGCTAATTGCTGTGCGAGTGAACTTTACTATAACTTCCACCGTGTGCTCAAATTAAACCGCTATAAAGTAACTCAAACGGAGATCGATCAAATGCCGCGAATATTTAATTTTCGAAGCCGATACATGGCCTTACTACTTCCTGTCTTTATATTTCTCGTCACTGGCGCTGCAGTGTTACCCGTCGCCGCCCAGGTTGTCGAATCAGGAAAGTTTCGCCTCCATAAATTTCAGCAGCCGATCGGTGACGAAACCTACTCGATCTCGAAAGTTGGCGGATCGTTGGAGCTCAAAGACGATTTCAAGTTCGTGGATCGCGGGTCGGCCGTTCCTCTTACAACAAGTTTGAAAACCGACGGCGATCTATCACCCATCAGTTACTCGATCAAGGGAAAAGTTTCGCGGGAATCGACGATCGACGACGAGGTGACGGTCGGCGGCAGTTCTGCCTCGGTGCGAGAGGGAACGGAGACAAAAACAGTAGCGACGCCGAAGCGGTTTTTTACGATCGCCGGTTACGCCCCTGCTTCGGTTCAGATGATGCTGATGCGTTATCTCGCGAAAAATAAGATCACGACCACTGAAACACTACCCGGCGGTTCGGTCTCTATCGAGGATCGCGGAAAAGACAGCGTTACTGCGGACGGAAAGACGGTCGACCTTGAGCGGTATATTGTGGGTGGTTTGATCTGGGGGCGCGAGTGGGTCTGGATGGACAAGCAGCAGAACCTTGTTGCCTTGGTTGGTGTCGATGCTGAGTTCGATCATTTCGAAGCGATCCGCGACGGCTACGAAGACTCGCTCGGGCTCTTTATCAGCAAATCCGCGGCGGATGGAATGGCTGCATTGGCGGATATGGCCGCAAAGATGAGTCCGCAGGAAAAAGGTTCGCTTGCGATCATAAACGCCAATCTAATCGACGGAACCGGAAAAGCCGTCGTTAATAATGCCGTGGTTGTGATCGAGAACGGGCGGATCAAAGCGGTCGGGCCTGCTGCGTCGGTTAGGATTCCGAAAGGTGCGAAAAAATTTGACGCTCAGGGGAAATATCTGCTTCCTGGGTTGTGGGACATGCATTCTCACTTCGAGCAGGTCGAATGGGGACCGGTTTATCTGGCGGCGGGTGTAACGACCGCTCGCGACGTCGGGAACGAATTCGATTTCATCAAATCGGTCCGCGACGCGGTGGCGGAAGGGAAGGGCTTAGGGCCGAGATTGCTGCTGGCCGGGATCGTTGATGGTGACAGCGCAGGAGCGCTCGGCATCGTTCGGGCAAATAATGCTGGCGAGGCCGCTATGGTCGTCAAACGTTATCACGATGCCAATTTTCAGCAAATAAAGATCTACAGCTCGGTCAAGCCCGACGTAGTGAAGGCTATCTGTGACGAGGCCCACAAATACGGGATGACCGTGACCGGCCACATTCCGAACGGGATGAATGCGATACAAGGTGTCGAGGCCGGAATGGATCAGATCAACCACGTGCAGTATGTTCCGCGAGTTTTGCTGCCAAAGGACTACAAGCGTCAGCCTGGCGTCGTGCCGAATATAGACGTGAATTCACCGGATGCAAAAAGGACGTTTCAGTTCTTCAAGGATCACAACACGGTTTTCGATCCGACGATGGTGATCTTTGAATGGCTCTTTCACGCGGCCGCGACACCGTACGCGCAGATCGAACCTGGTGTCGCCAAGCTTCCTAAGGCTCTTTACGGCCCTATCAATAACACGGGCTTTCCTCCCGAGCAGGCTGCGTTTGGGCAAGCTAATATCGAGATGTATCTCAAGGTGATCGGGGCCCTTCATCAAAATGGGCTTCGAATAGTCGCGGGAACGGATCAAACGGTACCGGGCCACAGCCTGAAGCGGGAACTAGAGCTCTATGTTAAAGCAGGTTTTTCACCCCTGGAAGCGATCCAGGCCGCGACGCTCGTACCCGCACAGGTGATGAAAGTCGACAAAGATTCCGGCACGGTCGAAGCCGGCAAATATGCCGACCTTATCTTAGTGGATGGAAACCCGCTGGACAATATCTCCAACCTTCGTAACACAAAATATGTGATCGCGAATGGTAAGCTCTTTGAGTGTGCCAAGCTCTGGACAAGCGTCGGCTTCAAACCGTAAGATCGGCTTCATTTCGGAACAATGCCTGCCAACATCTGACAGGCATTTTTTGTTTTTACTGTTCGTATTTGATACACGACGAACAACGTGAACATGCACGAACCGGAGTGAATACCCTCAACACTTCGAACGGTCCGAACCTTTTGAACGCTCGAACGCTCGAACATTCGCGTTGCCTAGTGGTCCAGGTCGTCTATACTTGATACGGGCATGACTTTCGAGAAATTCTTCAGATCTGTTTCTTATGCGGCCGTACTTTGCGGCTTTCTGTCGCTCTGGGTTTCGGGGACATTTGGGGCGGCGGGAACGCTTATATTTCTTGCGGTAATGGCGGTCGCGTGGCTTCTTGAAGGCACGCGATGGCAGATATCCGAAAAGTCAGGTACCGTCCTGATCGTTTTTGCCCTACCTCTTTTCTATTTCCTCTGGAAACTAAAATATTTCGGAACGTCGAATACCGAAACGCTCCTGCCTGCGATCCTGGCGCGGATGGTCCTTTTTCTTTCGGCGATCAAACTTCTTCAGAAGAAATCTGAACGGGATTGGATCTTCCTCTATCTTATGTCGTTCTTCGAGGTGCTGCTGGCGGCCGGGTTGAGCATCAGTGCGCTATATCTTGGGTCGTTTGTTCTGTATCTTTTGACGATCGTTTGTGCTGTAATCGCGTTCGAGATGCGGAAGACGGCGAAGGCCACCGCGGCGCGTCAGGAACCGAGCCATCGGTTTTTCCTAGACAAAAACAGCTCAGATTCTGTTCGCGTTCGGCGGCTTCCGGCGGCCGCGGCGATCCTGATATTTTTTGCTGTCGTTGCGGGTATTCCCTTGTTCTTTTTGCTGCCGCGAGTAGGCGGAGCGGGATTCGGTTCCGATCAGGAAAGGATCAAGAATACTTCCGGGTTTGGCGAATCGATCAGGCTTGGCGGAGTTGGGGCGATCCAGCAGAGCGACGCAGTAGTGATGCGTGTTAGGCTCGACGATAATTCTGCGTTGCGCGGTGATACCCATTGGCGCGGGATCGCACTCGATACGTTCGATAACCAAAACTGGACACGTTCCCAGAAAGCGACACAGCAGGTCGTTAGGGGCGACGGTGACCTTTTTTTGGTCGATGCTGCATCAGGCC
>JBDTZW010000208.1:0-4393 GCA_040004905.1 Acidobacteriota bacterium
GCGACTGCCCCGTCCCCGTGTACCCGCTCGCGTCGTACGCATACGTCGTGTCCGAAACTTCGTCAAGCGCGGTTGTTACGTCGTTCTTGCCGTAAGCAACGACTTCCAACGGCAATCCGATGATCCGGCGGGAAACGTAGTTGGAGCTGTCGTTGTAGGTCGTAACGACCTTCTTTATGACCGTCGAAAGATCGATGTCGTAGACTTTGGCTTCTTCCACCAACCCAAATGTCGAAGCCGGGTGCAGCGACGTGACGCCTTTATATTTGATCGTGCTTCGCTTTATATTGCTGCTGTCGCCAACGCGGGTTTCTTCGACTCGTGGATTTATGGAGTACGCTGCAACAGTGTCGTCCTGTGTCCAGCCGGTGTAGGTCCAGCGTTTTCTCTCAGAGCCGCCAGTACCGTCCGCCCAGTCTTCGGTTGCGATCGGTAACCCTTCGCTCCAGCCCGAGGAGCCGACGAATGCTTTCGTCACAGAGTTGTAAGGGTCGCTTGCCATTGAGACCTCGATCTTCGTGGCGGTGCCCGAGATGCTTCCGGGAAGGCTGTAAGTCTGGCCGGTTGTGACGGAATTGGTCGTATGCGTCGCCACTTCGGAACCGCTTACAACATTGAAGTTCTTGACCCAGTCGTAGGTGTCGGTGAGTTTCGGGCAGTCGGTCTGGCCCGAGGAGACGCTGTTTAGATTATTGCTGACGTAGTTCAAGAGGGTGGGCGTCGATTCCGCCGAGTAGTTCTCGATCGCAGGCCCGAAGACGGTCAGCCCCGAATCGAAACTTGTCGCGATAGCAGGATAGTCGCCGGTTCCGCTCGTTGTCGTATACGTAAAGGTCGCCCAGGTGTGCGTCGTATCCGAGCCCGAGCCGTTCGTACTCTTCCAGGTTTGGGTGATCGAGGTGGGGTAAAGCTCGCTGTCGTAGTTGACGGTGACGACGCGGCCGAGCGTATCGGTGACGGTTTGGAGAAGCCCCTCGTCGCTGTTCGCGATCGTGATGTAGTTTCCGTTTCTGTCCTTGATCTGGTTGCAGCGGAAAGCTCCGCCTTTCCATTCGTAGTTCATTTGGGTGCCGTCGGTGGTCTTGACAGTTAGCTTCACGCCGTCGGTCGGATCGTTCGGGTTCAGAGACTCTGACGCTACCAGTTGGGCGTAGTTAGAATCCGCGGTCTCGTAGGTATCACTGGCGGCGGTCTGGCGAAACTCGACACGTCCGCCCGATGGTGTGACCATAAGGTACGAGAACTTACCCGTCTTATCGTCGTAATAGTTCGGTTCGATCACCGGGAAGCCGAATCGAAAACCGGGGCTAACGTTGGATGTGTCCGGATCGAAGACAATGTTGCTTCCGACCTTTGTCCAGACAAGCGAGTTGTAGCTGATCCCGAATCCCATATCAAGACCCGAGCGTCCGGGCAGCCCGACAAGCTGCGTCCCCCAACTGAAGTTCTGCGAGTAGAGATTTGTTCCGCCCGTCGCGTTCTTGGGTGAAAGTCTTGCGGCCGCCAAGAGGTCCGCTGAAACCGAAGCGCCGATCTGCTGAATATAGGCGGATGAAACCGCCGTGTCGCCCGCGACTCCGATACCAGCATACTCGTAGCTGTAATCCGAGCTGTGCATCACGTACCAGGTGCCGGTCTTCGGGCGCCACACACAGAAATCTGCTTTGCCATCGCCATTGTAGTCCGCCGGTGCTGGCTGGTCACCGTAGTTTCCCCATCCCGGCGTTAGAACACTGCTATCGATGCTTTTGAGTACGTACCACGTACTGGTCGTAGGACGATAAACGGCGAGATCCGTCTTTGCATCGCCATCGTAATCGGCGGGAACCGGAACATCTCCAGTCGCTCCCCACGCGGCAATATAGACCCCGATAGTGCTGCCGTAGATGTACCAGGTTCCGTTTGATGGACGGTAAACCGCAAAATCCATAACGCCGTCAGCGTCGTAGTCGCCCGGAACCGCTACGTCGCCCGAGTTGCCCCACGCGGCAGAGGTCACGGTGCCGCTGACCGCCTCTTTCATGTACCAATAGCCGGTTGACGGACGGTAAACCGCCATATCCGTCCTGGAGCTTCCGACATAGTTTCCGGGTACGGGAATATCGCCAGCCGAGCCGAAAGTAACCGATTGCTCGGTGCCGCCTGTGCTGGTCTTGTACTTCCAGGTCGTGCCGTTGAATACAGCCGCATCCGTTTTGCCGTCCCCGTCATAATCTCCGGGTGCCGCGATATACGACGATCCGCCGACCGAGTAGGTAAGCGTTCCACTCGTACTTCCAATAACCTTGAACTCGTTGGTCACGGCGTGCCAGCGGCCAAAGTCCGCCTTACCATCATTGTCGAAATCGAAATTGACCGGACCGACCGATGGAGTCGGCGGTGCTGGAGCTTTCCTCGACCTAATCGCAGGAGCGATAAGCCCGAGTGCCGAACCGTAAACCGAGATCACCTTGTCCGAAAACGTCGGCAGATGTCCTATCGCAAATTCCGGCGGCAAGGGCTTCGCCGCGAAGAGGGACGCAACTCCGCTGACGACACTCGCGTTGAATGCAAACATCGGCGAAGTCGACTCCTCGCTTCCAACATGAAACGGCTGCGGAGGAGCTGAGATCGGAGGAGGAGTCGATTCCATAGCCCTCGCCTGTGCGGTTCGTGTCACGATAAGGGCTGCCGACGGAGTGACAAGCGCGGCCATCGAAACAAGCGCGACAAACCGGCAAAAGTGCTTTCTGAGCACTCCGGCTTTACGGCGAGGTGAGTGAGACATGGGAACGGCTCCTATCTAATTGTTTTGCTTCCTTGTGGTGTAAGGTATAAACCACAAAAATGCGGCTGTCAACACCGTCCAAATGTTCCGTCTATCGTTATGTAACATCTAGAGATACAATGAAGTGGCCGTTTGGAGGTATCGGGGAGGGAGAAAGCCGCCCTAAGCACGAACGAACTTAAGTATATGCGACTACCAGCCCGGAAACGCAGTATTGCTTCCGCCGAAGACGGCGGGTAAACGAGCTCCCGCGAACGTTTTCGACCTTGGAGTGACGGCCACTGTTGCGAGAGCAGTCGAAAGTGCCCAGCCCATTGTTTCTTTGCAGGAGGCTGGGGCTGGGGATGAGGTCGCCGCCCGGAAAGGATCTGGTGTTAGATGATATGTACGTCCGACGAGCGTCGTCTTGTTGTAATCGGTCAGACCGCGCGCCTGGACTTTTATTCCATCGCCTTTTGTTTCGAGATCGGACTTAGCGGCTATATATCTGCCAAGATCGTGGTAGCTGGTTGCCGTCCATACTTCATGCGGCGTTCCCTGAGCCGTGACCACCTTTGTGGGGCAGCCAAGAGCATCGACTCAGTCGTTTTAGTTATCCTATTGTCTGCGTCCGTTGTCGATACGGAGTTCGTCCGAGCGAGTTCCAGAAATGGAGAAACCTGCAGCCGTGACCTCCACCATTTGAGCGAGAGGTGCGCCTGAATACTGGCTTGTTATTGCACCAAAAGATGGTTTATTTATGCACCAACATACGCAGAAATGAACCATCGGAACTCAGTGTCCGAGTCGTCTCAACTTCTTGATCAACCCTGACCGGCTGATGCCAAGCTCGATTGCGGTCCGCGTTTGGTTATGTTTGTGGTTTTCGAGTGCCGCCGTGAAGATGTCGGTCTAGATCTTTTGGAGATATTCCTCAAGCTTCTCGCCGGCGACGAAAGGCGGCCATGCACCTGGCGAGATCGGCGAGGACGGAGAATGATCGAGTTCGTGGACCTTTTGGTGAGTCGGTTTTTTCAACGATTTCCTTTGTCAAGACAACCTCTGTGAGATGATCGGCCGCGACATGGAAAGAAGGATGGCATCGAGGCAAGCTTTTTCCACAAAAGCTCGAAGTTCGCGAATATTGCCATACTAAGGAGCCGCCTCCAACAAACGCAGTGCCGATTTCCCGGCCTTGACGATCCTTCCTGACTTACAGCTAAAGTCTGAACGAAACTTTTCGGCCGGCGGCACAATTTCGTCGACACGCTTTCGCAGAGGCTTCAGATAAAGGGCGTGAGCGGTCACGCGGTAGCGCATATCCTCGCGAAAAACACTGAGGTCCCTGTGGGTCGCGTAAACTATACGTACATCGATCTGTCTCGGGCGGTTTCCTCCAACTCGCGTTACGCATTTATCCTCAACGACCTTTAGAAGTTTCACCTGGAGGCCAGATTAAAGCGCGGCGATCTCGTCCAGAAACAAAGTACCGCCGCCGGCAGCCTCGAACTTGCCCTCTTTCGAACTGACGGCGCCGGTGAACGCATCTTTCTCGTATCCGAAGAGCTCGCTTTCTATCAGCGAAGAACTCAAATTCCGCACAATTGACAGAGACGAACGGTCGCGAAGCACGCGGACTCATCTCAT
>JBDTZW010000182.1:0-4356 GCA_040004905.1 Acidobacteriota bacterium
AACCTTTAGCCTTTGAAAGATCATTTTGAAAGGGCGGGTCTCTCGCCCTTTCACTTTACGACGATGCGCGTTATGGAGCCGACAGAATAGACGTGTCTCCATTCGATCCGAATTGGTTTATCAGGACCTGGCCGTCCGAACTCTTGATGATGAAATAAGTACTGTCGCTCGGGCGATAAACGGCGATGTCGGATTTTCCATCCTTATCGAAATCACCTCTCACCGGCTTATCCCCTGCCGATCCCCATTGCGCAATGGTCACTTGCGAATCCGATGACCGGAGCGTTATCCATAGGCCGTTTGACGGCCGATACACCGTAAAGTCGGCGCGTTGATCGCCATCAAAGTCACCTTCGATCGGAATATCTCCGGGCTGTCCCCATTCAACCGTCGAAATTGTATTGTTGCCGCTATTCATGACCAGCCAAAATCCGTTGCTCGGGCGGAATGTAGAAATGTCCGTAGTGCCATCGCCGTCAAAGTCGCCCGCATGATATTGTGTCGCCCGCGGTTCGCCGTAGATGAAGTCATCCATTGCAACCACGTCCACCCCGTTGACACCGTCGTTGTTTGTGCTCGACAGTGCCGCGTTGCCGCTCTCGATAACGACGCGGGCGATCCGCTCGCCGCCATTAAACGAGATCCCGACGAATGACAGGCCATTATTGAATACTGGAGCCGAGGCCGCGGAAAGCTGCCGTCCGTTTACGTCGTAAACTCTGATAAGGCTTCGATCGCCGCCGGTCGCGGAATCGACGTCGGTGAAGACAAGTCCGAAACCACTCACGGTAGCAGGAATGTTAGTTCCGGGGATTGCGAACGAAACCTCCATAATGTTGGTATTTCGTGCCGTGAAAAGACGCTGCGCGCTAAAGGTCGTGAAAATTCCGGTGTAGTTCGCGTTTAGATTTCCAAAGCGAACGGGCACGCCTGATGCCGTCGTCGAACTGACCGCAAATTGATTAAGAGCTGCCCCAGTTGCGTCTTCTACCGCATTGAAAATGACGCCTCGCGGACTGTTGACGTTGAAAAAGTCGACCGGAAAATTATTAGGTTCGGAAAACGCATCAGGGACACCGTCCCAATTTATTTCACGTCTGCCGGAGGTGAATGATCCACCAACTCCATTGTTCGGCCCAAGATCGGTTCGAAACTGATCCACCGTCGCTTGGATCGCCGCAGTATTTGCCCCCGACCCCTGTCGAATAACCGGAGTCGCCATTGCAGACGATACCGTCAAAACGGTTGCCAAACAGCTGAATAAAAATCTGCTAAGTAATAGTAAAAATTTGTCTCTCATAAAAATTGATCCTCGTTTATTTATTTGCCCCGGCATTGCTGCCGTTTATTAATGAATTAATGCAGACGAGCAGTTTCGTCTCGTCCAGATGATAAAAATGAAGTTCGCCGCCTTTGATTGTCATTCCTTGCGTTTTCATGATTACTACCATTTCTGCGGCATCGGTCTCTTCTATAAATTCCGATTCTGCCTGGCACGGTTCGCACCATTGGAACATGGAACTCTTAAACCGCGTCGTGATTCTCACTTGGTCGAACTCGATCGTTACGGTCCTTTTTTGTTTCATAAATGCTTGCCCGAAACTCTTGAACCTTGGTCACTTCCTAAGCCGAACTCGGTTGAAGTAGAACGGACCTCTCGAATTCCGTATTTGCCTGTCGCTCGAGCGGCGTCAGCCGCCGTACCAGCGATCGGCAGGAGATACAAAATGCCCTTTTCTTCGAACGAAGCCCGCGTAAGGCCACAGCTGCTCCATTTACAAAACTCGTTTTCGTTATACTTCTTCTTATTTGCATACCTTTGCGTTAAAATCGATCTTGCCCAACTTGAAATTACCGGCTCGATGGAGCAATTATCCCGAACTGGGCAAAGCTAATCTTTAGAAAGTTCTGATAGTTTTCTGAAAGATTTCTGAAGATTCTCAAACGGAGCGATGAGGATCTCTTCTAAAAAGGTATATAGGTTCGGCGTCTTTTCGGTTGACCCTGACGAGCGCCTGCTATTTGACGGAAGCGACGTTATTTCGCTGACGCCAAAGGCGTTTGACACTCTTCTCTTTCTACTTGAAAATGTCGGCCACGTTCTCTCAAAAGAAGAGATTATGGAGAGGGTCTGGGCGGAAAGTTTTGTCGAGGAGAACAATCTCGCGCAAAATATCTCGATCCTCCGACGCTCTCTTGGTGAGAGTTCGGGAGGGCCAAAGTTTATCGAAACGGTTCCGAAACGCGGCTATCGCTTCGTTGCACCCGTCGAATTCGGCGACGCGGTTGAAACCGATTCGGTCACGATCGAACGAATTCACACCACGCTATCGTTTGATGAAGAGATCGAGATCGATGAGGCGGACGACACTATAAGACTGGCTGGTACGGCATCTGCGGTCGAGCTTCCCGAATTTCGGCCCGAGACTCGTTACGTCCTCAACGGCGATGTGAACATCGCATATCAAGTGGTCGGTAACGGGCCCATCGACATCGTATTTGTCATGGGTTGGGTCTCGCATCTCGAGTATTTTTGGAAACATCATTTGTTCGCGTCGTTTCTTAGCCGGCTGGCGTCATTTTCGCGATTGATACTTTTTGACAAACGCGGCACGGGCCTCTCGGATCGCGTTCCGATCAACGAGCTGCCGACGCTTGAGCAGCGGATGGAAGATGTTCATGCGGTGATGGACGCTGTCGGTTCCGATCGCGCGGTGCTGATCGGCGTTTCCGAGGGCGGCCCGATGTGTTCCCTCTTTGCGGCAACGTATCCGGAAAAAACATCGGCGCTCGTGATGATCGGAACTTACGCCAAACGTATTCGAGACGAAGATTATCCTTGGGCCCCCACCGAGGATAAGCGCGAGGCGTTTTTCGATCTGATGCAGCGCGACTGGGGAAAGCCCGTCGGAATTGAGGAACGTGCACCGTCGATGGCGGAGGACCCCGAATTTCGCGACTGGTGGGCGACATATCTCAGAATGGGAGCCAGCCCCGGCGCCGCCGTTGCCCTCACAAAAATGAACGCAGAGATCGACGTGCGTGAAGTACTACCCTCGGTACGGGTCCCTACACTTGTCGTTCATCGCTCGGGCGATCTATGCCTTAAAGTCGAAGAAGGACGTTTTGTTGCGTCAAAAATCCCGGGCTGCAAATATGTCGAACTCGGTGGTATCGATCATTTACCGTTCGTCGGCGAACAGGATGAGATACTGCAGGAGATCGAGAAATTTGTCACGGGTGTGCGTTTTGCCGGCGAGTACGACCGCGTCTTGGCAACGGTAATGAGTATCAAGATCGTCGACGCTGTGGAAGAGGCCGCGCGCCGTGGAGATGAGAGCTGGACCAAGCTATTCGAGAATTCGCGTGAATACGTCCGCCGCCAGCTTGAGCTTTTCAGGGGAAAGCAAGTTTCCTATGATGCAACTGGTGTCCTTGCCGCGTTCGACGGGCCCGCTAGAGCCATCCGCTGTGCCGCTGCGATCACTGAATCGGCCGTCCGGCTCGGCGTTAGGGTCAAAACCGGCCTGCACACCGGCGAATGCGATGTTGTCGAAAACGTATATAGTGGTTTCGCGGTTGAACTCGCTAAAAATATCGCAAACGAGTCCGGCGAGGGGACGATACTCGTATCGAGAACGGTAAAGGATCTTGTTGCCGGATCGGGATTATCGTTTTCGGAGGTCGGAGTAGGAGAGTTTGAAGACGTCGAAGGTGAATGGCGGCTGTTTGCCGCAAAATAAAAATGCAAGATCGAATAGAAGTTTTTCAACAAATCCTAGAGGCCGACCCTGACAACACAATGGTCATGTTCGGTCTCGCAAAAGAATTTGAAAAGACCGGGGCCCACGCCCAGGTCATAAAAATTCTGGAAGAATATTTATCGAAAACCGATGACGAAGGCAACGCCTATGGCACGCTCGCAAAGGCTTACGAATTATCGGGCGATCGCGAAAAAGCAATAGAAATTTATAAAAAAGGGATCGAGGTTTCGATTGCCCACGGACATCCATCCATGGCAAACGAATACAGGATGACGCTAGATCTGGACTTTGAGGATTAGTTCGGCGCAGCAACAGTCGAGCAAGTGATCACGCTCGCTTTTTTTAGGCGTACAGGCTTTTCCGGTTTGTCTCCGACAACGGGAACCTTGTTGATCGCCTCAACGATCTCCATTCCTTTTGTTACCCGTCCAAAGGCCGCAAATTTTCCATCTAAAAGCGGCGCAGTGTCGACGAGAATAAAGAAATGCGTTGACGCCTGATTTGGCTCGTCCGGCCGTGCCATCGAAACTACGCCGCGTTCGTGAAGTATCTTATTAGGTTCATCCTGGATAGTTCGATGCCCGCGTTTTAG
>JBDTZW010000027.1:0-43158 GCA_040004905.1 Acidobacteriota bacterium
TCATAGGAGTCCTTGCAATTTCCGCCAATATCTCATCCCTCCGGAAAACAAACATGTAAAACGGTTTCCACGCTTTTAGCAAAGTGCAGTGAGCGAGCAGTTCCGTGATGGAAGCGTCCCATTCGGTTTTTTCGAATGCCTCGAGCGTAGCAAATTCAGGCAGATAAAACTCCGCTGTTCGGCCAAGCTTAATTTCTCCGGCTTCCACGGTTCTAGCACAGAGTAAACCCGTTACCAGCACCTTGGTCAAACTCGCCAGGTCGTAGATCGTGTCAAGTTTAGCCTCGATCCTTTCTGGTTCGGTAACCGCGTACCCGAGAGCACCTTGAAATACGATCTCGCCTTTTTCTGCGACCAAATAGACGGCAGAGGGGAAATCGTTGGCGTTGATACGCTCTTGCAGGAATTGGGATATTTGGTCGCTTTTCACTTCTCGCTAAATGGTTTTTACAGAATAATTAAATCTCTTTTCGCGCGTTGACACAATCGGCGGAGAGCAATAGAATTCGGGAATAAATTTTTTGGAGGTTTTTGTTTTATGACGAAAGTAGAATCCGCAGATCTGATATTGAAGCTTTACGATCTTCGCCGCGAGGAGAAGATGCGCGAGGCTCGCAACTGGATCTTTAGTTTCAATCCAACAAGTGCCGAAGATTATTGGAAAGCCATGATGGACCCGCAGGTCGGCGGATTGCTCCGCATGGTAACTTCCTACTGGGACATGGCAGCGTCGCTCGTCAATCATGGTGCGATCGATGCCGAAATGTTCAACGATACCGCCGGTGAGCATTTCATGGTATTTGCGAAGGTAGAACCGTTCCTAGCCGAGCTTCGCGAAAAGTTTCAAAACCCGAACGCATTCAAGCATCTTGAAAAGGTGATTCTCGAAAGCCCGGACGGTGCCGAACGGCTTGCAAGAACACAGGAATTTGTCAAGAAGATCGGCGAAGAGATCGCGGCCGCTCAAGCTGGTAAAGCTGTCGAAGCCGCCGCCTAGTACAATCTACCTAATTATCGATCGGAGCTTCGAACAATGTTCGGAGCTCCTTTTTCGTTCTCCGCTACACATCCAAACGATTACGGTGTTTTTCGATCTTTTCCAATACGCCTACAGCCAACGCTAACGCTCGTCGGCCGTCTTCGCCCGTCACGGGCGGCGTTTGATCGTTTTCGATCGCATCGAGAAATGCCGTGATCTCGGCCCTGAGCGGTTCGACGTCATTTATCTCCAGACGGTTTATCGTGATACCGAGTAGCGGATGAGCGGCCGCCGGGTTGAGCGATGTGAGGGATGCAAATTTGGTCGCGTAATCTAGCACAACGTGAGCGTTCGTCTGATAGAAGCGCGTCTTGCGGATCTTTTCGGTTCCGATACGCGATGCGGTGATATTCGCTACGGCTCCATTTTCAAATTCAATTCGGGCATTCGCCGCATCAACTTTGTCTGAGATGACGGGAATGCCAACGGCCCGTATCTCGGCGACCTTTACGTCTTCGCCAACGAGCCATTGGATCGCGTCGAGGTCGTGGATCATTACATCAAGCACGACGTCGACATCGAGCGAGCGATTGGGAAAAGGAGATACGCGATGGATCTCAAAGTAAAGCGGCTTGGTCACGTGCGGGCGAAGGCCAACCATCGCCGGATTAAATCGTTCGAGCTGTCCGATCATCAGTTTTGCGCTTGATTTTGCCGCAGCCGCGATCATTTTGTCTGCCTCGTCCAAGGTCAGAGCGATCGGTTTTTCGACAAGTGTGTGAATGCCCTTTTCTAAAAACCCGCAGGCGATCTCGCAGTGGGTTTCGGTTGGTGTCGCGATCGAAACAACATCCACTCGCCCTAGCAGATCGTGCCAGTCGGTGAACGTTGGGCAGCCGTTTGTCTCGCCGATATTCGCCGCCGTTTCGGAATCTGCATCGCACGCTCCAATGAATTCTACACGGCCCTCGCGGGCAAGCTCGGCGTAGTTTCTGGCATGATGCTGCCCGAGACTGCCAACCCCGATCGCCGCCACTTTAAGTTTTTGTGCCATAATTTGAAAACAACCTGTTTTTCAGCAATACTTTACATTTTTATTGATGGCGGACGAAATCACAAAGGACACCGGCAAAAGCGGGAGCTCGATAAACCGCTTCGTGTGGATCGTATTCGTCTTATTCACTATATTCACATATCTTTTCGGGCTGACCATTCCACTTCTCGGGCCCGACGAGCCGCGCTACGCTCAGGTCGCCCGCGAAATGTTCGATCGGCACAACTGGATCACGCCGACGCTTGGTGGATTTCCGTGGTTCGAGAAACCGGCACTGCTTTATTGGCTCGAGGCAGCCTCGTATTCCGTATTCGGAGTTTCCGAATTTGCGGCCCGATTTGGTTCGGCTCTTTTCGGGTTGGGGATTATTTTAGCGCTCTGGGCGATGGGCAATTTTGCCGCAAAGCTAGACGGGCGATCAGCCGTTGGCGACCTCGCAAAGTGGCTTTCTATCGTCGGAGCGACAACGGTGGGGATCATCGTTTTCGCCAGAGGTGCAAGTTTCGACATTATTCTCACTTTTCCTATAACGGCCGCCCTCGTAGGTTTTTACATCGCCGACCGATCAGAAAACAGATCGGGCGCGTCGTATTATTTTCCGCTCGCGTCGTTTTACTTTTTTGTCGGGATCGCGCTTCTTGCAAAAGGGTTAGTCGGCATCGTATTTCCGTTCGCGATCGTGGTATTTTATTTTGTTCTTTCACGACGTTTTCCGTCAGGCAAATTCATTGGGAGCCTCGTTTGGGGAACGCTGATCTGGTTGGCGGTCGCAACGACCTGGTATATTCCTGTTTATCTCGACAATGGGTACCGATTCATAGACGAGTTTTTTATCCAGCATCATTTCCAGCGTTTCACGTCAAATAAATATCAGCACCCGCAGCCGTTCTACTTTTTCTTTTGGGTGCTGCCGTTAATGACGATTCCCTGGCTGCCTTTCTTTATTGCAGCAGTTTGGAAATTTGCAAAGCGATCGTTTACGGGTTTGCTGCGCGAAAAACCGGAAGCTCAAACAAATTCATCATTGACGTTATTCGCGGTTGCGTGGATGCTCGTTCCACTTGTTTTCTTTTCGTTCTCTGGATCGAAATTGCCGGGATATATACTACCTTCGGTGCCCGCCGCGATAATTTTGACCGGAGAATTTGTTGCGAGATTTGCGGTCAACAAGCCGTCTTGGACGCCGCCGCTGATCGTGTTTGCGTTCGTCACGCTGATCGCTGTCTGCATTCTTTCCAAAACTGTCGTACCTAGGTATGCCGACGATGATTCGGTCAAATCCATGATCGCGTCTGCGGACAAGGCGGGCTACGCGACGGACAAGCTATTGTCGCTCCACACCGTGTCACACAATGCGGAATTTTATGGAGCAGGACGACTGATCAGAAACGAGGACGGAACGCAGCGTAGGTTCAACGGCGTGCCCGAGATCGTCGAAGTAATGCGGGCCGACGGCATTACCGAATCGCTCGTGATAATGCCGATCGCATACACTCGGGAAATGCCGATCTACGATATGATCGTCCCGACCGTGCTCAGTACCAACAGCGAGTTCGCGATCGTAAGATTTGTGCTTAAATAGTCATTCTTCCGCGGCCCTTCTAAGGCGGTCCATCAACGCGGCGCCGATGCCTAATTCTGAAACGGTTTGACAGTAGATCACCTCGATTCCCTTTGCATCGCATTCCCGAAAAAACGCGAAAACGGATCTAGCATACTCATTGATGTCGATGCAAACCTTCACCGATTGAAATTCTCTGTGAGGGCGATCAAGTCCAATGAACGCCGCCGAATTGCGTGAATCGTTCTTGCCTGGCCCATCAATCAACACAACTCTTGCTCGCGGGGAATAATGCCGGTGTTTCAATCCGGGACTTCGAGAGACTTCATCTCGCGCGACATCGGATGTTTGGAGATCGGGAACGACAAGTATTAACTCCTCGATGGAAACGCTTCCCTTTCGCAACAGCAAAGGTGTCGTCCCGGTACAATCGACCACCGTTGATTCGAGCCCGATATCCGCTGCCTCGGCTTGAAGAATGCAATCGATCCGCCCCGCGAGGTCCTCGTAAACGGCTTGCCATGTCGTCGGACTAGGGCGGCCTGAGAGATTTGCCGACGGCGCGACAACCGGCGTTTCGCAGAGTTCGAGAAAGCGATGAGCCAGTTCGAAGCTCGGCATCCGAATTCCAATTGTCTGGAGACCGGCGGTCGCGATCGGCGGAACGGCTTCCGTCTTTGGCAACACAACCGTCAGCGGTCCCGGAAAAAACGCCTCGATCAATTTCGCTGCAGTTGGGGTGATCGCGGACGCCAGCCGCTCGATCTGTGTTTTGTCGGAGATATGAGCGATCAATGGATTATCGGCGGGACGGTGTTTTGCATCGAAGATTTTTGCGACCGCCCGCTCGTTAAATACATCTGCCCCGAGCCCATAGACGGTTTCGGTCGGAAACGCGCAAACGCCGCCCCGCCTAATTACCTCAGCCGCCTGCGCAAGATCGTTTGTCAGAGCCGTCCGCATAAAAAGAGATATTCTAGCAGGCTCTAACCCGTCGCGGATTCCCGAGCCGAAAATAAATTCGCAAAAGGTATTCACGCAGGCGTCTATTAATCACAGAGGCTGGAAAGCCGATCTCATAACCGGGAGAAAGTTATCATGCAAACACAACTAGTAGTCACATAGCAATTATCGCGATCCTTATCGGTCTTTTGCTGCCGGCCGTTCAGAACGTTCGCTAAGACGAACGAGCAGCTCAAAATAGTCCTCCAAAGCCAGGATGCCTCAATGGGCCTGGCCTTTTTTGTTTGCGATTCTCAGGTGCGTTAAACTCAATGTAAGTGACGATCGCGGAAAAACTCAAAGATCTGCCGATATCGGCCGGCATCTACCTACACAAGAATGCGGCGGGCAAGATCATCTATGTCGGCAAGGCAAAAAATCTGCGCAATCGTGTAAGGCAGTATTTTCAGTCGAGCCGCCATCAGGACCCTAAAACACGGCAACTCGTAAAGCTGATCGCGGATTTTGAATTTATCGTTGTCGATAACGAGGTCGAGGCTCTCGTGCTCGAGTCCAACCTCATCAAGAAGCACCGTCCGCGATTCAACGTTCTGCTCAAGGACGACAAATCCTACCCTCATCTCAAACTGACGAACGAACCTTTTCCGAAGGTGGTCGTCACGCGCAAGATCGTCCGCGACGGTTCGCACTACTACGGGCCCTTCCTGCCCGCCGTACTTGCCCGCCGAACTCTGAATTTGATAAACCGCGCGTTTCAGCTTCGAACATGCGAGATCGAGATCGACGGCAAACTGCCGCGGCCGTGCTTGGAATATCATTTAAAACGATGCCTCGGGCCATGCGTAAAAGGTCTGTGCACCCAGACGGAATATCAGGAAGCCGCAGCGGATGTGAAGATATTGCTTGAGGGACGTAACAAGGAGCTTGCCAAAGACCTGGCAGCCCGAATGTGGAAATTTTCCGAAGACGGAAGATACGAACTGGCCGCAAAATACCGTGATCTAAGCCGCACTGTTCTTTCGCTCCGCGAGCAGCAGAAAATGGCGACAACCGCCGAACGCGATGTGGACATCTTCGGATTCTATCGCGAGCGGCAGCGGCTTGCATTGCAACTTTTTACAATGCGCGAAGGCCGAATTGTAGGACGCCGTGAATTTTTCTGGGAAGATCTTGTTGACGATGATTCATTCAATGCGAGTGAGTTCCTGGGGGAAGTCCTGGCCCAATACTACACGACCGACTACGTCCCGCTTGAGATACACGTACCGCAGGATTTTGAGGACCGCGAAGTTCTCGAAAAAGCGCTCACCGCTCGTCGAGGGCGGCGGGTGAGGATACTCGACCCAAAACGCGGCAAAAACAAGCACCTCGTCGCCCTCGTGGAAACAAATGCCAAGATCGCGTTCGAGCAGCGGTTCCGCGTTCTAAAGCCCGATGTGAAACAGGTATTGGGCGAGCTTCAGGAAATACTCGAACTCTCTTATTTCCCGGAGCGGATAGAGTCATTCGACATCTCGAATATTTCGGGGTCGGAAAACGTCGCCGGGATCGTCGTTTTCGAAAACGGCAAACCGGCGCGTGCCGATTACCGTCGATTTATTATCAAGTCTGTCGAAGGAGCTAACGATTTCGCATCCATGCACGAAGCCGTATTTCGCCGGTACAAGCGATTGCTCGACGAGCAAAAGCCTCTGCCGGAGCTGGTCTTCATAGATGGCGGAAAAGGACAGTTGTCCGCCGCAGCGGCCGCAATGCGGGGCCTCGACCTAGAGCAAATAATGCTTGTCGGCCTGGTAAAGCCGCAGCAAAAACATAACGAGATATCGCACCTGTTGATATATGGACGCGAGGATGAGCCAATACCTTTTGACCGTAACTCGCTGGCGTTTCGGCTTGTGCTGCAGATCCGCGAAGAAACCCATAAGACCGCGATCGAATTTCATCGCAAACGCCGCGAAAAGCGCGATTTTACCTCTGAGCTTTCGGAAATTCCGGGGATCGGCGAAAAACGCAAAATGAAACTGCTGAGGAATTTCGGCTCGATCGAGCGGATCGCCAAAGCCTCGGTGGACGACCTCAAGCCCTTTGTCGGACGAAAGGCGGCGGGCGAGATCGCAACGCATTTCGAAAACCAGCGAAACCTTGCACCAGTTCAAAACGTTCAATGAACTGTTTCGCAAGCAAAAAAATAACGCCACCGAATGCCAGCGTTACTGTTTAACTACTGTTTCTTTACGTAGCTTCGGTGTATGATGGCTTTTGATTTTTCGTCGCGGGCCTCGAACATCACGTTGTCTTTGTCTTCGCGGGTCACGAGTTTTGCTCCGCTTCCGACCGACTGTTCTTTTGCTTTGGCTTTTTCCGAATCATCGATAAAACCTTTGACGGCTTCGGCCTTGACGGGTTCGGCGAGGCGTACGCCGTTGGCCTGCGAGACAGCTTCGGTGGCCGCGGCCTTGAGCATTTTGCCCCAAAGCTTTTTGAACAGTTCGTTGGATACATAAACGTCGGCACTGTTGATCTGGCCGTTCACGGCAAATGCGTATCCGATAACGTCGGATTGGCCGTTGATCACGCTGCTGAGTTTTGCAATATACTCATCGACCGTGGCGACGACCCTTTTGTTTTCGAGACTTAGCTGAAGGCTCGACGACGATGTACCTGACGCAACGGAGCCCCCGACATTTTTGCCGAGACGGGACTGCGCTTCGCTTACCTGGCTCCAAACCTCCTGTTGAGAACGAGCTCCGTTGGCCGCGAGTTTCAATTCCTTGGTCACGATGCGATCGTTCGAGCTGTTGAACTTGCCCGAGTCTTCCTCGCCGCGTTTTGTCCAGCGGCCGGATTCGACGCAAAACGCCTGGATCGAGACGCGGCCCGAACGCGCCGGAATAATGATGCTCACCGCCAGGATACGGTCTTGCTTGCCGCCTTTTACGATGTCGCCTGACTGGATAAAGACCTCGAATTCCTTCGACAGATTTTCGACCTCCAACTCGTTCACGTCCGACGTTTCGTACACCACAAAAAGCTTCTTTTCCATGGCTTCCTGAAGCGTCATGATGTTTCCCTTATTCGATTCATTCTTTCCATGGATCAGAAATATCGAAAGATTTTTGTACGTGTAAGGCGCTGAAACTTTGTAGCCGTTCACCTGCGCCATCGCGCCCACGACAATACCTAAGACAAGACACAATCCGACGACTGCGCTGAAAAAACTCTTCAACTGCATAAAACATCTCCTTTTTCGATTTTTTTACCCTTTGGGGAAAGTTGTCTAATGGCTGAACGCCGAGCTGGCAAGTTTCTTGCACCTTGCGAAAGATTATTTCGGAAACGTCTTAAATGAATCGGGACGGATCACCTGCGGTCCCATTTGCCTTTTAAGCCGCTTTGCGGTGACAATAGGCTCGATTTTCAGAAATTTTGCGGAGAATAATAAATGAAAGCGATTCTAACCTTGAGCGCGATGTTTTTCGTCTTCTCGTTCTGCGGCCTGACCGAAAAGCTTAAACAGATGTCCGGCAACGGCTCTAACACTTCGTCAAATTCGGTGAAGACCTCCGGGAGCCCCGGTGCGGAAAAAGCGAAATTGACGCCATCGCAGCAGTCGATTCTTGATTCGGGGACTGAAGTAAAATGGGACGATCAGGGCATTTCCTGGAAGCTCCCGTCCGGCTGGAAAAAAATGGATGTAAAGAAGGAGACTTTTAATTATCAGTCGCCTGATAACGCCTTTCTACTGGTTAACATTTCTACTTTGTCAGACGATTTTCCGATCGATGCGAGCATGAAGGCCTATTACGATCAGGCCATGCAGCAATTAAAGAACGGAAAATATGAGAGCGTGAAAATGGTCGAGGTTGACGGAATTCCCGGCGTGGAATTTACTGAAGCTCCGCCGGAGGACAAGAGTGGCGTGCGGCGGCATCAGTGGATAGCCTATCGAAAATACCTCGGACAAACACAGCAGCTGAATGTGATGACCTCGACGGTCGGAACAAATTTCGAGAAGCATCGCGACGATTTTACGGCGATCCTCTACTCTGGGAAATTTACCAAATAGGCTAAAAAGCCCGCTTTCGCGGGCTTTTTACTTTGAATACTACGCGGCTGCGGTCTTCTGAAACGCCCTCGTAGCGGCGGCGTTATCGAAGAACTCGTGGAAATTCGTAATTTTTCCTTCGTGTACAGTGAATAGTTGGACCCAGTCCGTTTCATAGCTCCTGCCGGTGGTTTTCACCGTGGCCTTTGATCGTCCAAGTACAACTACCCTGTCGCCCTGAGCGATAAACTCAGTAGGCTCAAAGTAGCTGAATTCCTCAGATTCGCCGAGGAGTTTGAAGAATTCTCCAACTTCCTGGAGCCCGAGCCGATTACCCGCAAACGGAGCATTTTCGACATGCGGCGTGGACCAATCGATATCGTCGGTCAATAGGGTCAACAAGCCGGGGATATCGCCGGTTCCAAATTTCTCATACGCGTTCTGAACAACTTCAATATTCGTGGTTTCGCTCATAGGTTACCTCGTGTGCGGCTTGTTTGGTTGAGCCGCGAGTTCGCGCCTTGGGAGGCGAATTGGGATTATGCGCGTAAGTTTATCACCATTCCTGGCTGGCGGGGCATAAATCGAACGATCGCGAAAATCATTCGAGCGTAGGAGCGTCAGCATGCGGCACGAAACATTTACGGCATCTTGCCTCATATTTGTCGCTTGCCCCGACCTCGACGCGCTCGTCGGATTCGACCGTTCGCTGCGAATAATTGGCCGTGCTGCCGCATTTAACACAGATCGCGTGCGTTTTCGTGATAAATTCCGCTACCGATAGGAGCTGCGGCATAGGCTCGAACGGCTTGCCGGTGTAATCCTGATCAAGGCCCGCGATGATCACCCGCCGGCCATTTCGAGCCAGATCGTTCACGACGTCAACGATCTCCATATCAAAAAATTGGCCCTCATCGATCGCGACGACGTGGGTATCGTCGTGCAGTTCTGCAAGTAGCTCGGCAGCCGACATTACCGGCCTGGACAAATGCGTCATACCGGAATGCGATGCGATCTCTTCTTTCGAATAGCGGTCGTCGATTCGCGGCTTGAAGACCTGGACCTTTTGACGCGCGATCTGGGCACGGCGAACGCGCCTGATCAATTCTTCGGATTTGCCCGAGAACATCGAACCAACAATTACCTCGATCCAGCCGGTCCCATTTTGACGGCTTTTGCGGCGTTCTTCGGTATTGTCGAACGCAAATTCTTCAACCATACGATCTATAAATGTAAAGAAGATTTTGACGGAAGAGGCAGGTTATCATTTTGACATCGAAATGTCATTTGCTAGGTATGCCGCAGCTTCTGAAAATACCTCATCGACGTCGATATCGTCGATCGGTGTCTTGCTGACGATGCTCATATGACTTGCGATCGGTATATAAGTCCTCGGTGCTCTTGCATCGATGACGAGAACTATTGGGACATCGACGACCGCCGCGAGATGTAGCGGGCCGGTATCGTTGGTGACAAAGCAGTCGAGGCCTGATACCGCCGCAAGAAATTCGCTCAAGCTCAGTCCGTCGATGATCGGCGTGTGTTCCGAGAAGAGTTCGTGGACGCTATCTCGCAATCCCCGTTCCTCAGGTCCAAGAAAGACGAGCGGCAAATGGCCGAGTTCGGTCAACCGCTCAGCGGTCTTTGCAAATTTCTCAAGGCTCCAGCAGCGGCTTGGGTTACCCGCTCCGGGGAAAAGCCCAACGAGCCTTTTTTTATCTCGGACAAGCATCGGAAACCTGCGAAAAACCTCGCTAACATCTTCCGGCCTGGGCGTGATATTGATCAGCCGCTCCGCATCGTCGATGCCAAGCGGAATTATCACGTCGAGATAGCGCTCGGTCAGATGCTTCGATTTATCCTCGCGCGGCGGCGCAGTGGGAAAATTTGCCAACCGGTCGAGCGAGCGGCTTTCGCGGTTGCCGTACAGACGGGCTTTCGCACCCGATAGCAGGCCGAGAATATTGGTTTCGTAAAGGCTGTGGAGATCGACGACGAGCTCGAATCCGCGGCTACGCACATCGCGGGTCAGTTTGAATATCTTTGCGATCGAAGCCAGCTTTTTGCCTTTTCGCAGTGCTTCGCGGTCGACGACGATCTGATCGTCCGCTACGTTCGCAAGTTTGATCAATTCCGCCGTGGAACGCCCCGACATGACCGTGATCTGCCGATCCGGAAACCGTTTCCGGAGCGCAGCTAGCGCTGGCAGGCCGAGCATTACATCGCCGAGCTGACCGAAGTGAATAACAAGAATTTTATCGTACGTAGTCACGAGCCTTATAGATAAGGCCCCATTTTACAATATTGGACCGCCCAATGCACCGGGAAGCCAATCATCGGTCAAATGACCCGAAGATCCGTACCAGTCATCTCGTCCGGTTTTTCAATTCCGAGAATGCCGAGAATCGTCGGTGCGACGTCTTCGAGCGCTCCGTCCGACCGGAGCTGACATTTGCGGGAATCTACAAGGTGAAAAGGGACCGAATTGCTGGTCGCACGATAACTGTGCCCACCCGAGGCACGTTGGGCCATTTCTTCGGAACCACCGTGCGACGCTGTAACAATCGCGGTGCCGCCCGCCTCGCGAATCCTTTCGATCATTCCACCAAGGCATGTATCGACGTATTGAACAGCTTCAACGGTGTTTTCAAAACTACCCGTTTCGGCCATCAGAGCAGGTGCCGGGAGATTAACCACAAATACACCTCCGTCCGCGTTGTCAAGGCTCGCCAGAAAACGGTCCGCTATCTTGAAACTTGCCATTTCGGGTTTCGAACCCCGATCCGACGCGTCGAGCGAGCCGATCATTTCATCCTCGATCCGCGTCCCGTCCGTGCGGCCGGTAAATAGATTTCCTAGATGCGGCGCGCGTTCGCTTTCCGTTATTCGGTAATTTGCGACAGCGTGGTTTGCCAGCACCCGCGAAAGAAAGTTCTCATTCGTCTCCGGTGTAAAGGCTATCGGAAGACCGAGATCCGAATCATATTCGGTCATGCAAACAACCTCGATGCGGGGTTTGGCGAACGGCAGGTCGCTGTCGTCACCGCTCGCTGCGACGGCCCCGGCAAGCTGCCGCATAGTGTCTCCGCGGTGATTGAAAAATATTACGAGATCGCCGTCTTTAACCGTCGCAATGGGGACTGCGGCTTTGCGTTCGACAATTATCGGTGAGATAAATTCATCGGTATATCCGCGCAGAAAAGCGTTTCTGATAGCGGTTTTTGCATCAGGCACACCTTCGCCTTCGGCATGGACCATCATCGTGTATGCCCGGGCCGTCCGCTCCCAGTTCGCGAGAGAATCCATCGCGAAATGCCGCCCGCAAAGCGAAGCGACCTTGCCGATCCCGATCTCAGCGATCTTTACCTCAAGCGCTTCGACATAAATATCGGCGGTCTTTACCGGAACATCAAATCCGTCGAGAAAGCAGTGAACATAGACTTCCGGTAGTGATTGCCGCTTGGCCAGCCTAAGCAGCGCGAAGAGAGTCTCTGACGTCGAATGAATCCCGGCGTCGCTAAGCAAACCTGCCACATGGACCGTCGCCCCGCGTTGCCGAGCTTCCTGCATCGCGTTGGTTAAGACCTTGTTTTGAAAAAATTCGTCCGATTCGATAGCGTTCTCTATCCTGCATTTATCGGTCAGAACGACGCGCCCCGCCCCGAGATTCAAGTGTCCAGCTTCCGGACTCCCCGGCGCGCCCTGCGGCAATCCCACCTTCGGGCCGGATGCAGTAAGGGTTGTCATTGGAAACTCGCGGCAGATGTCGTCGTAATTCGGTGTCTTGGCGACGGCGATCGCGTTACGGTCGCTATTTTGCCGATGCCCCCATCCGTCAAGAATTATTAATGCTAACGGCCGTTTCTTTGGGTCTTTCATAAGGGTTTTAGCGGGTTGAGGCGGATGAGACGATCGATCGTAAAGCAAAGCAGAATGCCGAAAAATCGCGGGGAGACAATTTAACGCTTTGATATTATAACCGAACGGGTCGGGCTTTGAGAAGATTTAATTAATAGGCATCAGGGGCCGTCCGTTCCATCCATCGTTCGGGACGACGCAAAGGAGCAAACTCATACTGCGAATAAAGCCCGTGGGCATCACGCGTCGCCAGGATCCAACGCCGCAGACCTTGCAGGTCGGGGTGCGAAACGATCGTATCCATTAGCCATTTACTAAGTCCTTTTCCACGGAAGTCCTTTAGAATGAATACATCGCCAAGATATGCAAAGGTCGCTTGATCGCTGACAACACGTGCAAAACCTATCTGCTGATCGACACGGTAAATACCGAAACAGATCGAATTTTCGATAGCCGTTATCGTTTGCTCAGGTGTCCTGTTCTGCGCCCAATAGGACTCATGAGCCAGAAACGATCGAATAACCTCGAGGTCGAGCCTCGACCTTTCTGTGTCTATCGAGAAATCACCATTCTTCCATTCCATATAAAAACTAGCTTACCGTAGCCAGAAACGATTCTAGTGCGTGAGAAGAGCTAAGAACTATGAAGTTTTTATTACCGAAGTGAGATCGTTGATCGAGAATCTCTAGCCTTCCCCTGTTGGGATAATTCCAAACCCATCGAATAAATTCGAAGTCGAATTTTTCCACGCAGCCCTCGGCCATATCCGGCCGCGTTTTTCCGCGATATGTCAGCGAGCGTTTCAAGATTCGGTACATACAAACACGCCGTGAGATATCCAGAAAGATCACCGTGTCGCATGCCCGGATCCGCATCTCTCGCGTGCCGCCGTAGTTGCCATCCACGATCCAGGAGTCACCGGCTGTGAGGTTTTCAATAGCCCGGTGCCATTCTTCCTTCGGCGTTTCGACCCAATTCGGTTTCCAGAAAAACCGGTCGAGATGAATCACTTCGATCCTAAAGCCTCTCCGAGTCGCCTCGCGAACGTCGATTTTCCCGCACCGCCCGAGCCAACTACAAGGATCTTTTTCATGATGCCGCGAATACCTTTCTTGCCCGACCCCAAAAAGCGCAGTCGAATGCGGCATATATCTTTCGCCTAAAAATAATTTCATCAGTTCTGCAAACCGCACCGGGTCGCCATCAATCCACCGCAGGATTCTTCATCGTCTTACGCTTTGAAGTTCGGCGAGTAGGGCTTCGCGAATGTCCGTTTTGAAACCACTCGAACTGTTAGTTATTTGATCTGATAGAACGCCTTCCGTCCCGGATACCTTGCCGAATCGCCCAAGTCTTCTTCTATCCTTAAGAGCTGATTATATTTCGCGATGCGATCGGAGCGGCACAAGCTACCGGTTTTGATCTGCCCGGCATTTGTGGCGACGGCAAGATCCGCGATGAAGGGGTCTTCGGTTTCGCCCGACCGATGCGATATGACGGCCGTCATGCTGTTGGTACGGGCGAGTTCGATCGCATCGAGCGTCTCCGTGAGCGTTCCGATCTGATTTACTTTGATAAGGATAGAATTGGCCGCGCCTCGTTCAATTCCTTTTTGCAGGAATTTTACATTGGTCACAAAAAGATCGTCGCCGACGATCTGGACCTTTTTTCCGACGCGGTCCATCAGATTTTTCCAGCCGTCCCAATCGTTCTCAGCCATTCCGTCCTCGATCGAGATGATCGGATATTTATCACACCAATCCGCCCAATACGCCGCCATCTCATCCGAACTTAACTCACGCTTGTCGGATTTCTTGAATGTGTATCTGCCGTCTTTGTAAAACTCGCTCGATGCTGGATCGAGCGCAAGCATCACGTTATCGCCCGCCTTATAGCCCGCTTTCTCGATCGCTTCCAGGATCGTTTCGATCGCCTCTTCGTTCGATTTCAGATTCGGAGCAAAACCACCTTCGTCTCCAACTCCGGTGGAATAGCCGCGAGATTTGAGAACGCTTTTCAAATGGTGAAAGATCTCCGATCCGGTCCGCAAAGCCTCGGCAAAAGTTTTCGCCCCGACGGGCAATACCATAAATTCCTGAAAATCGACATTGTTATCCGCGTGCGCTCCGCCGTTGAGGATATTCATCATCGGAACCGGCAGCGTCTTTGCATTGGCTCCGCCGAGGTACCGATAAAGCGGAATTTCGAGGTGTTCCGCGGCCGCACGGGCCGTTGCCATTGAAACCGCGAGGATGGCGTTGGCACCGAGGTTCGATTTATTTTCGGTGCCATCCAGCTCGATCATTTTTTGATCGATCAGTGTTTGATCGAGAGCATCGAGGCCTTCGACTTCATAGGTTATCTTTTCATTTACATTCTTGACGGCGTCTAACACGCCTTTACCCATATAGCGATGCTTGTCGCCATCACGCAGCTCAACGGCTTCGTTTTCACCCGTTGAAGCTCCGCTGGGCACGGCGGCGCGGCCCGTCGTACCATCTTCCAGAATGACCTCTGCTTCTATTGTCGGGTTCCCTCGCGAATCCAGAATTTCCCTCGCCCAAACCTGTTCGATCAAGCTCATTTAAAATTGCTCTCCTGTTATTTGTCGATACTGTAGACGGTATCCAAACTTCCAAAGAATACCTGTTTTTTCGTTTGCGTAATGACGCCGCTCGAATAACCAGTGTCGATCTTTACGACATCACCGCCGCTTTTCGCGATCCTGCAGACTGCATCGGACATCATCCCATCTTCATCAAAAAAATATATATTCTGATCGTCGATAACGAATGGCTTTAGCGAGAACGTCTTTACCAGGGTCTGCGACTCGCCGCTGTTTTTAGAGATTTTCCGGAGGGCCCAACGCGATCCGCCTGCCTCGCGAAAACCGAAATACAAATTGTCGCTGTCCTGCTCAAGTACATCGACGCCTTCTGCGTTCAGCGCCTGAAAGACCACTTGCGGTTGGCCGCCGTTCGTTTTCGCCTGCTTCCAAATGCTCGACGGCGTACACCAATAAACGAATTTGTCATCGACAGCCACGTTACTCGGGCCATTCTGCTTGTCAGCAAATATCTCAACTTTGCCGCCTTTTTTTGGAACGGAGTAAATAGGTTTCGGTACGCTCGGACTGTTTGGCGAATAGTATCCGTGGTTGGCCCAATAGATCTTTTCGCCGTCCACCGCCATATCGAGGCCGATGCCGACATTTTCGGAGGCGACCACCTCCGGCTTTCCGCTATCTTTCGCTATACGAAGAATATTTCCGCCGCCGTTCCAATAAACGAATTTGTCGTCAGAAACCATGCCGCCAGTTTCCGACTGCGGCATTTTTTCACCGTTCTCCAAATTTGTCGCCGTTCCCGTATCCAATATGATCTTTCGCAAGCCGCTAGTGCCTTCATTCGTATCGGCAACGGTTCCGCCAATTGTCGCGAACGCGAATTTATCATCTACGACCAACCCTGAAATGTGGGAAAGCCCCTGCTCCTTTCCAGCTATTCTTTTCGATTTTGTCCACTCCACGCTCGGCCCGCTCGAGCCGCCGCACCCTAACCCCAGAAAAACGAATATCGCAGTGACCGCCAAGAGATCCTTCATATTTTGAGTATCCGAGAACGAAGTTTAGATATTACTTCTTAAAGGTCGATACAGCTATCGCAATCACGCCGAAGATCACCATCAGCCCACCCAAAGGTGCGAGAAATATCATAACGCCAGGATCACTTTCATAATGCCAGATGCCGCCTAGAAGAAACCCAGCCGGCATCAAAACCGTCCCGATCCTCAGACTCCAGATCGCAGCCGTTGGCGGAGTGATAAAATTCTTCGCCAAATAAATCAACGCGATGAGCAGCAAAATACTTAAAACCGTTCCGTGCGTGTGTGCAAGCCGGAACAATTCACGCCTGACCGGGTCGGATAGATAACTCGGCGAGCGAAATCCGATCAGTCCCTCGATGAGCAGACCGAACGAAATCCAGAACGCGACGCCGATCCATCCTTGCCGGGAGAGACCCTCGAAATTTTTTGTGCCGCCTTCAGTTTCAGCCATCTATTCGCCCACCTCTAGGTCAACGTCCTTTCGTGTCGAGCGGAGACTTGCTCCAAACTTGCGAGCATCAGTCGCACGGGCAGCCTCAATTCCCTGCCACCAGGCCGAGATCATCTTCGTTCGCGAATCGTCTGACCAAAAGTAGTCCGGCTTCTGCCGGTCCGCATGCCACGCCGCCAATCCGTCGGCCGCAAAATATCTGACGATCGGATAGTTGTCGTGTTCGAAAGCCTCGATCAGATACGGCTCGGCCCAAAACGCGTCCGCGTGTCTCGATAAAGCGTCCGCCATCATCGCCCGTGTCAACGCATCGCCCCCAAAAAGACCGCGTACTCCCTCAGCCACCGCAAATTGGACGTCGGTCGAAGTCCTGGAATCACGATACCTGTCGGGCCAAAGCGATCTCGCACTCTCTATCGCCCAGTTAACTGATCTATCCAAATGGCATTGGCTGCACGCGTTCGGCACACCTTCTTCCGCAGTTCGCGACGGATCAGGCACGGTGATCTTGTGCGTCGGATGGAAAGTCTGCACGCCGTAAACGATCTCTGGCATGTGACAGGCGTAGCAGCTGCTGCCGGTGGAATTTGCCGAGTGCTTGGTGTGCTCTGTCATCGCCTTCTCATCCCGAAGTTCCGTGTGGCATTGTGTACAAGCCGCATTGGTCCGTTTTTCTTCGGTGATCTGCCCCTTGATATCGCCGTCGTGCATCGAGTGACAGCTCAGGCAATTGATCCGATTTCCCGGCGTGTCCTTTTTGAAGCAAGCCGAATCAAGAATTCCCTGATATTCATACGCGGTCAATCGCGGCGAGCCGTCCGGCCAAAATCGATTCGCGAACGAAACATTACCGATGCTCGTCATTTGATGGATCGGCGCGTACATCGTCGAGAGATCTTCCCCCGCGTCAAATGGGTCGCCTTTGCCCAATATCTCCCGTATCCTGTCCTGCGGCTGCGGGATCCGCTGCCCGTGACAATGCCCGCACACCATCATCGAACGGTCGGTGTCCAGCTTCAAGGGATCTACGATCTTAGTGTCTGCTTTTTCATCCAGATGCCACGCAGCTCGGGTCGCCGGGGACGAAGCGAGGTCCGCGTGTTCCGCCCCCTGGCCGTGACAGGCTCCGCAAGCGATCCCGAGTTCAGCGACCTCGGTTTTTGCCGTTCGCGTTTGAAAATCAAAATTCGGCTGGGCCTTAACGTTGTGGCAAAAGACGCAGTTAGTATCCCACTGAGTAAAATGCTGTTTGAAATCGGCCCCGTCCGGGTAAAAGAACGATCCGTTCAAACTCATCCACCGGCGATTCATCAGATCGTAAGCGACCGGCAGCCGAAAGTATTGGCCGTTCTTGTTGCCGACATATTGCTCGATCCGGCGCGACCCGACGGTTCGCTCGATCTTGTAAGATTCCGCTCGTCCGTCAGAGTAGGCGAAATTCATGTAGAAAACCTGTCCGCGTCGCTCCATCTTCGCTTTAACGCCTTCGTATTCGAATGTGTTTTGGTGATCGAAATCGCCCTGGACGGTTTCAGCCGTTGCCTCCTGCGTCATCCGGCTGTGATGCGTGCGCCGCCATGATGCGTAGTGATCCTCGTGGCACGTGCGACATTTCTCCGAGCTGATGTAATTCTCGTCAGCCTTTCCCGACCGAGTACCAACATAATGGGGTCGAAGCGCGAGCACGCCTACAGCCACCGCGAACACGACGAACCCTGTAAGAACCACGGATTTTACTAGAATGCTTTTCGGCACGCGTCGGGACAAGAAGTTCCCGACTAGTTTAGCGTTTATTTTTGAGGAATTGAAGTGACCTCAGCTTGCCGCCTCTTCCGTCTGGGAGGTTTGCATGAGGACTTTCGTGATCCGCCGTTTGTCGACTTCTTCGACGCGGAAAACGTGCCCGTTGAACGCAACGCTCTCGCCCTTGTTAAGCAACTGCCCGGCCTCGGACATCAGAAAACCCGCGACCGTCGTGTAGCCTTCTGAGATCGGCAGATTCATTTCTAACCGCCGATTGAGGTCACGTACCGCTAGGCCCCCATCGAGCAGAAAACTTCCATCGGGCTGCGGTTCGATCTGTTGATTTACTTCTTCGTCGTGTTCATCGGAAATTTCGCCTACGATCTCTTCGAGAAGATCTTCAAGAGTAATTATTCCCTCGACGCCGCCGTGTTCGTCGACGACGAAGCCGAAATGAAATTTCTCCTTCTGCATCTGCCGCAAAACGTCTTCGAGCCGGGCCGTGTCCACAACATAAACCGGCTTTTGAATAATACTCTCGACCTTAAAGCTTTTCGGCCGACGCAGATACGCCATCAGGTCCTTGCTATGAATTACGCCGACGATGTCATCAAGCGAGTCGCGATAGACCGGTAGCCGCGAGTAGCCGTGCTCATGGAACGCCTCGGCGATCTCCTCCAAAGTACATCCCTCAGAAAGTGCCACGATCTCCGTTCTCGGGATCATCGCTTCCTTGACCGTAGTTTCCGAGAATTCGAAGACCTTGTCGATAAGTTCACGCTCTTCTTCCTTAAGATGGCCACTTTCCTCGGAAAGTTTAACCAATTGTCGAAGCTCTTCTTCCGTATAGACCGACGCGTGCTCAAGCGAAGTTTTTAAGCCGAGAGCACGTCCAGCCGCCGAGCCTGCTTTGTTAAAGATCCACAAAACCGGCGAAAACACGGTCGCGAATAATTCCAGCGGACGCGATGCGAAAACCGCAAAGCCCTCGGCTCGATCCAGCGCGAACATTTTCGGGATCAGCTCACCCAAAACCACGTGGAAGAACGTGATAATGCAGAACGATATCGCGATCGCGACGCCGTGCGCGATGTAACCGGCCGTTCCCTCGCTTGCAACCATTTCCGCGATGGGCTCGAATATTTTTGCCAGCGACGGTTCGCCAAGCCAGCCAAGGGCAAGCGACGCAAGCGTCACGCCAAGCTGAACGGCCGAGATGAACCGGGTCGGGTTGTCAAGTAGCCGCAATGCAGCCGCGGCACCCTTGCCTCCTTCGTCCGCCATCGTTTGTATTCGCGGTCGGCGCAGCGAAACCAAGGCAAATTCCGACGCAACAAAAAAGGCATTCAGCCCGACGAACAGAAGTATCAATGACGCATCGAGAAAGATCTCGCTCAGGGACGGAAATTGGTCGATAGGGGCACCTTGAAAAAACAGAAGGAAGCTACTAGCAGGGTCGTCCATTATAAAAAGATTTCGGCAGCTAAGGCTAAAAAACTCCTTTTTTCGAACCGCAAAGATCGAAAGCGTTCGAATTTCGGGATTATATCATATCCGAACCCCTCATCGTTTCATCGATCATTTCCTGTATCATCATCCGGCACGAGCCGCAGCCCGATCCCGCCCTGCACATTGACGCGACTTGTTCGACCGATCGCGCTTTCTTTTGGTCTATCGCAGCTTCGATCGTTTCCTCGGTTACACCAAAACATGTACAGATCAGCCCTTTTTCACCGTGAAATTCCTCGATCAACCATGCTCGATAGCCAGCGAACGCATCATGGAGCGCTGCAAAGCACGCATCTTTGCAATGCTGCCTTTCGCCCTCGAACACTCCCAAATTCGATTCAATGACCGAATCCATCCAAGCCTGATCCAGGCTGTGAAGTTCCGCCAAGCGACGCCTCTCGATATGTCCTGCGATCACCTCGGCCGCGGCGACCATGTATCCGCATCCGTTCGTCTGATAGCGGGCGTCGATTATGATCTTTGTCTCGGGATCGACCCGAATAGACAACCTGACGAACGATCCGCAAACAAACGTCGCCGAAGTGCCGACGCCGTTCGCAACGTCAGGCTGGCCGGCGTGCTTGGGCGTTTGGAACAGATCGTTGATCGGATACCTGTAAATGCTCACTCGACAATGGTAAGCGCACCCGCTCTGAACGCAAATGGCACGATGTATACTTTTACAATTTCGTGTTTCCGAATTACCATGTTTTCTGATGCGTCGCCTTTCAATAGCAGTTCTTTTCGCGGCCTCGGTCGTATCTGCCTGTCATCCGGCAGCGGCGCCCGTCTCTGTATCGAACCGCCCGGTCTCGATAAACGACGCTCCGGTCAAGAAACCCCTCCGCGAAATGACCTGGACAGGAAACGACGGAAAGCCCGTGGCCTTGAACGATCTCGCCGGAAAGATTGTGGTCCTCGATTTCTGGGCGACATATTGTCCGCCGTGCCGCGATGAGATACCGCATCTGAACGCCATTCACGCTAAATTAGCCGATTCCGGAGTGATCGTCGTCGGATTGAATTCTGGTGGTGCCGAGGACAAACCGAAGATTCCTGAATTCCTTCGGCAAACACCGATCGACTACCAACTCGCGTTCCCAGACAACGACCTCCAGGTCTACATTTTTGCCGACGACGACCGTATTCCGCAGACGATCGTTATCGACCGTAGCGGACGGGTCGTAAAACGGATCGTCGGCTTTGACGAGCAACTCAAGAAGGATCTCGACAACGCCGTTCAAACGGCAATGTCTATCCAGTGACCCGAGGCCTATGAGAGACATTCCCGTCGGCAACGGCAATCTGCTGGTAAATTTCGACGACAAATATCAGATCCGAGACATCTATTTCCCGCACGTTGGCCAGGAAAACCATACCGAAGGATTTCCATTTCGCTTCGGTGTCTGGGTTGAAGGACAATTTTCCTGGGTCTTTTCAGACGACTGGGAACGCGATCTTCGCTATCTACCCGAAACACTCGTCACCGATGTCACCCTCGTAAACCATGATCTCCGCGTTCGTCTAGTTTGCAACGACACGGTTGCAAGCCACGATAACGTCTTCTTTCGCCGTGTGAGCGTCGAGAATTTGGCTGACTCTGAGCGGCGTATCCGCGTTTTTCTTCATCACGATTTTCGTATCTACGAGAACAAGGTGGGCGATACAGCGTTCTACGACCCCGAAACTCTATCGCTGATCCATTACAAGAAGCACCGATATTTTCTGATCAACACCGAGCCGCACTTCGACCAGTTCGCGACGGGCCGCAAAGCGTTTCGTGACCAGGAAGGAACGTGGCGCGATGCCGAGGACGGGCTGCTGAACGGCGGTGCCATCACCGAAGGCTCTGTTGATTCGACTATCGCGGTCGATCTCTCGATCGGACCCAATGCTGCGGGGATCTTTTATTATTGGATAGCTGCGGGCACCACGCATCACCAAGTAGCTGAGCTTAATTCAAACGTGCTCATGCGGGGCCCGGAGGGATTTCTCGAGTACACGGCGAACTATTGGCGGGCGTGGGTCAACAAGAACGAGACGGATTTTAGCGAGCTTCCGCCAGAGATAATCGAATTTCACAAACGCTCTTTGCTGATCGTCCGCACGCAGATCGATCACAAGGGAGCTATCCTCGCCGCCAACGATTCCGATGTTGCCGCTCGGGCGACCGATCATTACAGCTATGTTTGGATGCGTGACGGAGCTTTTGTCGCCAACGCTTTAGATCTTGCCTCGTATGCAGGGATCGCCCGCCGGTTTTACGCTCTTTCGGGCCGCATCGCGCCGTCAGGCGGATATTTCCTTCAAAAATATAATCCCGATGGAACGGTAGCGTCCGGCTGGCACGCCGCTTGGGACGTGGCGGGACGAAAAAAACTTATCCCGATCCAGGAAGACGAAACGGCCCTCGTATTGTGGGCTCTCTGGCAGCATTACGATCTCTACCGCGATATCGATTTCGTTCATCCTCTCTATAGCAAATTGGTTGTAAAATGCGCAGATTTTATGATGGGATTTCGCGACGCGGACACTGGCTTGCCCGCTCCGAGCTGGAACCTGTGGGAGGACCGGCGGGGCATTCACACCTTTACTTGTGCCGCCGTGGTCGGCGGCCTGCGGGCGGCCGCAAATTTCGCAATGCTTTTTGGCGAGGCTGATCGCGCGAAAGGTTATGTGTCGGCAGCTGACGAGATAGTCGAAGGTATGCGCACACATCTCTACAGCGCACAGCTTGGCCGCTTCCTCCGAGCGATCCAGTTCCACTCTGACGATCGTACCGAATCCGACGCAACCGTTGACGCCTCCCTCTTCGGTACATTCTATTTCGGAGCGTTCGATCCAAACGACGCTTTGGTCACAACGACAATGCAGGCGGTAAAGGAAAAACTTGCCGTTGGCGGAGGCATCGCGAGATTTGAACGCGATGCGTATATGAGCGTTTCCGAATCGGTCCCGGGAAATATCTGGTTCATCTGCACTCTCTGGATGGCCGACCATGCCATCGCCGCCGCGAAGACAAGATCCGACCTTGAACCTGCCCTCGACATCATGAAATGGGTGGTCGACGCCGCACTCCCGTCCGGCGTTTTGGCTGAGCAGCTAAACCCGATCACTCGCGAACCGGCGTCCGTTTCTCCTCTCACCTGGTCGCATTCGACTTTCGTCGCCACGACAATGAACTACCTGAAGAAACTTCACGAATTTAGCGAGAAAAGGTAAAATTATGAGATTGAACAACTTATGCGTAGAGCAAAGATATTAGCCACACTCGGGCCGGCTTCGAGTTCGCCTGAGATGATCGAATCGATGATCGAAGCAGGCCTTAATGCGGTGCGAATAAATATGTCCCACGGCACGCAGGAGCAGCATGCAGAAACGATCGCTCATGCACGCACGGCGGCTGCGAAATTGAACAAGCCGCTCGCCGTGCTGGTCGATCTCTGCGGACCGAAGATCCGAACCGGAATGCTCGAGAACGGAGCGGACGTCGAGCTGATCGCGGGCCAGCAGTTCACGCTTACGACGCGCGACATAGTCGGGAGCCGTACCACCGTCGGCACGAATTTCGCTCATATCGTTGACGTGGTCGATCCCGGAACGCGGATTCTGATCGACGACGGTGCGATCGAGCTGATCGTCGATTCGGAAACGGAGACAGACGTGATCTGCCGTGTAGTGATCGGTGGAATTCTCAAAGAACGAAAAGGCATCAATCTTCCGAACACTCAGCTCCCCATCGCTTCGCTGACCGAAAAGGACCGGATCGACCTCGATTGGGCGATGGCGCAAAACGCCGATTATATCGCGCTCTCGTTCGTTCGCAAGGCCGAAGACTGCAAAGAAGTCATCGACATCATCAAGAAGCAGAATAAACGGAAGATGGGACGAGCCCTGCTTGTTGCAAAGATCGAAAAAGCGGAGGCGATCGAAAATCTTGACGAGATCGTACGTGCGACTGATGGCCTGATGGTCGCTCGCGGCGACCTCGGCGTGGAAACCAGCGTCGAACTCGTGCCCGTTTATCAAAAGCGAATTATCGAAGAGGCCGTGGCTCACGATAAGTTCGTCATCACCGCCACACAGATGCTCCAGTCGATGATCGAAAATCCGTTCCCGACCCGGGCCGAGGCGTCTGATGTCGCCAACGCGGTGTGGGACGGCACTGACGCCGTAATGCTTTCAGCCGAAACCGCCTCGGGCAATTATCCGCTCGAAGCCGTCCGCACGATGGTCAGGATCATCGACGCCGCAGAAACCGTAAAGCCCGCGCAGCTTCGAAGACCGGTCAAATTCTCGCAGTCGCCTTCGGGACGGACGAGCCAGGCTCTCTGCAAAGCAGCGGCGTATGCTGCCAAGGAAATGCTGACCGAAAAGATCGCGGTCTTCACGGAATCAGGTTTGATGGCCCGCCGTCTGTCGACGATACGCTCTGGCCTGCAAACCTTCGCGCTCACAACCTCGCCCGATGCCTGCCACCAGCTTGCGCTGATCTGGGGCGTAAAACCTTTCCTTCACGACGCCGCTCATTCAACCGAAGAAGTACTGAAAACAGGTGAGAGCAAGCTTCTCGAAGCACAGATGGTCCAGCAGGGCGAAACCCTGATCATGATGGCCGGCCGCCTCTCCGGCCTCGGCCTCTCAAGCTCCGTCATCGTCTGGACCATCGGCTCTGACGTCGCAAAACGCTGAGCCCCGCACGGCAGACGGCCCCAGTCTGTCGAACATCGCCCGAAAGAGATACAAAGCTGTTAGGCAAATAGTGCGGTTGGAAATTTGATAGGTGAAGACGCTCGCCTAATTCACCGCCGTCCCAAACAGTTTTCCGATCAGCGCAGTAGCGGCCATTGCGATGGCACCCCAGAAAAATACGCGGACGGCCCCCGTCATCATGCTTGCACCGCCTGCCTTAGCGGCAATAGCTCCGAGCACCGCAAGGAAAATGAGCGAGCTGACGCCGACGATCGGGATCAAATAACCGCCGCGGGCCAGATAAGCGACAAGCAGCGGAAGCGACGCCCCGAGCGAAAAGCTTACTGCCGAAAAGATCGCAGCCTGAATAGGACGTGCTGTAGAAACTTCAGAGATCCCGAGTTCGTCGCGAGTATGCGCACCGAGCGCATCATGGGACATTAACTGCTCGGCAACCTTTTTTGCCAGGTCCGCGTCGAGCCCGCGTCCCTCGTAGATAGCGGACAGTTCCTGCAGCTCAAATTCCGGCTCGGCTTCCAGGTGACGCTTTTCCAGTTCAATATCGGCCTTTTCCGTATCCGCCTGCGAGTGAACTGAGACGTACTCGCCCGCAGCCATCGACAAAGCCCCAGCGAACAAACCTGCGACACCGGCCAGCATGATCGCTCCATGTTCCGACGCTGCGGCTGCAACGCCGATCACCAGGCTCGCGGTTGAGACGACGCCATCATTGGCGCCAAGAACAGCCGCCCGCAGCCAACCTACTCGGTGCGAACGATGATTTTCATTATGCGGTAAATGAGTCATTCTATCTATCGACAGAATAACCTATTGATGGTATTTCGAGGGAACATTACGGCGGCCCCATCGAAGAACCGTCGCCATCCAAACCAGTTCGTCAAGAAATCCTTTCACGCGGGTTTCATAAGAGTCGTCGAGAAGATTTCCGTCGTCGTCGAACTTGTTCTTTATGTTTGGAAAATTAAGATCGCTGAATGTCACGGCCAGCCCAAGCTCGCGGGCCATCGGCACGCAAGCTTCGACCACGCGCGTACCACCCCAGGGCCCGGCTGAGACGCCGACGAACGCGACTGCCTTATGAATATACTCCTTCAACAGGAGGTCAAGGACCGTTTTTAAAGTTCCGGGGTAGCCATGATTATATTCCGGCGTCACGATAACAAGACCGTCCGCCCGAAGGACCGCATCACGCCAGTCGGGAAACAGATGCCCGATCTCGGTTCCGTAATGGTCGTGCGGCAACTCGAATTCGCAGACGTCGAACAACTGCGTCTCAATATCATCGTGCCCACGCATCTTGGAGCAAACCCAGTTGGCCACGTTTCGGCTCTCGCGATTCTTGCGAGGTGTCCCGAGAAGCGTCGGAATGAAAAGTTTGTCTGAAGTCATATGGCAGAGATTCCATTAAGTTCGCGTCCTATTCCCTATCAAGGTACGATTCTTCGGCGTCGAAATAGCTCGGTCTCAGCATTTGCTCAAAATCGAAGATCATGCAGAATGTAGGCGTTGTCTTTCTCGAGTCGATATAAGATGCGGCAGGAGGCTCGATCAACTGTCTTAACGCGGACGACGGAATTTCGGGAGCGAACGCCCCGCTCAGGGGAGGGCTCCTCTAATCGTTCGACCTGGCGTTCGATCCTGACGGCTAGTTTCCGCTCCGCATTGGGATTGTCCAGTGCAATGAATTCCACGATCTCGCGAAAGGACCGGTCCAAACTATTTCAGCCACTTTGACATACGTTCTCTGAATTCATCGTGGGTCACAACATCACCCCCGCCCACAGCGCGTTCGCCTCGAGCGATGCCCACTAAGATTCGAGCTCTTCTCCGTTCAAATTCGTAGGTTTCAGTATCTACGAGATAGATGCTTGGCAATCCTTGTTTCGCGATCAATATCGGCTGCTTTTCGCGTTCCACTTCTTCCAAAAGCTCGGTCGCACGGCGTTTCAGGTTGTTACAAGTTCGGCTCTCATAATGTGACACTAAGTATCACGCTGAGAAACACAATATTATTTTCCGCAATTTGAAGCAATTCCGCGTTTTTGCCTTACCTAAGTGGTGCAGATATTTGCGCCAATTTATAATAGGAGGCAAATATATATGCCATTGATCAATGTAAAGCTAATTGAGGGTGTTTTCTCGAGCGATCAGAAACAGCGGATCGTTAAGGATCTAACCGATGCGATGGTCGCCATTGAGGGCGAAAATCTTCGTCAGTACACTTGGGTCGTCGTCGATGAGGTCAAAAGCGGCGATTGGGGAGTTGGCGGCCAGAGTCTTACGACCGAGGCAGTACGTGCTGTGGCGGCCGGCCAGGTAGCCGTATAACCAAACTTATTACAATCGAGGCTGAAAAGAGGTTGTCTATTGACAGCCTCTTTTTTAAATTTCCCGAAAGGTTTTTACGCGAGCGGGTTGCCAGGGCTACTCGGCTCCGACGATCTGGGCGACAGTTTCTTTTTTTAGGCCTTTGCCATTTTTCTTGTTGTATTCGCTGAGCGAGATCTGCGGATCGCGCCATGCGTCGAGATGGCCAACCTGGTGGACGCACTGGATCGTACACGTTGGAGCACACCATTTTTCGGTGTGATATTCACGGTCCATGTCGGCGTGGGTATATTCGAGTAGTGGTATCCCCGGCGTGCCCCTCTGCTGCGAGCACCAGTTGACCATGCCGAATTCATCGATGTAGAGATACCGCGAACCGGCACGGCAGCGCCACTCATATTCGCCGCCGTCGACCAGAGTGTCCTGGAACCAATTCCAGCGGGCGTATGAGCTCGAGCCCTTGCTCTTTATCTCTTTGTAGACTTCCTTTTCACGGACGGTCAGCCCTTTGTTGAGGCCATCGCCGTCATGGATAACGCCGACCGTCGACGAGAATCCCAATTCTCGCGCGCGATTCGCGATGATCAACGCCTCGTCCGGGTTCGCCACGCCACCGCCAACCACGCTGTTTATATTCACCTTGAATTTAGCGTAGTCACGCAGGTTAACGAGCTTCTGGTCGAGAACCTTCAAGCTCTTTTTCGAAACATCGTCGGGCGTTACGTTATCGATCGAGATCTGTAGGTAGTCGAGGCCGGATTCGTTCAGTTTCTTTACTTTTTCCGGCTGAAAGTAGTAGCCGTTCGAGATCAGGCCGGCGATCATTCCATGGTGCCGGATGCGGGCGATGATCTCGTAAATTTCCGGGTGCATCATCGGCTCGCCACCCGAGATCGTGATAACCGACGAACCGAACTGGGCTAGCTTGTCGATCCGCTCGAGCATCGTATCGATGGGCACCGGGTCGGAGGTCTTATCGAATTCGTTGCAGTAAGTGCAAGCCAAATTACACCGCCGCATCGGCACAATATGCACCAACACCGGATGCCGCGTCGAAGCAAACGCCCGCACCGTGTGCCGAACGCCCCGCGTAAACCTGCTAAAACTGCTTGCTTTTGGCATACAAACTACTATTCCAATATCCTCTTCAACATCAAACCTTAATTATAAAATCTGCGAAAAAGCTTTTCAAATCAAAAAAGAGACCTGCTCTCGAACGCTTAGGTCTCTCCAGCACGTCTAACAACAGCTTAACCTTCGATCGGTTTGACGTCCTTAGGCAAGCGTATCTTTATGTCAACGGTTTTTATCTGAACGTTTTTTTAATATTTGTCAGAAGGATCGTCGTCGAATCCCCGTTCTTTCTTGTGACTTTCGTCTGAACCGGCATTCCGTCCACGTCTACCCAGATGTCGGCGACCTTAAAGTCGGCGGCCTTTCGAGGTGTTAATCGAATATGCCATGCCGGTTTTCCGCCGTTCAGATTTTCTAGCTCAACATAATCGGGCTGGTAGTTCGTTTTCAGCTGCTCTTTGGACATACTCATAAATGAAAAGGCATTCCCAGCTGAGGCGTTATTCGTCGCCTTTTTGACCAAACCGTGAATGGCTTGGCGAATATTGGCGCGCCATATTATGTATTCACCATTAACCACCGATAGGGATTCATTTCCAGGTTTGACCCAATCGGCTCGAAATGCGGGATCGCGACCTTTGAGGGGCAATAACATAACGGAGCCTTCCGATACGTCATGATCTCCGAGCTGAGATTCATATCTGTCCATGGTGACGTTGGCCCTTACGGTCGAAAGGTTTTTGTAATTATCATCCAGACGCTTTAGGGCCTCATCTAAAGGTTTTCGTTGGGCATAGGCGGAGGTGCCCCCGAGAATGCCAATAAGAAGAATTGATGCAGACATAGCAAGTCCCTTTAGATTTTTCACAAAGATTATTCTCCTTTCTAGCTCTTAATTACTTTCGTTCCCTTCGGAACACTGACCTGCACATCCCTTGCATCAATCTTAGAATTCTTGTTGAGCGCATAGAGCAATACGGTTGTCGAATCATTATTCTTCTGGACCTGCTTCAGCTGTACAGGCATACCATCCGCGTCGACCCAAATATCGGCACTTTTGTAACCGATGGCCGTCTTTGGAATTAGCTGAAGGTGCCATGTTGACGTTCCTCCAGTAACATTCTCGAGCCCGACATAATTGATATCAAAATTAGCCTTCAGTTCTACTTTCGACATGTTGAGTATTGAGAGGATACTACTACCGCCTGGCGCCCTTACGCCGTTCACTGAGCCGGTTGTGGCCTGCTTGAGATTAGCCTGGTACATAACGTACTGCTTATTTACTACGGAAAGAGATTCTGAGGAAGGCTTGGTCCAGTCGATTCGAAAAGCCGCGTCGCGGCCCTTCTGAGGAATGAAAATCAAGCTTCCCTCGCGGCTCTCGTGGTCCTCGATCTGGGAGGTATACAGGTCCATCTTGACGGATGCCTTTAGGGTCGAAAGAGTTTTGTAATGGTTCTCCATCCGCCGTAAAACCTCACCAATAATTCCTGGCTGTGCCGAGATTTTCACCGTCGAGAATAACGATATCACCGTAATCGCTAAAACCGCTGCAAACATCGTGCGAATCGATCTTTTCATAAAATAATTTGCCCCAAACATAAAAACGCCCGAAACCGGCCGCGTTTACTATTTCCTTCGTTTAATTTCCGGCAGGACAGGAGTTTACGTCGACGTGGGCATCGCCGGAATGATTTTCCGCTATTTGGACGCCGATGACGGGCTCTTGGGTTGCAAATCGATCGTCTTTTTCGAACCAGGTCTTTGGCGTTAAAAAGATAAAGCACATTATCAGTATGCACAGAACATCCCATTGCCAACTGGCCCGCTCGTAGCTCCACCAGATGATGTTTTTTATCATTCGGCGATCAGTCCGTCCTTCATCCGGATAATTCGCGTGCAATTTGTCGCCGCCTCCGGGTTGTGCGTGATCATAATGATCGTTTGATTAAGCCTTTGATTCAATTCCTTGAACATATCGAGCACGATCTGCGAATTCGCGGTATCGAGATTTCCCGTAGGCTCATCGGCCAGGATTATAGCCGGGTTATTGATAACCGCCCGTGCAAGTGCCACCCGCTGCTGTTCGCCCCCTGAAAGCTCGAGAGGCTTATGGTTCATCTTATCTTCAAGCTTTAGCAAGCTCAAAACCTCACGGCGCCTGTGGGCACTGCCGTCGCCATTGCCGGTATGGATCTTTTCGGCGAGCTTTAGATTGCCGTCGGCGGTAAGAGTCGGGAAAAGATTGAACCTCTGAAACACAAAACCTATCTTTCGGCGGCGAATGTCGGTCCGCTGCGCATCAGTGATCTTCGAGATATCTTCGCCGTCGATGGAAATGCTGCCGCTCGTCGGACAAAGGAGTCCGCCCAGTAGATGGAGCAGCGTCGATTTCCCGCACCCCGACGGGCCCATGATCGCAACAAATTCGCCCTCGGCGATATCAATCGAAACACCGCGAAGGGCAGGCACCTCGATCTTGCCGATCTTGTAAGATTTGACCAGGTTCTCGGTCTTGAGGATCGTCTTCATCGAGAAATGCTACTGAGCCCGCGAAGCCGAATTGCGATTATCATTCTGCGGCTGGCCGGCGGTAACCTCCCGCAGCTCTTTATCGAGATCGACTTCCGGTAGGGGCCACGAATTCTCTAGCTGAAATGCAGTATCCGGATAGAGCTTACCAACAGTTACACTTTCAGGCGTTTGATACGTAAGCTTCATCGAATATTTTTCCTTGGGGCGCGTTACGGTGATCTCAAGCGGAAGATTCGCATATTTCAAATCGTCTGAGAGATTGCCGGGCTTCCCATAAACGATGTCGGACGAAACCTCGCCCCGAATATCGAATATCTGCTGACGTGCCAAGCGGATGCCGCCAACACGATCAAACCAGAAACGCCGAGTTATCTCGAGGTTTCCCGCCGAATCCTTTGCAAACTCATCTAGTAAATAATAACCCCGCGTAACCTTACGGATCGGTGATTTTTTCTGCTGACTGGTATCTTCTTCGATCTGAAAGATCGTGCTCTGCGCATAGACATCCCCCGCGTCGATTGGTCGGACAAGGATCGCATCAGTGAAATGCTGCGGCCGAAGACTGGCGAAGGCATTGACGTTTTCCTTGATAGCTTTCCCGTTATCAAGATCGGCAGACTTCATCACCTTTTGAAGCTTTGAGTAATCAGCATCGTTGGTACCTTTCACAAACTTTTTGTACCGCCCGCTTCCGCCATCTTGCAGGATCGCCACCCTGAAGGAGGTTCCGTCAGAGGTCATTTGCGCAACATCCGTTTTCAGGACGGGCACCTGGACCCGCATGTAGATCTTTGACGGACGCTGCACGACAACATCGCCGTCAGCCGCCCGATAGACCTCCTTATTTCCAAACTCAGCAAACGAATTATCCTCAAACTTTAGATACATCTTTGCATGTACCGAGTTAACCGAGGCAAATCGATTCACCTCGTTCATCAGCTCTTCGCGCGAGGCGTCCTCAGTCTTAAGAAGAGTGGCGGTAGGTGTATTGGTTTTGACGAAATTGCAGCTCGTCAGAAACCCAAGCGATGATATTAAAATTATTATTACGGGCGCGAGCCGGTTGGATCTGTTAAACATCTTCACGTTCTGATGTATGGTATCAATACTCTGTTGTCCTATAAAACCCTCAAAATATGAGTATGAGCGTATCAAATCGTTGATGATAGCATGCGGGCGGGCAAGTATCCTAATCAATGAAAGACGCGGCCGCGACCGGTTTTTTGCCGATCGGACCGCGCTTTTAACATGTCCCGATGTCTAATTCGTGAACTGCCCTAGCGACCGTGTAAAGTAATCCTGCATCGTAAACGCAAACATTATCGCCAACCAGAAAAAGCTTGCAATAGCTGACAACCATATCAGCTTTTTGCTCCAATAAACGTGCATGAAGAAAAGCATGACACACGCCATCTTGGTGAAAGCGATCAGTAGGGCGACAAGCGTATTGGCACCCGGAAACAAACGGCTGTCAAGGTCGGTCAATGCGACCAGATAAGTAACTATCGTGCCTACGACCAGAATACCGAATACCACCAAGTAACCCGGTATCGCGATATGTTGTTCTTCTGAGTGCTCGTCCGACATCACCTACCCTCCGTGTGCAATAAAGTGTCTGCCCAGCAAATAGAGCAGCGGGAACAGAAATATCCAAACAATATCGACAAAGTGCCAATACAGGCCCGACATCTCGACCGGCATGTAATACTCGGAACTGAACGTATTTCTCCAGGCCTTGAACCCGAGCCAGGTCATCAGAGCGAGTCCGATTATCATGTGAAGGGCGTGCAGGCCGGTCATGGCGAAATAGATCCAGAAATAAATGCGGACCTTGTCGCGGAACTTGTCAGGGTCGATCTGGCCCGTGCCCGTGTTGTAATAACCGACCTTCTCGGCGGGCGTCAGGTAATTGCCGACCTCGGCCTTTTTCGCAAGCGAGCAGTCGTGCCATTGAAATTCGCTCTTAGGATTGATGTATTCGTGCTCTTCCCCGTGGGCGATTTCCCAGCAGGGTTTAGCCGTCGTTTCGTCATGCCCGGCACCCACGGGAGCTTTGACCACGCGGTTGAGGCCAGTAACGGGAACTAGTCCGTCGTCATACTTTTCCTTGTATTCAACAACCTTGACGCCGAGGAACGTCGCGCCGAACAGCATGGTCAGAATGATCAGGATCACCTGCATATTCCGGTTGCCCTTTTGCGCGAAATACACGGTAAGCGCCATCGTCAAGCTGCTAACGATCAGCACTAGCGTGTTGGCAAAACCCATCACCACGTTCAGGTGATTACTGCCGGCTGCGAATGCCATGGGGAACCGCGAGCGGAACACCAGATAGACGGTGAACAATCCGCCGAAGAACATGATCTCCTGCACCAGGAACATCCACATCCCGATCGAGACGGACTCTTCCTGCTGCTCCATGTCATCGAACTGATGCTGAAGCCCCGGCGGGTGATGATGTTCGTGATCCAAATTTTCTGCGTGTGTCGCCATTTTTAGTTAGTAGGGACGGCGGTGGCAATGGTGCACTCGGCTGCATTCACTGCCGACCGCCCTTTGCCAATTTGCCAACCCCTCAATTATGCTCTCACTACTTCTCTCCGCCGTGCTTCCTCGAGGTCCAGACCGCTTTCTTCACCGAACTCGTACGCTTCCCACGTGACCACGGGCGGCACGTCGAAATTCTCGGTCGGAGGCGGCGAGCTGGTACGCCATTCGAGACCCGGCAGCATCCACGGATTCGGCCCGGCTTCCTTGCCCCAGAAAAGCGAATGGACAAGATAGACGACCGGCATCACAAACCCGATAGCCAACACAGAAGCTCCGGCGGTCGAGAAAATATTCAGGACCTGAAACTCCTCGGGATAAGACGCGTACCGGCGGGGCATTCCCTGATAGCCCAAAATGAACTGAGGGAAGAATGTCAGGTTAAACCCGACAAAAACCAGCATCGCCGAGATCTTGCCCCAGAATTCCGAGTACATTTTTCCCGTGATCTTCGGCCACCAATAATGGATGCCGCCGAGGTAAGCGATCACCTGTCCGCCCACCATCACGTAGTGAAAGTGTGCCACGACAAAATACGTATCGGTCAAATGAACCGTCAGACCGATCGCCCCTAAAAACAATCCTGTAAGCCCGCCGATAAGGAACAATCCCATGAACCCGATCCCGTAAAGCATGGGCGTGTCGTATGAGATCGAACCTTTGTACATGGTTGCGGTCCAGTTGAACATCTTGATCGCCGACGGAACGGCGACGACCATCGTCAGGAACGAGAACACCATGCCCGCGTAAACCGACTGGCCGCTGACGAACATGTGATGTCCCCAAACGAGAAAGCCGAAAACGGCGATCGCGATGCTTGAGAACGCGATGAATTCGTATCCGAAGATCTTTTTTCGCGAAAAATTCGAGATAAGTTCGCTGACCACGCCCATTCCCGGCAGCACCATGATGTAAACCGCGGGATGCGAATAGAACCAGAAAAGATGCTGGAACAGGATCGGATCCCCGCCTATCGACGGATCGAAGATGCCGACGTGTGCAACTCGTTCGAGCGCGAGCAGCAGTATCGTGATCGCAATGACTGGTGTTCCAAGGATCATCACCAAGCTCACCGCGTAGTGTGCCCAAACGAACAGCGGCAGCCGGAACCATGTCATTCCCGGAGCACGCATCGTGTGGATGGTGACGATAAAATTAAGACCGGTCAAGATCGACGAAAACCCGTTGATAAAAATACCGAGGCCGACGGCCATCACATACGTATTCGAAAACGTCGTGCTGTATGGCGTATAAAATGTCCAGCCGGTATCAACACCACCCTGCATCAGACCCCACAGAGCGAAAGCTCCGCCAACCCAGTAAATATAGAGGCTCAGCAGGTTGATACGTGGCAAAGCGAGGTCTTTGGCCCCGATCATTATTGGGATAAAGAAATTTCCCAAAACGGCCGGGATCGACGGGATCAGGAAGAAAAAGATCATCAGGATGCCGTGCTGGGTGAACACCTTGTTATAGGTGCCGGTATTCAACAGATCGCTGGCGGGCGTAAGCAGCTCCAGGCGAATGATCGAGGCGTAGATACCGCCCATCATAAAGAACACGGAGACAGAGATCAGGTACATAAGCGCGATGCGCTTATGGTCCTTGGTCAGGAGCCACGATCTCAGTGTCGTGCCATTGTTCAGATAATTGAGCTTTGGCCTGACAAATTCACCTGTGATAGCGTCCGTCGTTTGCATAATTCTTTATCTCACCTTCTGTTGCTGTTGGCCGCCCTAGCCCGGTTTGCGGACCTATTCGCCGGTGGCGTGTTCGCCGTCGTTGAAGTATTGGCGGCCGGCATTGTAGATACGGGTGCCGTGGTTCCCGTCACACCGCTTAGGCTCTTGATATACGCGACCAATCCGACGAGCTGTTCTTCGGTCACCTGGCCCTTGAATGTCGGCATGATCGGCTGAAAGCCTTCGACGACCTGCGAGCTCGGATCGAGGATCGAATTGCGGATATATTGATCGTCCGCTTTGAGCGTCTGTCCGCCAACCAGTTTTACATCCTTGCCGTAAATGCCTTCGAGCTTTGCTCCGCGTTGGGCGGGCCCGCCCGCGTGGCACGACGCACAGCCCAGTTTATTTTCAAAAAGATCTTTTCCTAATTCAACCGGCGTCTGGCCCGACGTATTTCCGCTGAGCCAATTGTCGTAATCGGCTTGGCTCATCACATAGATCCATCCGCCCATACCAGAATGGTTGAGTCCGCAATATTCGGCACAAAATAAATGATATTTGCCCGGCTTGGTCGCGTTGAACCAAAGATAAGTGTAGCGGCCCGGAACCACGTCCGCCTTGGTGCGAAATGCCGGAATAAAAAAGTCGTGCAGAACGTCTTCGGTAGTCATTGTCAGCTTCACCTGGCGACCAACTGGAATGTGAAGCTCGTTTATCTCGCGCTGGCCCGTTTCATGCTGGATCTTCCACATCCATTGTTTTCCGACAACGTAGATCTCCATTGCGTCCTTTGGCGGCGTATACTGATTGTAAAATACGATAGCTCCGCCTAAGAAGATCGTCATCGAAACTACAAACGGAATGAATGACCAGACAGCCTCGAGCGTCATGGAGCCGTGAATCTCGTCCGGCGTCGCAAATTTTTCCTTTTCACGATATTTGACCGCAAAAAAGAAGACGGCAAGAACGATCGGGATCGTGAACGCAACGCTTACGAGTATCAGGTAGAAATACAGAAGATCTACCTGCCACGCGAAATCCGAAGCTTGTTCGGGAAATAATGGAACGTATCCACTTACTTGCATAATCTAGTTCGATCCGTAACAGCCGCCCGGGGCATTTCTAGATCGTTTCACTCCGCCTCTTGTTCCTTCGCCAAAAAACCAACGCCATGGCGCCGAGTCCTACCAGCATCGCAACCGCGAATAATCTGATAACTCGCAATATTGCGAAACCGTATGTCCCCGTTGCCGGATCGTAATGATAGCAATAGAGAAGAAGCTGCTCGGCCGGATTTCCGATCTTGTTCTCCGCCGATTCCATCAGGCCGAACTTTACATCCTTTGGCGCGTAATCGATGCCGTAGAGATAACGCGAAAGCTTGCCCTGAGACGTAGCGATCATGATCCCGCCCGCGTGAGCGAACTGGCTGCTCTTATCATCCCAATAATAATGAAAGCCTGCGGCATTGGTCACCTGATCGACCGAATCCTGAGTTCCTGTCAGGAAGTGCCAGCCGCCCTCGGTCCCGGGATGGCCGTAACGCGTCATGTAGCTCACCTTTTTGTTCTTGGCGAGGTCCGGCTTGTCATTCTCACGAGCGTCAAAGCTGATCGCCACTACGTCAAAATCCTTTCCGGGTTCGAGCGTCATACCCTTAAGCGAACCGGTCAAACCGTTCAAAACCTCGTTGCAGAGCATCGGGCATTCGTAGTAGACGAGAGCCAGGATCACGGGACGTTTGCCGAAATAATCGCCGAGCTTTACCGTATTTCCGTTCTCGTCCTTGAGCTCTGTATCGAGAGGCAGCTGCTCGCCTAACCGCTGCTCGATCCCGACCTTTTTAAGGGCCTCGGGCATTCCGTTGCTGGTGCCGACACTCGGATCGTAATATCGCGGCGAATAAAGCGGCGAATTATAATGCTCAGACTTTTGAGCGGACACGGCGATCGCTCCGGCTAGAAAAATGGCGGACACAAAAAGTTTCAACCCCGAAACTGCTAATTGTGGCAAACTTTTTTTCATTACATTACCAATAACCAAAGGCTATCTTCGCTTCTCCGAAGCAAGCCGGCCCGCACTCGAATCCGAAATGAACATCCTCGCATTGGTCAAGACATTTTCCCCATCGGGCCCATTCTTAGCTTTCACACTCTCTTCGAGAAATTTTTCCTTCGCTACATCGATCGGCAAAGCCGAGATCGCACCGGTCGCCGGATCGACCATTCCTTTTTCGAGCTTCTGGTCCCACTCGCGACGCATCTCCTGGTATTCGGACGATGGCGCCGCTAATTCCAGATTCACCCGACCGTTCGGACCGTCGATCCCAAAGCCGGGAGCCGCCTGCAATCTGGGCTCCGGCGGCAGCCGTTCTTTGTCGGTCATCGCCATCGGGCCGGTATCCTTTTTATCCGACATCTGCTGCTCCATGACTCCGAGCAAGGCCCACATCAAACCGAAGGTGATCACCACGAGAAGTAAAAGGCCGACTCCAAAATAGAGGATGCCCGTCAGACGGATATCATTCTCCTCGTGAGCCTTTTCGTAATATTCGGCCGGCCGTTCTTCGTTCCTACTCGTCATAATCTCTCACCAACCTATTTTCAATGTCCGTGACCATGCTCGATGGCGTTCTCAAAGAACGGGTCCTCGACAGGTACCAGCGGCCGTTTCATAAGCTCGCCCATGAACCACCACAACCACAAACCGCCGATCGCGATCGGGCCGATAAAGTCCATCCAGCTCACAATGAACGCACCTTGCTCGCCGCCGCCGAGGTTGATCCGCGGGTTCGGCCCGATCAGGTAGAACATGTCTACGAGCCTGAATACAAGAACGAATATCGCGATCGAAGCAATCCATTTCGCCCGACGCTTAAAATCCTGCTGCAACAGCACAAGAAACGGGAACGCAAAATGGAAGACGATCAATATCAGTCCAACCGCTCCCCAACCGCCTTTCATCCTTACCAGAAACCACTCAGTTTCCTCCGGGATATTCGCCGACCAGATGATAAGAAAGTGGACAAAATTGAAATATGTCCAGACCATCACGAGCGCAAGCATCAATTTACCGAGGTCATGAAAATGCCTCTTGCCTAGCACCCGGTTGAGCGGGGCCTTGTCCGACAAAAACGCGAGGACCGCAACGACAAAACAAAAACAGCTGAGCCCCCATCCGGCGATGAACAGCATTCCGTAGATCGTCGATGAAAAGAAGGGATCGAGCGTCATCACCCAATCGACGGCACAAAATGAGACGATAATGGCGTAAAAAACCATTGCCGGACCCGAGAGCATGGTCGAATATCCAAGAAATTTAGCGGAATCTTCAGGATTCGAAGTTGAATCCTGCTGCTTAGACCATTTCGTCAGAAAATATGTGATCACGCCGAAGAACGCGAAATATAAAATACTTCGCAATATCCAGCTCGCCGGCGTCATAAACCAGCCCCGCTGTTGCATTAAATGGGCGACGTGCTCGCTCTGAGCTCCGTGCCCCCAAAGTGTCCACGTATAAACCTTGTTCGTGTAAACGCCGACGGCAAGAGGAATGAACAAAAGGACTATTATCGGCAGCGTCCTCGCTCCAGCCTCGAGCACTCGTCGGCTAACGACGCCCCACGCACCGCCCGTGAGATACTGCAGAATAAGAACGCCCAGGCAGCCAATACCGATTCCCGCCCAGAAGATAAACCCGAGTAGCCACGACCTAAGTGCCTGTTCGGAATTAGTGAACGCTCCCACGGCCCAGAACAGCAGTCCCAGCCCGCCTACGCCGAGTGCGATCGCCCGCCAGCGTTTGATATCATCCGGAGCATAAAATTCGTTGATATTCGCCATTTACTTGACACCCCCGGGTACGTTAGATCTCGGTGTTTCCGGGTGGATCTTTCCGGCAATATTCTCAGAATTCATCTTTTGGACCATCTCCGGATTTTGGCTCACTTGCAGAGTCCGGATGTACGCAATGATCGCCCAGCGATCGGCCGGCTGGATCTGCGCGGCGTAGCTGTTCATCTTGCCCCAACCGTTCGATATCACGTCGAAGAAATGTCCGACGGGTGCGTTTCTCAAACGATCATCGTGATACGTCGGCGGTTTTGGAAATCCGCGGCGGACGATCATTCCGTCACCATTGCCTGTCGGCCCATGGCAAACGATACAGTAAATATTGAATCTCTCCTGACCGCGATCTACAAGCTCTTTTGTGACCGGAACGGGAAACTCATCGATGTCGTTCGGAAAGCTCGATACCAAAGTATTTCCGGATGCATCTGTCGTCGTTTGCACAGGAGCATTCAAATTGGGATTATCGACCTTGCCGGTGTAGAACGCCTTGTTATCCTTTAGTTTTCCGCGGGCGACAGTTCCGTCTGGGAGGTCGCGCGAGGCACGCTTGTCCGCAAAAAAGTCACTTTCCTTATAAGCCTTGTATCGCGGCTGATCCTGCATGTCATAGCGGCAGCCAACCGACAGCAAGCAGAAGGCAGAAAGCGCAAGGCAAAACGCCCGGCTCTTCCACTTTCCATTTTCCACTATCCACTGTCCGCTATTCTTCAACATCAAAGACCTCCTGCGCCTTGAGGGTTTCCATAAAACCGCGAGCGGCGTCATAGTCAAATTTCGGATCTTCGCTTTCTATAACCAAGAAGAATTTTTCGCGCGTTGCCAATGCAAATCTCGGAACGTTGAATAGCGGATGATACGGACGCGGCAACCCGTTAAGAAACAGCATTCCGAACACGGCCGTGAACGACGCACACAGGATCGTCAATTCGTACATCGGCGGGATGAATGACGGCAAGCTAAAATGCGGACGGCCGCCGACGATGATCGGATAATCGATCACATGGACGAAATACGTGAGGGCAAGCCCAGAGAGCAGTCCTGTTATTCCACCGGCCAGGCATAGATACGGAAGGATACTTCTCTTTATCCCGAGGGCTTCATCCATTTCATGGATCGGGAAGGGCGAACACGCATCCGTTTTCGTATATCCCGCGTCCCTGGCCTCGCGTGCGGCATCGACCAGCTGTTCCGCTGTATCAAATTCCGCAATTAGACCGTATAAGTTCTTTTCCATAGCTCGAAAATCAATCCTGCATGATCTGTAAAGATCTACTCGTTTGGGGGATCAGTGCGGTCGTACGTGTATTCGACCTCGTTCACGTTCTCTTCAAAATCCTGCTGATGTCCATGCACATCGGCCGCCGGAAGCAGTGTTCGCACCTCAAAGATCGAGATCATCGGCAGGAACCTTACGAAGAGATAGATCAGCGTAAAGAAAAATCCGATCGTGCCGGTAAACATCGTAATATCGAACATGGTCGGCGAATACATTCCCCACGATGACGGCAGAAAATCGCGGTGAATACTCGTCACAATGATCACGAAACGCTCAAGCCACATGCCAACGCTGACAACGATCGCTATCAGGAACAGCCAGTATTCGCTCTCACGGAACCGCTTGAACCACAAAAGCTGGATCGACGCTCCGTTGCATAACAGCAGCAGCCAGTACATGTACCAATAGGGCCCTTCCCAAATACGGTTCTTGATCATGAACCACTCATACTGCGATCCGCCGTACCAGCCGAAAAAGGCTTCCATTATGTAGCTGTACACCACGATAAACCCGGTCGCCATCATCACCTTGCTCATGTAAACAAGATGAGTGTGAGTGATGAAATCCTGCATTTTGTAAAAATGGCGAAGCGGTATGCAGAGGATCAGCACCATCGCGAAGCCGGCGTATACAGCCCCCGCGACGAAATACGGTGGGAAAAATGTCGCATGCCATCCCGGAAGTTGCGAGACCGAAAAGTCGAGCGAAACGATCGAGTGAACCGACAGAACCAGTGGCGTGGAAAGGCCGGCAAGTATCAGATACGCAAGCTCGTAACGGTGCCAATGCCTCGCCGAACCGCGCCATCCCCATGAAAGCGCCGCGTAGATAAACTTAAAGAATTTGTTCTTAGCCCGGTCGCGGAGCGTTGCTAGATCGGGGATCAGCCCGACATACCAGAACAGCAGCGAAACCGTCGCGTAGGTCGATACCGCGAACACATCCCAGATCAGCGGGCTGCGAAACTGCGGCCAGACGTTCATCACGTTCGGGTAAGGGAACAACCAATATGCAAGCCATGGTCGGCCCGTATGCAGCAGCGGAAACATACCCGCGCAAGCCACCGCGAAAAGCGTCATGGCTTCGGCGAAACGGTTGATCGACGTTCGCCATTTCTGATTAAGGAGCAGTAGGATGGCCGAGATCAAAGTTCCGGCGTGGCCGATACCGATCCACCAAACGAAATTGATAATATCGAATGCCCACCCCACTGGCTGGTTATTTCCCCAGATGCCGATACCCTTCGTCAAAAGCCAGATAACCGTAAACAGAAGCAGTTGGGCAATCATGAAGGCGATCCCGAATCCAATGAACCAATGGAAAGGTGTCGTCTTCTTGAGTGTTACGTCGCTGATCTTGTCGGTAACGGAGGCATAGGTATGCTCACCCTCGACCATCGGCGGGTAAATCCTTTTTTGAACTTCCTTCAGATCTTGCATATCTCGTTTGCGAGTTTTGGGCTGTAACTAACGACGGTAAAACTTTAGGATCTTAATCGCCTTCCGGCTCTGCCTTCTCAGCCCCCATCAATCCTGAATGCGGCTTCGGAGCACGATAGTCCGGCATTTCCTTGTTTTGGTTCTTCAACCCAGCGAGATAGGTCGTCCTGGGCTGCGTGTTCAGCTCGTTGAGCAGGTTATAATTCCGCCGGTCTTTCTTGGTCCGGGTCACCTGGCTGTTCGGGTCATGCATATCGCCGAAGGTGATCGCATTCGTCGGACAAACCGATTGGCAAGCCGTCAGGATCTCGCCGTCGCGGATTGCTCGCCTGTCCTTTTCGGCCTCGATGCGGGCCGCCGAGATCCGTTGGGTGCAGTACGTGCATTTCTCCATCACCCCGCGGCTACGGATAGTGACTTCCGGATTGCGCATCAGTTTGAATTGCGGCGTGTCCCAATCCTGGAAAAGCAAGAAGTTGAACCTGCGAACCTTGTACGGGCAGTTGTTCGAGCAATAACGCGTGCCGACGCAGCGGTTGTAGGTCATGTCGTTCAAACCTTCCGCACTATGTACGGTTGCGTGAACCGGGCAGACAACCTCGCAAGGAGCCTGTTCGCATTGCTGGCAGAGTACCGGCTGAAAATGCGGTCCCTCGGGATTATTTACGTCGTCACCGCCAAAGTAGGCGTCAACTCGTATCCAGTGCATTTCGCGGCTTCGGTTGATCTGTTCTTTTCCGACAACCGCAATATTATTCTCGGATTGGCACGCTAGCACGCAGGCGTTGCAGCCGACGCAGGAGTTGAGGTCGATTGTCATTCCCCACTTGTGGTTCTTGTCATAGACCTCTTGATGTTGCTCGTACGGATAGAGAGACAAAGGATACATGTCCTTCTGCTCACCGAGCTTTGCGTCTTCCTCAAGCTGTTCGAGGTCCCAAACACGCAGTAGGTCGCGGCCCTCCATATTAAAATGGATCTGCGTGGACGCGATCGTCGTCTGCTCGCCGCGTTTATCGATATGGCCACGGCCAATGGTCATCGCGTCCGACCTCTGCACGTCGAAAGCGTTGTAGCCCAAACCGGTTCCGATCTTCCCCGCTTTTTTGCGGCCGTATCCCGCAAATATCGTGATGACATCATCCGGCTGGCCCGGTGTGATCCACATCGGAACACCTGCCTGTATCTGGCTGCCTTGGTATGTAAGATCGACAAGATCGGAAAACTTATTGCCGCCCTTCGTGTTGATAAAGGCCTCGCCCTCGACGCCGCCGCCAAGCTCGCGCGGATCGGATCCGCGGTTTATCTTGAGCCGCTCCGCCGTTCGGGCACTGATCAGACCAACGTTGTCCCAGGTAGTCTTGTTCAGCGGTTTTGGCAGTTCCTGAAGCCAGCCGTTATTCGAAAAACGTCCGTCGTATGCTCCCGGATCGGGAAGAATAACGAATTCGATAGGGCCGTCGCCCGCCGCAGGAGTCGCGGGCTGCGCCAAAAACCCTACGTTCGCCGTGACTGATTTGGCCGAAGCTGCAGTATTTGGGATCACGCCGTCGTGAACGGCTTTGCGCCAATGATCTTCAAAGGTTTTAGGCGCGGCTCCCTCTGGTGCAACATTGGCTGCCGTAGTCGCTTTCGCAACAGGAGAAGCATTTCCATTTTTCGGGGCCGGCTCCGGCGAAGCAGCAGGCGAAGCTGCCGGTGTCGCGGTCGCAACAGGAGCCGCAGCGGTAATATTCTGCTTCTGCCAGTATTCCTTTACGATGTCGTAATCTTTCTTGTCGTAATTTTCCTTAAAGAAAACCTGCAATATCTCGTGAGCATTATGGCTGTCATAAAGCGGCGAGATCAGCGGCTGGACGATCGACGCAGTACCGTCGTAAGCGCGAGCATCGCTCCAACCTTCCAAATAATGCTTTTCGGGAATATGCCAATGGCAAACCT
>JBDTZW010000033.1:0-4323 GCA_040004905.1 Acidobacteriota bacterium
TCCTGGAAGGCGCGCCAGCACGGTTTCGATTCCCAATTCATCTCGCTAGCCGAGCAGGTAAACTCAGGCATGCCCAAATATGTCGTGAAGTTGGTCCAGCACGCCCTAAACCTCGAAAAAAAAGCGGTTAACGGTTCCAAGGTGTTGATTCTCGGCGTCGCCTACAAAAAGGACATCGACGATATGCGGGAAAGTCCGGCCCTCTCGGTCATCGACCTACTGAGAGCGAAGGGAGCTGACGTTGCCTATCACGACCCGCACGTCGCCCAGGTAACCTTTGATCACGCCTATACTATTGGCACCGGCGAACCACTTTATAACCAGGAGCTTACCGACGAACTCATCACTTCGGTCGACTGTGTGGTGATCTGTACCGAACACTCGAGCGTCGATTATGAGAACGTCTGTGCGAGATCGAGCTTGATCGTCGATACGCGCAATGCCCTCTCGGAAGAAACGCGAAATAGCAGCAACGCCAAGGTAGTACGCCTTTAGATCGTAGGATCCTGCGGGAATACCGCTCGGCACGTTACACCCACGATGTGGTTTCCTGTCGGCATTTTGTGCATAGGTGAGGGGGGAATCGGTCAGTTGTTGGATCGAGGTTAGTGTCGTTCTTGGTGTTATTTCGTGGTTACGATCTAAGAGCGTAACGACAGAATTTAAAGAGTTTTGCCCGTGCGGAGATCAATGTGAACATTCTGAACACGTTGAACGCCATGAACAAAATGAACATTTTGAACGGCTTAACTCTCTGAACAGTCAAGCACCCCTAAACACGAACATCAACCGCCGGCGCTGGCGGCAAAAAATAGGCTGAAACTGTGAAATAGGCTCGTTATTGGCTTGATTCCATTGGATATCCGGCGTTTTTCCAGGCGAGGGTTCCGCCGAGCATCGCGAAGACATTCTTGAAGCCCTTCTTTTTGAGTTCGAGGACCATTGCCGCGGCGGAGTGTTCGGCTGGACACGAGCAGTAGGTGATGATCTTCTTATCCTTGGGAAGAGATTTCGCCTTTTCCTTCATGTTCTCAAAGGTCATGTTGACGGAACCTTTTACGTGCTCCTGCCTGTAGATGTCTTCGGCTCGGACATCGACGATGACAGCTGCTCCGTCGTCATAATCTTTTTTGGCGTCCGTCAAGGAAATGCGCGGCGCATCGTCCTGCGCGGGCTGTCTCTCCGGTGCGGTGTAGATGGGCGCCGGGCTGAAGTTCGGGTCGGGCGTCGCAGTGGTCGTTACGGCCTCAGTCTGATGCGCGGGAGACGAAGCGTCAGTCTTAGAGCACGCCAGAATAACGATTGCCGCGGCGACGAGTGCAAGGATGATAAGTAGATTTCGCATGGGTGTTAAGGACTCAGCGCTATTTAAAGGCTTTCAGGACCTCGTCAGCGTGTTCGGCCACGTTGACCTTGTCAAATATTTTGACGATCTTACCTTTTTCGTCGATGAGGAATGTCTTGCGGATCGTGCCCATATACTTTTTGCCGTACATGCTCTTTTCGCCCCAAACGCCATATTTCTCGACGATCTTTTTATCCGTGTCGGCGATCAGGTCGAAAGGCAACTGGAATTTCGAGATGAATTTCTGATGCGATTTTTCGTCATCGGTCGAAACCCCGAAAACCTTGATGCCCTCTTTGGCAAAGGTCTGGTCGGAATCGCGGAACGAGCAAGCCTCTTTGGTGCAGCCTGGAGTATCATCCTTTGGGTAAAAATAGAGAACTACGCGTTTACCCTTGTAATCGGCGAGTTTTACCTTTTTGCCGTCTTGATCCGTGCCTGAAAAATCAGGTGCCTTGTCGCCTTCTTTCAGCATATTCAAAAAAATTAGGTAGAATTACAAAATTCAGTATTTTTGTGGACGATAGGCAGTATATCACGCGGTGTATGAAGTTCGTGAGTGAAAAAGAGGGGATCGGACGGTTAAGCGGCATCCGCGAAGCCTTTCGTGCGAAGATCGCCGGCGATTTTGAGCATCGCGCGAAGCCCTGCATCACTTGCGAAACGCCGGGTGCGTGCTGCCTCGATGCGCACTTTGTGAATGTGAGGATCTCGTGGCTTGAGGCCGCAGCAATACGGGTAGCATTGTCGCGGCTGGGGCCGGAATTTCAGGCTCGCGTGTATGCACGGATCGAATGTGCGGCGGATGGGTTGTCGGAACGCGAGACGTATGCGTGTCCGTTATTCGAAAAGGGAATCGGATGTTTGGTCCATGACGACGCAAAACCTCTGCCTTGCATTCAGCATGCATGCTACGAACGAAAAGAAGACCTCCCGCCGGATGAATTACTCGAAGAGGCCGAACGGCGGATCGATCGATTGAACCAACGGGTGTATGGAACGGCAGGAGCCATCATGCCGCTGCCGGTTACTCTGATGCAGGATTAATTGCCTTCCTCTTCGGTGATCGGAAGAACGGCTTCAGCTTCGCTTGATGAAGCTTCTGCGGTCGCGAAATTGCTGAACTTTTTCAATTTGCCGCCGGCGATAGTCACCGGGATCAAAAGAAAAAGGAAGACGAAGTGGTACCACGCCGGGAAATAATGCCAGGTCATTACCTCAAAAAAGATCCCGACCGCCAATAACAAAACGCCCAGTGCCAAAGTACTCTTGCGATTTTCGCCCGCGATGATCGCAGCCAAATAACCAACGAGAAATGACGCAATCACGCTGCGGGCGATGTTCAGCAGAAGAATGTTGGTGTTGGCGTCGAAGGAGCCTTTGTTGTTCAGCATCGCCAGCATCAAGCGCGATTGCTCGTTCGCATACCACGGAAGAGATGTAGTCAAAACGTAGTCGCTGCCAAGCCACATGATCGTCCATGCAATGAACCCGACGATCACGCCGAGAATGATCCGTATCATATTTTCTCCTTCGGTCGCTGTTTTTAGGTGAACTGCTAAAAGAAAAAGGACAATGGAAATTTACGTTAAACTTCCCTCGTCCTTAATATAAATTACGAATCTGTCTTAAATGCCCGTAAACAGCAAATGGATCAGCTATTTAATGTTCAGGTGGTACGGCATCATCATGATCGTTTCGCCATGCTTCATTTGGTCGAGAAGCCGGGCGTAGCGAAAAACACGCCGGGCATCTTCGGGAAGCGAAGCAAGCAGAGTTTCCTGCGCCTGACGCTCTTTTGCGTCGGACGAATCCTCATCGCCGCTGTTGAAATATGTTTCAAAGAACGGTCGAGGTGCCGGGAACACAACGCGCCTGACATCTTTGTCCGCAGGCAATCCGGCAAGCTGTTTGGCAATGTCGATCGCTTTTTCGAGACCCCCGAATTCATCAACCAGTCCGTTGCCCTTCCCTTGGGTCCCGGTCCAGACATGGCCTTCACCGATCGCATCGACGGCTTCCGGCGTCATCTTGCGTCCCTTCGCGACCTTGGCGACGAAGTTATCGAAGTAAGTCGCATGTGCTTGGTCGTACATCTTCTTGCGTTCGGCATCGGTCCAATGCTCGGTTTCCTTAAAGATGCCGGCATTGTTCCCGCGCGTGATGTACTCGTTGCTGACACCGAGCCAGGTGTACAGGCCTTTAACGACCGGCTTGCCGAGAAAAAGGCCGATCGACCCTGTGATCGTTGTCGGTTCGGCGACGATCTTGTTCGCGTTGCACGCGATATAATATCCGCCCGAGGCGGCGACGTCTGACATCGAAACCACTACGGGCTTTTTAGCCTTGGCGTTCTCGATCGCATTCCACATCAGGTCGGAAGCGAGCGCCGACCCGCCTGGTGAATCAATTCTAAGAACGATCGCACGGACCGAAGAATCGTTTGCGGCATCATTGACCGCTTCAACGATCGTATCGGACCCGACCATGTTTCCGCTGAACGGGCCACCGCTCGACCGCCCGCTAGTGATCGCGCCTGACGCAAAGATAACTGCCACGCGCTCACCCTTATTCAAACCAAGCGAGTCCGCCGAGATCTCGCGGTATTCGCCGGAACGCACAATACCGAGCCGATCGTTCGGCCCATATCCGAGAGCGGTTTTAAAGGCGGCTTCGAGCTGCTCGGGATATAGAGCGTCGTCGATCAAGCCGTTAGCCTTGGCCTGTGTGGCGTTGTACGGAGCGTCGTTGATGAGAGCTTTTACATCGTCAACCGATTTCTTTCGCGATTCTGCAATAGCTTCGTCATAACGCTTTTCGTATTCGTCAAGCAGGGCATTGATGACTTCTTTTTGCCCGTCGCCCATCTGGGTCTTAGTGTATTGATCTGGAGCGTTCTTATACTTCGGCCCGAATTGAATTACATCAGTCTCGATACCGAGCTTATCGAGCGAGCCTTTGTAGAACATCGCCTCGGC
>JBDTZW010000086.1:0-4315 GCA_040004905.1 Acidobacteriota bacterium
CGACGGACAAGGTCGATGCCGAAGTTCCGTCACCCGCTTCCGGAACATTGCTTGAGATAAATGTAAACGAGGGCGAAACCGTCGAGGTAGGCTCGATCCTCGCTCTGGTCGGGGCCGAAGGCGGCGCGGTAGCGCCGCCAAAGGCAGCCGAAACTCAGAAAATTTCGACACCGGCCGAAACACTAAGGCCGGTTGGATCCCCTGTTGCTTATATTCCTGCAAATGGCGGCCCCGCGGGGAATCTTACCGTAGAGGACCTACGCCGGACCAAAAGCAGCCCTCTGGTCCGAAACATCGCAAAGGAACATGGTATCGATATCACGCGGATCCCGGGTTCCGGCGTCAGCGGACGCGTGACGAAGAACGATATCGTTTCATTTATCGAATCCGGCGCCGCTCTTCGCCCGCAGGACCTGCTTCGTGGCGATGCTCCGGTGGCCCCGACATTTCCCGGCAGCCGTCGGCCGACGTCGTCGAGGATGGACTTTACACCGGCACCCGCCACGCCGATGGTCGGCGACCGCGTCGAGAAAATGTCTGTCATGCGAAAGAAGATCGCCGAGCACATGACGCTGTCGAAAAAGACCTCGGCCCATGTCACGAGCGTTTACGAGATCGACATGACAAACGTTGCCCGGTTCCGCGAACGCAACAAGGACGAATTTCAAAACCGATTCGGCACCAAACTGACCTTCATGCCGTTCATCTTCGAAGCGGTCACGAACGCGATCCGAAAATATCGGATCGTCAATGTGCAGGTCGATGGCGAGGACATCATTTACAAGGGCGATATAAACCTCGGAATGGCCGTGGCTCTTGACTGGGGCTTGATCGTGCCGGTCATCAAGAATGCGGACACGCTCTCGCTTTCAGGGCTCGCTCTCGCGGCAAACGATCTTGCAAACCGTTCCCGGACCAAAAAGCTCAACCCAGACGAAGTTACGGGCGGAACCTTTACGATCACAAACCCGGGAGTTTTCGGCGGACTTTTCGGCACGCCGATAATCAGTCAGCCTCAAGTCGCGATACTATGCGTAGGAACGATTGAAAAACGTCCTAAGGTAATGACATCGCCGGAAGGAGATGATTACATCGCGATCCGCCGGATGGCTTACTTCGCTCTAACCTACGATCACCGCATCGTTGACGGCTCGGATGGCGAGAAATTCCTGGCGTTTTTGAAAAACTTCCTTGAAACCACCCAATTCAGCCTGAGCTAGCTGCTTAAAAAAATACTTGGCAATCTTAAGCGCTTTTGTGTATTCTGTGAATGCTTATAAGACACTTTTCTCCGAATCCTGTTTGAGGAGAAGTCCGTATTAGATACGTACAGCAACCATTCGGTACATTAGAAATGTACTCAAAACGAACGTTTTTTTAGCCTTTCGACTTTCCAAGAATTTGCACAATTAGCAAAAAAACACCCTAAATCTGATTAAATCTGCGCTTTTTGTATGGCCAAGACATTTTGGCACGAAAGTTGACTGGTCGACGTTGTTACAGTACACGTTGTATAGCGGCCATGCCTTATTGGCGGTCGAGTTGAAGCGGTTCTTCGGTATAACACCGATAGAAATTATCCATCGAAACCCGGTTTTGTCGTTGATATAACAGTGCTTTTGAATTAACGAATTTTTTGTGAGGAAATCAACTATGTATAAAAAACTTTCAGTAATGATTCTTGCTCTTGTGATCGGGACGATCGGCGTTTACGCCCAAGATACACAGACCTCCAGTCAGGCTGCAGTTCGAAATCTGACGGCTGGCCAGAAATACAAGGTCCAGGGTGCTGTGGTTTCAAAGGACGACGAGAATACCTTCATTCTTCGGGATTCAACCGGTAATGATACAAAGGTGATGATCTCGCCCGAATCCAGCATCAAGACCAAAGGCGGATTCTTTGGCGGCGGCGACAAGATCGCTTCGAACCAGATCGTTCGCGGTCTCTATATGACCGTGGAAGGTCGGGGCGATTCGAGCGGTGCTCTTGCCGCAACGAAAGTTCGCTTTGATAAAGATGATTTCAAGGTCGCCCAGTCGATCGACACGCGTGTCGGGCCTGCCGAGCAGCGTCTGACGATCGCCGAGCAGAACGCACAGCGTCTGTCGGGTCAGATGGATGAGCTGATGGCAATTTCTAACGCCGCTCGCGGCGGTGCTAAGGCTGCTCAGGAAACAGCTGATGCCGCTATTGCAGGTGTCAACGCAACCAACCAGAGAATTTCGGCTCTGGACGATTATGTCGTTCAGTCGACTGCTACCGTGAACTTTAAGGTAAACAGTGCTGTTCTTTCGCCCGAAGCTAAGGCTTCGCTGGATCAGATTGCTACCGCCGCAATGACCCTCAAGGGTTATGTGATCGAAGTTACCGGTTTTGCTTCGGCCGATGGCAGCACTTCCAAGAACAAAGTACTTAGCGAACGCCGTGCACAAGCGGTCAAAGACTATTTGATCGAAACGCACAATGTTCCGCTTCGACGCATTGGTACCTCGTACGGTTTTGGTGAACTCCAGGCAGTTGCGGACAATACAACGCTTGAAGGCCGTCAGCAGAATCGCCGTGTAGAGATCAAACTTCTCGTTAGCCGCGGTGTTAACCAGAACGTGGAGGTCAAACAATCGACCGACACAAGCAACGATGAATAATTAACCAAATTTACTCGATTAGAGGGCAGGATAGGCGAAGCGGTGCGAACCAATTTGGCTTTTCTGCCCTCTAACTATTTTGGGCTCACCTTATTTCTGCCCGACAACAGAGATCATATGTTTTATACCAAATTTCGTAACGCAGCATCGGCCTGTCTTTTGATTCTCTTAGGTATCGTCACTTCACTTGCTCAAAATCCCACGCCGACCCCAAAGGTTATCGATGACGAAAACACCGTGGTCAAGGTGACCTCGCATCTGGTTGTCGTGCCTGTTTCAGTCACAGACGCGTCAGGGCAGCCCGTCCCGGGACTGACGCTAAATGATTTTCGGATCGCTGAAGAGGGCAAAACGCAGAAGCTCGAAAACATCGGAAGTGCGGATAAAGTGCCGCTGGAGATCGTAATTCTATTCGACGTTTCGGCCAGCACGGACGCGATGTTCAAATTCGAACAGGACACCGCCGCCCAATTTCTTAAGGACGTAATGCGTTCAGAGGACAGGGCCGCCGTCTTTACCGTCGGCGCCAGCCCAGTACTGATCCAGGCGCGAGACACCGCCGAAAAATCTGCCCAGGCTATTTTGTCCATAAAGCCGACTAAGGATTTCACGGCATTTTTTGACTCCATCGGCGCCGCATCCGATTACCTCCGAAAGAACGCCCCGCTCGGAACGCGTCGAGTCGTTGTGGTCATTTCCGACGGCGAGGACACCAACAGTTCGCATATCGCAAAGGCCATCCAGGACGGATACAAGAAGGCCGGCGAGAAGGTAAACACGCTCGACAACAAGGCACTTTACGAACTGACGGTGGCGAATCGAAATGCCGCCAGTGCGAAAGAGCGCACGCGTATTCTGCAGGGCCTGCAAAATGCCGACACGGTCTTTTACTCGATCAACCCGGCTGGTAGTTCGTTCCAGTTGAACAAGATGAGCGTTTACGGTCAGGAGAACATGCAGCAGTTTGCCGATCAGACGGGCGGCACCGCTTTTCTGCCGAAGTTTCAGCCGATCGATACTAAAGACGATCTGATGAATATCTCCAACACCAAGAAAAATACGAACACCCTAGAGCTTATCTTTCGTCAGCTTGCCAACGAGCTACGGGCACAATACCTTGTGCAGTATTATTCCGAATCGGAGTTCCCGGTTAACAAATACGTTAAGCTGGATGTTAGCCTGAACAATCGCGGACCGCTTCGGGTGCGTGCGAGACAGGGATATTTTGTAAAGGAATAAGAAGCCGAGACGTAAAAGGGATCGCCAGCAAGCATATGGCTTCGCCGGCGATTTTTATTGTCTGTTTTTGACTACTAGTTCCGAACGGCAACCTTTCCCATCACCATTTCGTCCTGAGACTTCGGAGTTGCCTTCGGTGTGGGCTTGACCTTCGGCGTCGGCGTCGGAGCGGCGACCGCCCCCATTAGCGGGATCTCGCGCGGAGTCGGCGTTGGGTATGCGATCAGATCGCCCATCTCTACACCGCGGGAATTCTTAGAGAATGCTGAGACGAACAGTAATCCGCCGAGCAGGCCCATTATCACCGAAAACGCGGCGGTAGCGAATATGCGGGCCCGCTGCTTGACCTTCGCCCAGCCAACCGGGCAATTCTGTGTGAGGACCGTCCCGTCCGCCCGGCGATAGAATCTGACGCACAAACGGCCTTCTG
>JBDTZW010000305.1:0-14612 GCA_040004905.1 Acidobacteriota bacterium
TAGGACGTGCACCCGATGAGGAAACGAAGAACGAACACGGTAATTTTTGCTCGTGAATTCCTGATCTGAAGCCTCAACCGTTACATCGCCTGCGCTTTGGGACCGATTTGGTAAATGGGTACTACTCTGCGAGCATTAGGATCGACGAAGACGAGAAAATCCTTGAAGTGATTTCTGGGTTTTGAAAAAAACCAGAGGTTTTGAGTCTGAATCGCTTGCGAAGCACATAAAGGGCCTCACGAAGGCTCTAAAGTTCAAGACGAAGCGGAGCAAATGGCTCACGAAGGCCATAAAGTTTGATCCGAGGCAGTAAAACTGCCTCACGAATGCGTGAAAGTAGCTTCCGAAGGCCATAAAGTGCCCCACGAAGCCTATAGAGTTTGATCCGAAGCGATAAAAGTGGCTCGCGAAGGCCTGTAAGTCGGTCACGAAGGGATAAAAGCACCTCACGAAGGTCATTTTCGATCAATGCCCGCGGTTTGAAGACCACGGCTGAAGTCACGAGACCGATACGCGGTCAGAAAACACAATTTGATGGCTGAAACTAAGGTTAATGACTTTGTGGTTCGCTTTGCGAACGTTAACGGCACTGGTTCGGCGTCGGCTAACGCTTTGTTTACCAAGGCTATTTTTCGGATGGGAATTCCCGTGACGCCGAAGAACATATTTCCGTCGAACATTCAGGGGCTGCCCACGTGGTACGAGGTGCGCGTTTCGGAGAAGGGTCATCTCGGCCGCCGCGAAGGGGTCGATCTGATGATCGCGGTCAATCCGCAGTCGATGAAGCGGGATTACGCCGACGTTCGGACTGGCGGCTATTTCCTCTACGACAGCTCAAAACCGCTGCCGCCAACTTACGAACGCACCGACATCACGTATATTGGTATCCCGCTGATGAATCTCTGTAACGCGGAATACACCGACGCCCGGCAGCGCCAGCTTTTCAAAAACATCGTGTATATAGGTGCTCTGTCCGCTCTTTTGGACATCGAATTCTCCGTGCTCGAAGGCCTGATCGGTGAACAGTTCAAAGGCAAGGAAAAGCTGATCGAGCCGAACATCAAAGCCCTCAATATGGGCGTAAAATACGCTCAAGATAATTTCGAATGCCCGCTCGACATCCGTATGGTGCGCCGCGACCTGCTCGGAGACAAAATACTTTACGGCGGCAATTCGGCCTGCGCGCTCGGTGCGATCTACGCAGGGGCGACCGTTGCCGCGTGGTACCCGATCACGCCGTCGACGTCGGTCGTCGATGCGTTTGCCAAGTACGCCGCTAAATATCGTGTCGATCCTGAGACCGGTAAAAATAACTACGCCATCGTTCAGGCCGAAGACGAACTAGCCGCGATCGGAATGGTCATGGGAGCTTCGTGGAACGGAGCGCGTGCGTTCACCGCGACCAGCGGCCCGGGCGTCTCGCTCATGAACGAATTCCTCGGCCTCGGCTATTTCGCTGAGGTGCCGACCGTCTTGATCGACGTCCAGCGAACGGGCCCGTCTACCGGCATGCCTACCCGAACGCAGCAGTCCGACATCCTCCTTGCAGCTTACGCGTCCCACGGCGATACGAAACACCCCCTTCTCTTTCCTGCTTCACCAAAAGAATGTTTTGAGATGACTGCTGCCGCCTTCGACCTCACCGAGCGCCTTCAAACACCGGTCATCGTTATGACCGACCTCGACCTCGGCATGAATGATCACATTACCGACCCGCTTGTCTGGGATGACAGCCGACAATTCGACCGCGGCAAGGTTTTGACGAACGAGCAGCTCGACCATATCGCCGGGGGGCGAACACTCCTGGCCGCAACGGCGGAGCCTTCATCGAGCGTCAACGGTAACGGCGATGCAGACAAGAAGCTACGTCCTCAAAGCAGTGTTGCGGACCTTCCAGGTCACGATGGCAGCAGCGAGACCGCGGGAGAGCCGCTTCAGCAGTTCCGCGGCAAATACGGCCGCTATCTCGACATCGACGACGATGGTATTCCGTATCGCACCATTCCCGGCACGCACACTTCCTACGGCGCGTTTGTGACCCGCGGCTCGTCCCGCGACGAGTATGCCGTCTACACCGAGGACGGCGACGCCTATCGCCGCAACGTCGACCGCCTCGCCCGCAAATGGAACACGGCTAAGGAACTGGTGCCGCAGCCGGAGTTTCTTCAGACCGAAAATACCCGATCGGATGGCGTGATATTTTTCGGGACTTCAACCTATGCGGCAGAAGAGGCGATCGAACTAATGAGGGAAGACGGGATCGAACTTGATGCAATGCGCGTTAGGGCATTCCCGTTCGGCAGTGCGTTTCGAGCGTTTGTCGACTCCCACAAACGCCTCTTTGTTATCGAACAAAACCGCGACGCTCAGTTTCGCAGCCTGATGATGATCGAACTCGGTGTTGATGCATCTAAGTTGATCTCGGTTTTGAATTACGACGGAATGCCGATCACCGCGGATAATATCTTAAGACAGATAAAAGGGGGCCTTCAGAAGTAATGACATACGTACGATCTACATTTCGCCATCCGGCTTTGCCGAAGAATGAACTCGGGTACACGGTCGATTATTATGAGGGTTCGCTTTCAACGCTGTGTGCGGGCTGCGGGCATGATTCGATCAATGCGGCGATCGTTCAGGCGTGTTGGGAGCTGAATATCGAGCCGCACAAGGTTGCAAAACTCTCCGGCATCGGCTGCTCGTCGAAATCTCCGGCTTACTTTTTATCTAATTCGCACGGGTTCAATTCGGTTCACGGCCGTATGCCGAGCGTGGCTACTGGGGCCAATCTCGCAAACCGCGACCTGATCTATTTCGGCGTCTCGGGCGATGGCGACACGGCCTCGATCGGAATGGGACAGTTTGTTCACGTCGTCAGGCGAAACCTGAACATGGTTTATCTCGTGATGAACAACGGCTGCTACGGCCTTACAAAGGGCCAGGATTCCGCGACCGCTGACGCCGGCTCGAAGAGTAAGGCCGGGAGCGTTAACTTATTCGAAGCGATCGATCTCGCCAGTCTTGCCATCGAACTCGGAGCGACGTTTGTCGGTCAAAGTTTTTCGGGTGACAAGGAACAGCTCACGCCGCTCCTAAAGGCCGCGATGCAGCATAAGGGTTTTGCTCTTCTCAATGTGATCTCACCGTGCGTGACCTTTAACAACAATCCGGGCTCCACCAAATCTTACGACTACGTTCGCGAACATATGGAAACCACCGCAATGATGGATTTCGTTCCGCTGATGCGCGAGATCACGGCGACATATGAGGCAGGCAACGTCTCCGACATCACGATGCATGACGGTTCCGCCATTCGGCTTCACAAACTAGAAAAGGATTGGGACCCGCTTGATCGAATTTCCGCAATGAACGCCGTTCAACGAGCACGGGCAAAGGGCGAGATCCTGACCGGCCTGCTCTACGTCGATCCCGATTCGTCCGATCTGCATGAGCTAATTAAAACCACCGAGAGCCCGCTTAACAGTCTGACGAAAGACCAGCTCTGCCCCGGCTCCGACGCCCTTGATAAGATCAATGCTGGCTCGCGATAACGGCCAGAGTCGCCGAGAAGTGAGGTCGAGCCGCCTTCCTGTTCCGCCCCAAGTGAAAGATCTTTGAACTCGTAAATCAACGGACCCCGAGATATTAAAAGCCGTCGTGCACGCAAATCGAAATTTTGCTGGACTCTACGGTGTGACGCTCAAGGGCGGAAACATCTCCGTCGGAGACCGAGTTTATTTGAACGATATATAAGCAAGAGCCCTGTATATTTCATTTAACTAGGTATCAAAAGATCGGCGGGTAGTTCATTTTCAAAGCCTTTTCACGATTTGCTCGTGCCCGGGTCTAGCCACGCATCAAAGACCCAGCCGTTGTCGTCACCGTATTGCACGCGGCACCACTGACCTTTGACATCGCGGCCGTTCGGCCCCTTTCCGCTAACCTGATCGGTCCTGCATATCTGCACCTGCACGGTCGTTCCATTCAAGATCGTCAGAAAAGCATCCGATCTAGCATCAGGCGTTTTGCGCAATGGGCACGCGCCGTTTCCCGCATCAACCGTCGCTGGGCTGGACATTGCGTCGTTTGCGAACCACACCTCGATCTGCTGTTGCGGTATCTTCTGGTTCTCATAGCCCGATACGAGCACCGGTTTCACGTTCGGTATTCTCGCATCTGAAAGAAGTTTTGCCACCGTTGTCGCCAGGTCGCGGTCTGTGTCGTAAAAATATCTGACCTGCGTTTTCGACAGATTTATATTGGGTATCTGTTGAACTTTTGGCACGGTAAGCTTTGCGCCTTTTAGAAGGGCAATGACGTCGTCCCGCGCAGTTTGCTGCTGAGGCTCGAGAAATTGAATGAAGACACGCGGGATGGAAACACCCTGCGTTTGTCTGAGTATCCGCTGAACGTCTGCAAGCTCCGGCCCTTTTACAATATTTGGAGCAAGTGCAAGAAACGACCTTTTTAGATCGTCCGGCAGCCCGCCCTTTGTGACTAGATCGTCCAATTGAGCGATCGATTCCTGCTTGTTTCCCTTGGTAGAAAGGTCGTCGAAAATATGCAGCAGATCGGCGGTTTGCTGGTCACGCTGCTGCTGGGCGGTCAAAGCAGAACTCTTGTTCTGCAGCTCGCCGGTCGTCTTATCGAGCTCGACCTCCTTGTTCGCCAATGTATTCGTAGCGGTCCCGGCGGTTCGATGCGACGAGTAGGCGATAAATCCCGCCATCGCGATCACCCCGGCAAAAAATAGAATGAGCGGAATGCCAACGCGGATCGCCAGCTTCTTTAGCAGCGTAAGGGTCGAGGAGGCTTTGTTGAGTTTTTCGATCCGGTCGCGTTCGAGAAATCTCGACCGCCAGCTCAGGATCGCCGGTGCAAGCGCATCGTGCATAACCTCGTAATAGACATTTTGCGGATCGGCAAGATTGTCGACGGTACGAAATATCCGGTTCTGGCCTGTGCTCATCTTGATCAGGATCCGCTCGATATCATCTTTCTTCGTAACGTCGTCGGCCCATTCGGCCAATCCCGCAGCGCTCGATGGGATCTTTGCTCCGGCTCGCGTGACCGTAAAATGAATAAACTCCGCGAGCAGGTCTTGCTCCGTCGGTGAAAGCTCGTCGATCACCTTGTCGAGATGCGTGCTGACGATATTCTTGACACCGCCGAGCTCCTTTTCATTCACCAGTGTGTCCAGGGATAGACACTTCGTATTCTGGGTTACTTCATTTTCCCACAGCCGAAGCATCACGATCTGTAGGTAAGGAGCCTCGACCTTATAGTTCTTTACGATTCCCGCCGCGTTCGGTTTGTTCAGTTCAAGGTCGGCCTGGCCCTGGCTGTCAAATTTGACCTTGTCGACCTGCAGGTCTTCGAGTAATTTTTCGACCAGTGTGTCTTCGATCGTAAAATTGCCGCCGAATATCTTGTTATACGTCGCGACCGGGTTGCGGATCGCTTCTTCGGTGGCCTCGCGGTCCAGTTGATGCAGGCGAAGCGTATTTTTCGTCATGTCCGGAATTCTTCCCTTGAAGAAATCCAGTTTTGCGAGGGCATCGTCGCGGATCGTCAACATAAAGTTGACTGGCAGATCGCTGTTATTGACGACACCCGGGAACGCATCTCCGAACGAACCTGGGCCCGCAGCGAATGTCGGATGAAGAAAGAAATCCTCGAATTGATCGAGAATTATGAAGAGGCTTGTCCGGATCAGATCGGTCCAGTTTTTGAGCATCGTGAACAGGTCCAGGCCGTCCGCATTCTTATCACGCACGGCCCCGATCTCTTCGCCGGTCAATCGCCACGGCCTCTCAGCATCGGCGAGCAATTCGCATTGCGGATTGGTCCGGTTGTTGTTCGTAGGAAAAAGTTTGGCGTCCAACGCCGCCGATACGGCAGTAGCGATATGCAGATTTAGGCCATCCTTCGGATCATTCGCCCAATCGCGAAAGACGATCGGTAAAAACTCCGGCGGCTCGCCCGGGATGATCGATGCGGTCGAGATATCGTGGAGATACGGCACCACACCGGCATTCAGAAGCGAGCTTTTGCCCACGCCGCTCGCACCGTAAAGCACCGTCAGAGGCGCGGCTCGCAGGTTTGTGGCGACGTTGATCTTGTCATTAGTACGCCCGAAAAAATATTCCGCATTGGCCTCGCTAAAAGGAGCAAGGCCGACGAACGGGACTGTTTCGTGGGCACCCATACTCGCCTCAGCCCTCATCGATCGCCTCCTGTCCAATAGCTTCCACGATATATTTTTCAATTCCGGCTAGATAATCGTCCAGCCGCGCGTCCGCGATCGTAACTTCCTTTTTGTCCCAAAATCTGGCCGCCGGACTCTCCTTGCTTTCAAAGACCGCATACGAGCTTTGGCGATTGGTCTTCGGCTGATTTTCGCAAAGCCGCGTCCAAAGCATTCGCAGCGTCCAGTTCTGGAGATCGTAACCGAGATATAGATGGCGGCTGCTCTGAATTTGCCCGAGCATATCTGCGGGCAGCAGTTCCGACAGGCTTTGATTTACGAACGCCAGAAAATCATCCTCCGAGATCGCGTATTTTCGCTCGCCGCCAACCTCGCCCGGCAGCTTAAGTATTACCGGAGCCGAGTTTCTCAGCCCCGGATAGACATTCGGATTATTCGGCGGCGCAAGCTGAATACGCTCGCTCGGTTCGAGGCTGCCGCCCGTATGGATGCCGTGGGTAAACAACCATTTACCATCCTCGCCCTGGCCATAACACACGGTGTGAAAATCGGTAATACCCGCGTCGATGAATGCTTGTTCGAGTGCCCGGTCGTAGGTGGTCGTAACGAAGAGCATCGAGCAGTGACAATTGTCCTTCGGTACGGCCGGCAGCTGGTCCGTGATCTTTTTCGTGAGGTCGCCGAGTACACGATGGAGCTTCGTCGGTTTTTTAGCTTTTGCGAAAATGAATGCCAGCGAATCTGAAAGATTAGCCTGAAACACCTGCAGCCTTTGTGCGAGGGCCGAAAGCGGACCGACCGATGTCGGCAAATTAAATTCTTTGACGAGATAAGCGGCTAATTCCTCGGTGCTCGGCAAGCCTGTGCCGGGCTTCCAATTCATATGGTAGGGTCGGTAGGAAATGTTAACGTCCAATCCGAGAAATACGACCAGATTGCACGTTTGCATCAGCGATTTTAACGTAAAGTAATGGCCCTCGAGATTCTTTGGCGGCTCCGGCACCCTGATCTCGAACAGATCGCCTTTGTCGGCGCGCAGATACAACACCGGCGTTGCCCATTCGTCCTTTGCTCCCTCGAGCTGTGATATACGCCTTCGCCCGACATCGACGGCGTATTCGATCGGCTCGCCTTGAACCAGCTGCTCGTAGAATGCCTGCGAAAATGTGATCGCCGCTTTGTCGCTTATCTCGAACTGCATCGCGATCGCCGCCGGTATTTCCGCGATCTGCATTGCTTTGGCCGCGACGCTCGAATAGACGTCCGATACCGAATGACGCGCCGTTTCGCACGCATTCAATATCAGCAGCCTAAGATCCGCGCGAAACGGCTGCAGGATCCTCGCCAATTCGTCATGCCCGATCGTGACCGCCTGCGTCGAAGCGACGTCCTCGAATAGCAGAACGCCCTCATTCGCCGCCTTATCAAATGCCCCGTGGCCAATAAAATGAAAAACATGGAACGGCTTTTCATCGGCGCGAGCTTTCTGCAGCGCGTCGGTCAGATCTCTCGTGGACGCTTTTCTTAAGACAACGACCTCGATGTTGTCCGCCGAAATTCCCGCAAGCGCCGCCCGGATCCGCGAAATCTCTTCGCCTGTATCGAGTGCTCGCACCTCGTCGGGTACGGATGCCATCACCAAAACGCGAAGCGGCGGCACTACTCTGATGGGGTCGATCGCTCCCGCCGTACGCAAGTAGCGCACAAACGTCGTTTTGTCGTCCAGCGCAACAAAATTATCTCCCGCGGTCGAGCTCAAATACTCCCACGGAAGCGATGCCAGCTCAGGCGCCGAAGAGAGGTCCAGCCTGATCCGCAGCGGCGCATACCGCTGGCATTGACCCCAAAGCTCCAGCACCTGGTCTTTGAACAGTGCCTTGCTCAACTGTCGCCCGACCACAGCGGCCGCATCCTTTTTCAATGCTCTGCCGGTGAGCAGAGAATAGTTATCCGTCCCGCCCTTGATCGTAATATTGCGCACGGCATCGCCGGCATCGGCCGCTGCCGCCGCGGTCATGGGCGCTACTTCGGATAGTTGAAACGTGCTGCTCGCATCACCGCATTTGCCGCCGCACGCCTGACGAACGTTCACGGCGTAGCTGGTCGAGCCCGTGGCTTTCTCGATGACGATCTCAAAATCCTCGTAATTCCTCATAACGACCTATCACAACTGCCGTACGTCCGCCGCGATCGTTTTATAAACGTCGCGGACCGCCTGTTCGTAGCTCAGCATCGTTTCGAAAATGTCGCCTTTTATCAGGTCAAAAAGCTTGATCTGATCGATGTCCCACCAACCGCACTCGTTCAAATGATCGACAGGCAGCGGGAACTCTTTTTGCACAATTTCTTTTACCTTTCCGTTCCCATCCGATAGTTCCGCAACCCAACGCTGCGACGAAACAGGCACGAGGCCGTCGTTATCGCCTTCGGCCGCATGAATGATGTCCCACGACCCTTTCAGCGGACCGAAGACCTGCCCTCGTGGCTGGCTGCCCGCGTATGTTCGATAGACGACATCATTTGCAGCCTCCGCCTCTTCGGCCGCCGTACTGAAACCTCGACATGCCTCGGTCGCGAGGTCGTCAAATCCGCCCATATCGAGAACGCCGCTCATCGCCGCAATGAGCTCACTTCCGCCGTTCTTCATCCCCCAATCGGCAAAGCTCGTCCCCAGATGCGGCGTCCCGATCGTCGTCATGCTCGCGACCTTTTCCGCCATCCCGTGGCTTACGATCATATGTCGTGCATCGAGGCCACCCATGCTGTGCCCGATGATGTGTACTTTGTCCTGGCCCGGCTGATTCGAAAGGAATTTTTCGATCTCTGTTTTCAGTTGCTTTGCACGCAGCTCGACATCGCCCGAAAAGCTCACCGAAGATTCGAATACATCAAAGCCAGATCTCGCGAGGTCGCGAGCGACGTCCTTAAAATAATTCAGGTCGTTGTCCGCCGCTTCAAGTTCGACCCCGATCGCCTTGAGATCATTCTTAAGCCTCTGAGTCAACACATCGAACCGCGCGATCCCGTGCGCCAGAACTATCGGGTACTCGTTCATATCGTTTCCTGGAACAAAAGCCGTCCGCCGGCGGCGTCTTCGAAATACGAAACCATCGCATTTTCGCCGTCGAGCTTTACGATCACATAGCAATGCTGATAGAAGGCACTGCCTTTGCTCAACGCCACACTCTTGTTGAACGTCACGTCCTTATTGACCTGCGTCGCCGGCATCTCGTAATTTCCGACAGGGAACGCGCTGCCTCCGATACATCGTCCGCGTTCGAGGCCCGCGAACGGATCGAAGACGACCAGATCGTGTTCATGGCCCCACAGCCAAAGATTCACGTTCGGAAGAAAGTCCTTTACCTGCCCAAATAAATTCTCGTTCGTACCCTTTCCATCAAACGAATCATTCGCTGAGAAAAGCTGATGGTGGGAGAGCAGAACTGTCTTCCGCTCGCCACGAGTGTCCATCTTGTCCCTCAGCCATTCGACCTCGCTGTCTTCCAGCTTTGTCGGCGGCCCGACGAGCCGGTCGTGAAGCGCCGTGTCCAATCCGATCAACTGCCATTTCTCGTTGCGAAGGCAAAAATAGCTCGCTGGCTTTTTCGCAAGTCCGTTAAAAGCCGCCAGCTTATCGATCATGTCGTAGAACGGCTTTCCACCGGCGTATAGATCGTGATTTCCGGGCAGCGCGAACGACGTAACATCCTTGCCTAAAAGTTGTGTCCACGGTTGATAGAAAAAGTTCTCGACCTCATCCGCCGTTCCCGCGTAATAAATATCGCCGAGATGGATCGCAACGCCCGGATCGAAACCCTTGACCTGCCGCAAAACGTCCAAGGCCTCGGCTTCACCGGTCGCCCAATCCGCCACGATCCCGATCGTCGCATCCGGCTCAAGACGATCGTCGATCACAAAATTACCCGGTTCGACCGGTGTCCGATACGGCACGTGCCCGTCATTTTTCAGGAACTCGACAAACTGCGACATTGCCTCGCGATAATGCGGATCGCAATCGCCAAATTTCTGTGTCAACGCGGCCTTATAGGCTTCGAATTTGGCAGGGTCGCCAAGCACCTTTGCGTTGAATAATTGCCGCGCCATTCCGGCGGCCATGCTCGCGCAGTATTTCACTGTGTCGAACGCTCCGCGTTTCTGCGAATCGCCGAGCGCCCCTTTATCGAACGAAAGCAGTTCTTCGTCCGTCACATCGCCGTTCGCCAGAGCGACGCTGTATTGGGCAATATCCTTGATCCGCTCGTCGTCTTCGTCGAACTCTGTCCGCCGCACCTTCAGCGTACCTATGCTTCGCGAGGCACTGTTTGTCGCCGCCGCGGTTTGCTCGAATGCTGATTGCAGCAAAGAAAGCGCGGGATCATGCACCCGTGCAAGCACCGATCGCCGGATCTCGATCTCGACCTCCGTCGTCGTCCAATTCCGTCCCGTCGGTGCCGAAAGGTTGACGATATTTCGCATTAAGTTGGGCGCGGCAAACGCCGACATCAGCTCTTCAAGCGGATCGTTCGCTGCACGAACGGCAGCCTTCGCTTCTTCGGGTTGGTCAAGCGGCGACATTTCCAGCCAGCGAAAACTCGTTCCTTCGACCGTCGCAAAGATCTTCAGCGTGTCCGTTCCAGCCTGATAGCCGTCCGGAAGATTTGCTCCGGCATCGAGGAAAAAGGGCATATCCGTCCCGGCCGCCAGCAGCTCATAGTCCGCGTCCGTAGGATGGACCTGCGAGACGCCCCAGTCCGGCTGCAGATCCAGGATCGCAATATTGACGTCTATTTTCGATTTATTCGTAACGCGAATACAAAAGTTCTCGCCGACGGAAAGCGCTCGGGCAGGCGTTCCGAACGGCTTGAACTCACCGTCGATCCTGACCCCGAGTTCGGCGACGATCTTCCTCGCCAGCGGCGAAGTCGGATCGGTATTGTCGATCAGCCTGACGTTGCGATATTTCGTTAGCTGGACGAGCCGGTCAAAGATCTTCTTAGCTCCGTTTGCGTCCGATACCATTATCGCCGGACGCAGGTTTGCTACCGGCCGGCCGTTCAGGTCCCAGATCTCAAATTCTCCGCGAAAATTGACAGCAACCTGCAGGTCCGCTTCTTCGTCGATCTCGGCGAGCCGTACCCATTTTGCGGCGTCGCCCTCGTTGATCACTGCCGTCAGAGCAGCCAAGGCCGCCCCTTCATTCTCCGCCGCGTTTTGTTCGACCAACCGTATCCGCCCGCGCATCCTGATCGCCAAGCCGAGCAGCACAGCTTGCGATCCCTCCTGGATCTTCGCGGCGTCGATGTCCGTAACGATATTCGCCCAGCTCTCGGTCGCTCCTATTTCGCTGGCCTCGACGATCGCCAGCCGGTCCTCGGGCTTAAAATGGTCGGCGGTTCCGGCCGCATAAACGGCAAACTGCGTCCCCTTCGCCACGCCCTGTGAAAATCCGGTGTTCAGCCTGATCCGTTTCTTTGCCAGTTCAACGGCGACGACATTTATCGTCGCTATCGAAGCGAGGTCTTTGACGCCGAACAATTCCCGGTCGCCGTCACCTTCAAGCTGTGGCGTCTGGTCGGCGAACTTCGCATGTACCTTTGCGACGATCCGGCTGTGCAGCATTCGATACGTGTAGCCATCGCCGATCTGCCGCAGAGCATCGAGCATCCAATAGGTCAACGCGCCATTTCGCTCCCTGCCGTCAAACGAATATTCGTTCGCCAGCTCGTTCGCCCGGCAAGCTGCCAGCAGCACGAAATTCTCCGGCGTAGGCAGTCCCCACCCGCTCGCCGCCGTAACGTTGCGCGTGGCCGATGCAGACAGGGAAGTAAAGCTCGCGAGTAATTCGGACTTTGCCGTAAATAGATCGCCTTCCGGCTGAGCTCCCGAAAAGATATTCTCCGTCCCGCGAACCGCCGCACCGCCGAGCCCGCGTGTCGCACCGCCCGAGTGACAGCTATCGAGCACCATCGTGACGATCAGGCCTTTGTCGGACATAGCCTTAAGAAAATGAGCGATCTCTACATCGCGGAAAAAGCACGGGCCGTTTTCGCCTATGTCGCAGGGAACTATCGATTCGTCGAGTCCGCCAGCACCCTTCAGCTCCGGAAAGATCGTCTCCGATCGCCCGCCGTGGCCTGAATAGTGTATGTAGATCTGGTCGCCGGCCGTCGCGTCGTCGGTCACGCTCTTAAATGCCGCGGCGAGGTTCTTATAGGTGGGAATCCTTGCGGCGTCTGGTTTCGCTCCCTTCTTGTTCACCGAGACGAACTTTCGGATCTGCCCATCGCCGAGCCCGATCCGTGAGCGCAGCATCTGTTCGACCAGCTCGATGTCGCGAACGCAGCCGCCCAGATTCGGGTAATAGCTGCCGTCTTCCAGGGCCGTCTGGGAATACTTATCTATCCCGATCAGCAGTGCGATCAGTTTCTTGTCATCTGCCATTGTGAAACTCCGGTTTTCACGAACCTTCTCCCGTCTGGTTTGTGGAAAATTGGGCAACGCTGATCCGACCTAGAGCCTATCCAAGCGTCCTCAAATATCTATGATCACTACCCGGGGTTCGTAGGAGCTGGTAAAAAAGTAGATCAACTTCCGAATGGTTCAAAGCCGCGTGCGACCCGAGAAAAGCGTGGGACGGGCCCACCCGCAATGATCACCATTTACAACAAATAACCGCTTGGAATGGATGAAATTTAACGTAATTTAACACGAAAGGCAAGGATTTTTAAGTCTCGCGGCCCGACGCGCAAGTCCGTTCGGGCCTGCACCAGTTTTAACCAAAAACTGATGCAGGCTTGGTGAATTCCGCCGGCCTGCCCCAACTAACCCGCCTTCTCCGAGCGCCTATCTTTTGTCCTGTAACTATAAATGCCCGATTTGATCACCAAATTGATAGTTTAAAAACAATATTTCGCCATTCATTATTTATCGCTGAGCGGAAAAGCTCGCATTTCCGAAAGCATCACCGAACCTTGGCCGACATGACGTCGTGACCCCAATGGCAAATCTTCTGACGAGTTCCGTCAGGGTTATGAAACCTTCGCGAACGAGAGCGGATCTCGCCGGAGGCGCAGGAGCAATAGACATGAAATATGACGTCCCATTACTGACTCAGGGCGAAAGCCCGATTTGTTATGTAGTCTGTGCCGCCATGGTGCAGGCGTATTGGCAGCGAACCGCCGGCAGCGACTTTGATACTCCGTACCTCACGGGCGGTGCCGACCCGACGAACTCATGCATTCCAGGGGCACACGTTCAAGGACTCTACAACAAGCGTCTGCAGCGCGCGGGTTTCACACTGATCGCAAAGCCGCCGACGCGGTTCAACAAAAACAATATCGACAATCTGCTTAGCCAAAATGGACCCCTGGTGCTAAATCATTTCATGGCTAACTTCAACTACGGTCCCCTACGCGGAGGCAAACAGCCGGCCACTGCGGACGGAATTCATTGCGTGGTCATTGTCGGGATCGTAGGCGATACGGCCTATATCAATAATCCGTGGGGCGACAAAGACGTCCAAATTCCTGCGAGCGATCTTGTGGCGTCGATCGATCAGTCGTATTCGACCCCTTACGACGCTCTGTTTTACGCAATAGCGTCGCCAATGCCGCAAGACATCCTCGACTAGCGAACGTAGTCGACGTGTCACGAGTAGCTACTGACGGATTAGAAAAGATCTCCGTGCGATCCTTATAGCTGTCTTGTTACTTTCGGCGTGCACTCGCCGGCTTCGTCGATCCGGGAGATGACTTGTGAACGGAGCGGCATTGAGCAAATTGGGAATGGTTACGGCTATTCCCTCACTTTTCGACGCGACGGAACCGCGGAAAGAAGTGAGGATAAGCGACGGTCTGGCGTCTTAAAGGAGGAAAGGCTTAGTCGCGTGAACCTCACTGCCGAACAGTTCGATCGGCTTGCGGGTGTGGTTGCAAATCACTTCTTCGCCGAAAACTCCAACAAGGGTGTCCCGACCGATTCTTCCGATTGCATTTCAGTCGCTACGTCTTACACCAAAGGGAAACGCATTACGATGTACCTGCCGATACCGGCCTCCACGCCATCCTCGACGCCATGAACAGTGTCTCTAAAGAACTACAGTGGCACGAAGTCCCGACAAATTAGATCTTCGATCCCGCCTTCGCCTCTCGCCGACCGGAAAAAACTGTGCTTTTCCGACTTCATCGTTAAACTCCGACGGCTACGCCGCCTCGCCGAGCGGAAAAGCTGCGCTTTTCCGATAGGGTCCCTAAACCGCCCGGCGGCTATGCCGCCCCCGATCTTCCCCACTGTATCTCGTGTCTCTCTATCCTTGGCGGGCGGGCAGCTTGCAAGCCGAAGCCTCTTTTAATAAACTTCTGCGATCATGAGCATGAACATTCTTTTTCCACAGAATCTTCTCAGA
>JBDTZW010000405.1:0-4285 GCA_040004905.1 Acidobacteriota bacterium
CAGGTCTGCTTCCTTTCAATTCGGCCACCCTTTCAACAAAACCGAAGGAGAACATCTTGTTCATATGGCAAACCGTAAAGGTGTCTTTATCGGCGCGTATGTGCCGAACGAACTCAAGGAATCGCTAAGGCGTCGGGCGGCGTCCGAGCATCGCACGCTTTCGCAGGAGATCACCCGCATTCTCGTCGAAGCCGTCCACGGCCAGAGTTTGCCGGCCGGCAGCGTCGATCGCCGCGACGGAACAGGGACCATACCGCGGCGCCGTGCGACCGACCCGATGCCGCGACGAAGGACCGAGGACCTGCCGTACCTACCTCTTTCCGAGGATGAAAAAAAGAAGTAGGTCCGCCGGCATAAAAGCTCAGGGCATTGTCGTATATCGGCGATGCTTTTCTTTTTGCCTCGATTTGCTAAACTCACATCCTGAATGGACCGAAAGTATTTGGCGATCTCGTTTCTCGCGATCCTGGCTAGTTTTGCCGGCGGATTTTTCGCGGCGAACGCGCTAAATCGATCCGAGCTTAACTCTCTGCGAACCGAGGTCGATCATCTTAATTCAGCCTCTGCCGCCAAACTCGAACCCGATAACGATGCGTCGATCAGCGACGACGAGCTTCACGCCAAGATTGTCGAAGCTGACAAAAATCCGACAAATTTCGATTACCAGAAAAACCTGGGGACCGCGCTCTACCAATATGCCTCGATGAAGCGGGACGACTCGCTGCTAAAGGAATCGATCCGCATCCTCGATCGCGCCTCAAAACTTAAGGCTGACGATGTGGATGTGATGGTCGCGCTCGGCAACGCGCATTTTGACATTGGTTACTTCTCGAAGATCCCAGCCGAGATGGTTGCATCGCGTAAATTCTACGACGAGGCACTCGCGGTTCGGCCAAATGATGTCGAAATACGTACCGATCTCGGGTTGACCTATTTTCTCGCCGATCCGCCCGATGACGCCAAAGCCATCGAGGAATTTCAGAGATCGCTCAAAGCCGATCCGAAGCACACAAAGACACTCGAGTTCATGATTCAATCGCTCGTACGCCAGAACAAGGTCGCGGATGCCGAGAGATATCTCGAGCAACTCAAGGCCGCCGATCCCTCGAACGAAACTATCGCCGGCCTCGAAGCCAAGGTCGCCCAAGCGAAAACCGCCCCGTCAAAATGAAGGAACTGTTTTTGATCGTCTTCGTGATCGTTTTCCTTGGCGGCCTGACCTTGATCCGCTACCGCAAGGGCATAATGGCCGTGATTCGCGTGTCCAGAATGGTGAAACAGGCCAGCGTGCAGGGGACTAGTAAAACAAATCGCCAGATTAAAACCAATGAGCCGAGCCCGCTCGTCAAATGTTCACGATGCGGCACGTGGGTGCCGCAGGAACGTGCCCGAAAGATCGGTTCAAGCCTTTTCTATTGTTCGTCGGAATGCGTCGAGATGAAGGCCCGCTAGAGTACTATCCAAGAAACGATCTGATATACCACTGTATAAGCTGATCGCCGAACAAAAGAGCGATCAACGACGCTGGGCCGAGAAATACGCCAAACGGGATCTGTCCCTGCAAATTGCGGTCGCGTTTGCCCGCGAGCAGGGCGACACCCGCGATCGCTCCAACAAAAGCCGCAAGAAATATCGCGAGGAAGCTCAAGGTCCAACCCAGCAGAGCCCCGACGCCCAGCATCATCTTCACATCGCCTAAACCCATCGCCTCGACACCGCGAAGCCGTTTCCAGATCTCGCCGACCAGCCACAACGAACCGCCTCCCGCCAAAGCTCCCAGCACTGCTCCCGCCATCGACAGGGCCCACGCGGGATAAGCCCACAAATCGGCCAGCGGCGATCTTGCGAGATCGGTAAAATAGACATTCGAAACAAAGATCGGAAAAAGCAGCCGAACGAGCAACGCCGCAACTAGAAGCGGATACGTGATCACGTTCGGCAATATCATGTGCTCGGCATCGATAAAAACGAGCGAGATCATGACTGCCGCGAATGAAAGCGAAACCGGTAGATACGGAGTAAATCCGATCCTCCAATAAACGACGATAAAAACGACAGCCGTGAGCAGTTCGACCAGCGGATAGCGCACCGCGATAGGCTCTTTACAATTCCTGCATTTACCTCGCAGGATCAGCCAGCTCAAGATAGGAATGTTGTCGTACGCCTGTATCGCATTGCCGCATTTCGGACAGGCTGAGCTCGGAAAAACGATCGATTTTTCGTTCGGCACGCGGTGGATCACCACATTCAGAAAACTCCCGATCGCTGCACCCAAGACGAAAACAAATATATACGCAAAGTATTCGGGCAGACCGAGGGCCGCTTCAAACGAAGACATTATGAAAAAAGCCATTGAGCTATTAGCGAAGAGCAAATTTGTAAAAGACGGGGACGCTTCCGAACCGCAAGCATCTGCCAATGATTTTAATCGTTCCAAGCGTAAATTGGAAGTTTTTTCATATTGGCTAGAAAAGTATCGTGACTTACTTTATTATTAGGTTGTTACTCGCTCACATTTTTTTCGTTCGCCCCGAGGAAGTAAATTAAGTGAACCCAACCGACGTTAACGATCCAGAGTATTTTCACAAGGTGGTGGACTGCCAATACGCCTGCCCGGCCCACACCCCCGTCCCTGAATACATCCGTCTGATCGCCGAGGGCAAATATACCGAGGCGTACATGATCAATTGGGATTCCAATGTTTTCCCGGGCATCCTCGGCCGAACCTGCGACCGTCCATGCGAGCCAGCCTGTCGGCGAGGCCGTATTGATGAAGAACCCGTAGCGATCTGCCGCCTCAAGCGAGTCGCGGCCGATAACAAAGATGACGTTAAGCATCTGATGCCGCAGGCTCCCTTCAAGCCGAACGGCAAAAAGGTCGCACTGATCGGAGCCGGACCTGCCTCGTTGACGGTGGCGCGAGATCTTGCGCCGCTCGGATACGAGATCCATCTTTTCGATGAACAGCTAAAGGGCGGCGGCTTTATGCTCAGCCAGATCCCGGCATTTCGCCTGCCCGAACGCGTCCTCGACGAGGAGGTTAATTACATCCTCGATCTCGGTATTCACACTCATTTCAAACATTACGTTGACAGCCTGAAGAGTGTGCTCGACCAGGATTACGATGCAGTTTTTGTTGGCACGGGCGCACCGCGCGGCCGTGAATTGAATATTCCCGGACGCGAAGAAGGTGATGCAAACATTCATATTGGCATTAACTGGCTAGGTAGCGTAGCGTTCGAACACACAAGCAAGATCGGCAAAACCGTCATCGTGCTCGGCGGCGGTAACACCGCAATGGACTGCTGCCGCACGGCGCGACGCGTCGGCGGCGAGGACGTAAAGGTCATCGTCCGCTCGCCCTTCGCCGAGATGAAAGCTTCACCCTGGGAAAAGGAAGACGCCCAGCACGAAGACATTCCGATAATCGATAACCACGTCCCCAAATCCTTCGTCATCGAGGACGGTCGCCTGAAAGGCGTGATGTTCGAGAAGGTCGAGGCTAAATATGATGATGCGGGGAAACGCTCGCTCATACCAACCGGCGAACCTGAAGTCTTCTATCCTGCGGACGACGTTCTTGTTGCGATCGGCCAGGAAAATTCGTTCCCCTGGATAGAGCGGGACATCGGAGTCGAGTTCGACAAATGGGAAATGCCGGTCGTCGACAAAGTCACATTTCAATCGACCCATCCCAAGGTTTTCTTTGGCGGCGATGCGGCCTTCGGCCCCGAGAATGTGATCACCGCTGTCGCCCATGGCCATCAAGCGGCAGTGTCGATCGATCAGCTCTGCAAAGGCGAAGATGTCACCATGCGGCTGCACCCGATGGTCAACCTCATCTCGCAAAAGATGGGCATTCACGAATGGGCTTTCGATAGCGAGATCGACGAATACGACCGCCTCGTGGTGCCGCAGGCCCCAAAAACAAAAACGCTCGTCAATCGCAAACAGGAAGTCGAAATGGGCTTTGACCGGCTGGCCGGTTACAAAGAAGCGGAACGCTGCCTCAACTGCGATGCCCAGACGGTCTTTGACGCTCCGAAGTGCATCGAGTGCGACGCCTGCGTGGACATCTGCCCGACGAGCTGTATCACCTTCACAGCCAACGAAGAAGAACCGCAACTCCGCGAACACCTGAAGGTCCCGGCTCTCAATTTGACCCAGGACCTATATGTCTCCGCCGCCCTTCCCCAAACCGGTCGCATCATGGCCAAAGACGAGGACGTATGCCTCCACTGCGGCCTCTGTGCCGAACGCTGCCCCACCGCCGCCTGGGACATGC
>JBDTZW010000381.1:0-14539 GCA_040004905.1 Acidobacteriota bacterium
GTCGTTACAACAAATACATTGGACCAAGCCCGCGAAAGATGCGGCAATGACGACGGCAACAAAGGCTTCGAGGCGGCGCTCTCAGCGATAGAGGTCGCAGCATTGTTCCGCCAGATGCGGAACTCAGGAAAAAAAGTTTCACCGAATGTCGCTTGAAAAAACAACCAAAGGATCCGGCGTTCGTCACAAGGCAAGAGAATCGGCCTTGCAAATGCTCTTCGCCGCCGACGTCGTAAAGCCCGAAACCGCCGACCTCTCCGCCGGCTATTGGGCCGAATTAGGCGAACCCGACTGCGATGACGCAACGCGCGAATTTGCCAACAAACTAGTCGTCGGCACGCGTGAGAAGGTCGAACTCATCGACGATCGCATCCGCACTCGCGCCGAACACTGGCGGATCGAGAGGATGGCCATTGTCGATCGCAACGTCCTTCGTCTTGCGGTTTATGAATTCCTTTTCGAAGAAACGCCAAATACCGTCGTTATCAACGAAGCTCTAGAGATTGCCCGGCGATTCTCTACGTTTGAAGCCACCCAATTTATTAATGGCATCCTGGACGCAATAAAGAACGACCTCGCGGCGGCCTCGGGGACCGAGGAAGAAGTGGTGTCCGCGGAAAAGTCGCAGGCGTCGTCTACTTAGATCCGATGCCGAGCCTGGTCCGCAATTTCGCGATATTTCTTTGCGTGCCTTTTCTCTTGGCCGTCTCGTCTCTCGCCCAACAGTCAAAACTCCCTAAAGAAAATCGCGGTTACAAGATTCTCAACGCCGAAGTCGTGATCCAGCGATCGCCGTCGGAACCAAGATCGAGTGACGTAGACGCCCGCGTCTGACTCGGCGAACCCAAAAACGAGGCTCGTAACCGGACGAGGTTTCGTATTCGGCAGGTCTTACCGGACATAACGGACAGCGGCCTGATATCGCACCGGAATCAGGTGACGGTCCGGTGATCGTCATGTGAACGTCCGGCGGTGTCGGTTTGCATTTTTCACGCTCCAAAAAGAGATCCCAAGAAACGAACCTGGAAAGCTACGTCATAGCGAGAAAAGCGCGTCATAGCGAGAAAGTTGCGTCATTCCGGGAAAATGCCTATAACATTTTCCTCGCGACCTATGGCAGACTGTCTCACGTCGCGGCAACTTGCCGCGATGAAAAAACGGGTACGGAGAATTTTCGAGATGAGTGACGAGTGGGAAAGAATTTTCGCAGGGACCGAGATGGCGGCAGATCAAAGCTACGATCTCGCTAAGCCCGACAGCCGACTGGGATGTCATTCAAACCGGCGATCCCAATCGAAATCAAGATCGCCATCGGAAGCCCCCTCCTGAGTCTTGGTGATCGACCACCGCTCGGCCGTATTAAATTCCCCCGTTTTGCGTTAAAATTGAGTATTCGAAGTTACTTATTTGAGGTCACCGGAGTAAAGTGAGCGAAAACATTACGGATCTTTCGGCGTATATTTCAGAGCAATTCGGCGCCAACGCCAATTACGTTCAGGGGCTTTTAACACGATTTAGAGCTGATCCAAAGGGGGTCGACGAGTCGTGGCGCGAGTATTTTGGCGAATTACTGGACGGCCAGCCAGCGTCAACGACGGAAAATAGTCAGGCGGCGATCAATTCAAAACCTACTGCATCCGCAATAACCGACAAACCAGTTAGATCAGAGACGCCGGTTAACTCCGACACGCAAGCAAAGGCGATAACCGGACCAGCGAAAAAGATCGTCGAGAACATGGAACAAAGCCTGTCGGTTCCGACTGCTACCAGCTTTCGCGAGATACCGGTAAAGCTTCTCGAAGAAAATCGCCGAACGGTCAACGAGCACTTGCAGACACGTGGGCGAGGAAAGGTTTCTTTCACGCACATCATTGCCTGGGCTATCGTCAAAGCCGCGAAGGCCTACCCGCAGATGAATTACGGCTTTGGTGTAGTGAACGGGGCTCCATCTCGATTGACGCATGAGCACATCAATCTCGGCATCGCGATCGACGTAGAAAAAAAGGATGGTTCACGCAACCTTCTGGTTCCAAATATCAAAGGCGCCGACGCGATGAATTTCACCCAGTTTTTTGACGCCTATAACGAACAGGTTAAAAAGGCTCGCGATGGGAAACTTGCGATCGAGGATTTTCAGGGAACGACGATCTCGCTGACCAATCCCGGAACGATCGGAACGGCCGCTTCTAATCCGCGTCTGATGTCAGGCCAAAGCGTCATCATTGCTACCGGTGCGATCGAATTCCCAGCAGAGTATCAGGCGATGACCGCAGCCGCTTTATCACAGCTCGGCATTAGCAAAAAGATGACGCTTACGAGCACATATGATCATCGCGTCATACAAGGCGCCGAAAGCGGGCTGTTTTTGGCGCGAATTCACGAATTTATGCTCGGCCAGTACGCTTTTTACGAGGAGGTCTTTGATTCGCTCGAGATCCATTACCCGCCGCTTCGATGGGCGCAGGATTTCAACCCGTCGCTTCTAGGCGGCGACCGTCTGCAGGAGCAGACAGAAAAGCAAGCGAACGTTCTGCAATTGATCAACGCATATCGAAATCGCGGTCATCTGCTTGCTGACATCGATCCCCTGAACATGACGCCGCATCATGCCGTGGAATTAGACCTGGCCAATTTTGGCTTGACGATCTGGGACCTCGACCGTGAGTTCATTACTGGCGGGCTCCACGGCGAAAAGACCGCGACACTTCGCCGCATTCTGGATATTCTGCAAAAAGCCTACTGCGGAAAGGTCGGTATCGAATACCGGCATATACAGAAAAAGGAAGAGATCGAGTGGATCAGACAGCAGGTGCGCGAACAGTTTGTTGATACCACACCGCTTTCCTCCGAGCTTAAAATAGAGCTGCTGCAAAAATTGATAGAGGCTGAGCAGTTCGAGCAATTCCTTCACAAGAAATATCTAGGCCAGAAACGATTCTCCCTCGAAGGATGCGAGACCGTCATTCCGATGCTCGATCAATTGGTGGAAGGTGCGTCGGCGCGCGGTGTAGACATCATGTACCTCGGTATGGCCCATCGCGGGCGACTGAATGTTCTTTCGAATATAATCGGCAACTCGGCGACGGGCGATCTGGCCGAGCGCATTTTTACCATATTCGAAGGCTCATCGCACCCCAGCTTTCCTGCTGATGAGGGCGATGTCAAATATCACCAGGGAGCGGTCGGCACGCGTATTACCAGAGCGGGCAAGGAAATAACGATCCAGTTGTCGTCAAACCCGAGCCACCTCGAATTCGTTAACCCAGTCGTCGAAGGCATGGCGCGGGGGAAACAGGACGACCTTCGCAACGGCTCGAACAAAACGCGAGAAGAGGCATACGCAGCGATTATGCCCGTGTTGCTTCACGGCGATGCGGCCTTCGCGGGCCAAGGCATCGTGATGGAAACGCTCCAGCTTGCCGAACTACCCGGCTATCGAACGGGCGGCACTATTCATATCGTCATCAACAATCAAATCGGATTCACAACCTCGCCTGAACTCGGTCGCAGCTCGATCTATTCGACCGACGCCGCCCAGATCACCAAGACGCCGATCTTTCACGTCAACGGGGACGCGCCGGAAGCCGCTTTTCGCGTTATCCAGATCGCCATTGCTTATCGCGACCGTTTCTCGAAAGACGTCGTGATCGATCTCGTCGGTTTCCGCCGGCTTGGGCATAACGAGGGCGACGAACCCAGCTATACGCAGCCCGTAATGTACGCTCGCGTAAAAGCGCACCCCGGAACGCGTCATCTATACGCCGAGCAGTTGATACGTGAAAACGTGATCACCCGGGAAGATCTCGATCGCATGACCGAAGCGACCGTGGCGAAGTACGAAGGCATTCTTCAAAAGGCAAAACGGATCGCGTCCGAACATCCCAAGAAAGCCGCGCTAAACCCACCCATCGTAGACGAAGATGGTTCGGCCTTGAATGAAACGGGATCGGGAGCCGAAACGCTCCGCCGAGTTACTGAAAAGATCTCGATCGTTCCCGATGGGTTTCATATCAATCCCAAAATGGTCGGGCAACTCGCTCGCCGTGCGAAAATGGGTGCGGGCGAGGTACCGATGGATTGGGGCTTTGCTGAAGCTCTCGCGGTAGGGTCGCTAGTTCTCGAAGGCTCGCCCGTGCGACTAAGTGGACAGGATTCCGGACGCGGCACGTTCTCGCATCGTCATGCGTCGATGTACGACACGATGACCGGCGACCGGTGGTCACCGTTGACCGAATTAAAGAGCGACGCAAATCCCAACGCACGTTTTTATGTGTTCGACAGCTCGCTGTCTGAAGCTGGAGTTTTGGGCTTTGAATATGGCTACTCCGTAGCATGTCAGAATGACCTCGTATTGTGGGAGGCCCAATTCGGCGACTTCTCGAATGGAGCCCAAGTCATCGTCGATCAGTACATTTCATCGTCCGAAGACAAGTGGCAGCAAAAATGCCGCCTTGTTATGCTTCTCCCGCACGGCTATGAAGGTCAGGGACCCGAGCATTCCTCCGCTCGTCTCGAACGTTATCTGCAGCTTTGCGCTGAGAACAATTTGCAGGTCTGCTATCCGACAACGCCAGCTCAGTATTTCCATCTGCTGCGGCGCCAGGCTAAACAAGAGATCGTCCGCCCGCTGATCGTCATGACGCCAAAGAGCTTGCTGCGTTTACCAGCTGCGAGTTCAACGATGGCCGAGCTTGAATCTGGGGCATTTCTGCCGGTTATCGATGACGCTCATGTCGCCGACAGGGAGGCTGTAAAACGCATCGTCCTCTGCAGCGGTAAGGTTTACTATGATATCGAAGCGTCACGAGAAGAAACGAAAAACTCCGAGGTTGCGATCTTGCGTCTAGAACAATTCTATCCCTTCCCGGCTAAAGGTTTGACCGAGCTTATCGCCTCTTATCCGAACGCATCCGAGATCGTCTGGACGCAGGAAGAAGCACAGAATATGGGCGGCTGGATATTTGTCGAAGACCGTATTAAGGCGATCATTGGTGACGATAGACAACTATCATACGTTGGACGCGCTCCGTCCGCATCGCCGGCAACGGGTTCGTACGCGATCCACGAACTCGAACAAAAACAACTCGTCCGTGAAGCTTTGACGATAGGCTCAGACCTCGCCGAGAAACCTGCTGGAGCCTGATCAAAATAGATGGATTTTGAGCCGGAACTAATGTCAAAATAGTTCCGGTTCTTTTTGATGCAAAGAAATCCATTTCTTGCGACAAATAAAAACGAATATGGCCCACTTTCTAGCCCGTGAATTTGCTGGGATCGGCGCAGTAGCTCTTGCCACACTCGCGTTTGTAGCCTGCGATCCCAAGATGCTTGGCAGCGACGAAACATCTCACGCTGCCACTATAAAGCCGACTCCGACACCCAACTACGAAAACAGCATTACGATCGCGGCGGTGGGCGATATAATGCTTGGCTCGACTTCGATCAATAACAGCTTCCTACCGCCCCAAGACGGCCGCGAAATTCTCAAACCGCTGATACCGGTCCTTACCGATGCGGATATCACCTTTGGCAATCTTGAAGGACCGCTGCTCGAAGGCGGTACGAGCACAAAATGCCCACCGGCTGCGGCGGCAAAGCCGGGCGACACGTCGCAGCCCGCGAAGTGTTTTGCTTTTCGGGTACCGACACGGTATGGCAAATATCTAAAGGAAGCCGGTTTTGACGTGATGAGCGTCGCTAACAATCACGCCGGCGATTTTGGCGAATACGGCCGGAGCAGCACGCGGAAAGTCCTCGACAGCCTGGGAATTAAATATGCCGGTGCCGGCCGGGCGGCATTGTCGACAACTATACTCAGCGTTAAAGGCAAAAAGATCGCTTTCGTCGGATTCGCCCACAATAATATCGTTCCAAACCTCAACGATATCGAAACCGCCAAACAGCTCGTGATCGCCGCAAAGAAGAAAGCCGACCTTGTCGTGGTCTCATTTCACGGCGGAGCTGAGGGCGAGACGGCACAACATGTTCCTAAACAGACCGAGGTCTTTGTCGGCGAAAAACGCGGGAACGTTTACGCTTTCGCTCACGCGGTCATCGACGCAGGTGCCGATTTGGTGTTGGGTCACGGCCCGCACGTGAACCGCGCTTTGGAAATCTACAAAGGACGCCTTATCGATTATTCGATGGGAAATTTCTGTACCTACGGAATGTTTAGTCTGAACGGTCCCCAGTCGCTAGCCGCAGTTTTTCATTTCACGATCGGACTCGATGGAAAATTCATTGTCGGCAAGATCATTCCCGCAAAGCAGGAAGGCCGCGGCGGCCCGATCCCGGATCCTAGCGGCGGCGTGATCACAAAGATCCAGTCACTCTCCGCAGCCGATTTCCCAACAACTTCGCCGACGATAGCCGACGATGGAACGATCGGACTTCGATAGGCTTGCTATTCAACCTTCATATCGAGAACCGCGGCAGGTAGAGAGGGATATTTTCTCCTAATGCGTTTGATCTCTTTGCTTGGATCGGTTCCTTCAACGTTGCTAACCTGGTCTACCACCTTCCAGCTTCCGCCGGTCTTTCGAAGCACGTATTCAAATGCTTCGGTGTCCACTTCCGGGTCGTTCGGATCATGAGCAGCGACCATTGCCCAGGTTTGCATCACGTTAAAACCGTAAGGTGTGTAAACCTCATTAGGTGCCTTGCGAAACCTTCGCACGGCATCGAGGATCGCTTTGCGTTCGGGCGAACCCTTTTCAGGGGTATAGGGTCTTGACTGAGCGAGCGAGGCCTGCGCTGCAATAAAGACCACCGAGAATAGTCCACAGGCAACCAAAAGTTTTTTCATTAGGCTCTCCGATTCTATTTTTTGAGAATTTACAAAACTACTTCTTATCCTTCTCAATCTTTTTGATGATTTTCCCAGCATGATTTCTAGCGATCAGGGGGATGCGCTCGTCTTGACTCAGGGATCGCAGAAACTCTAGTAGTTGGGTCGGGTCCGCGATCTCGTTTCGCTGCATGTAAGATTCTAGAGCGTCCATTTGCCTCGGGGCGTCAAGCGGCTGATTTTCCCGGGCGACATTCATGTCGAAAACCCAAATGATCTGGTTGCTGATCCTTCGGTATTCATCAGCGAGGTCCTTCGCGTCCTTGTTGGTTGTGTAATTAAAATGGATCTCGCGTTCGCGGCCGTCTTTTCTTAATCGAAATGTGATGTTCCCGAGATGCGAGTAATCCTTTTCGTACTGGTAATTTTCGTTCGAATTCAAGAAGTCGAGAGCTGCGATAGAAGCCGCGATCTTATCGAGGGTCGTCTGTGAAAGTTTGATCGGCTCGGTGATCGGTTCGTCGAATTCGCCTTTCTTGAACGTCAGTTCGCCCTTGCCAGTATCGTCGTGTTTGATCGTGATCTTTGTGATCGTAAATTTCGGCTGCTCAAATACGTAGAAATACGATGGATCCGAGACTACGGCTATCGATTTTCCATTCGAGGATGAGGCCTGGCCCGCGTCAGGTCGCTCATTTCTTTTGCCTGGCAAGGTTGCCGGCGTCGGGCTAGCAATCGGCTGGGGATCCGACGCGATGGGATTAGCTACGGGCTTCTTTACGAGGGGTTTTCGGCCCTTTGTCTGCGCGGCCGCAGTTAATGCGGCGAGCAGAATAAGAACCGAAACCGGAAAGATCTTGAGTGTTCTTATCATCTTAAGGTCCTGAAAATATAATAGTCGGGCATGTTTAAGATGACAATTTGACGAAGGACGTTGGACTTGAGCGAGCTATTCAAATTTAACCGAGACAACCTTAGAAACACCGGCTTCCTGCATCGTCACTCCGTAGAGAGCACGCGCAGCTTCCATGGTCCGCTTGTTATGAGTGATCACGATAAACTGAGTCTTTTCAGACATTTCTGCGATCTTGTCGACGAACCGGCCAACGTTCGCATCGTCAAGCGGAGCATCAACCTCGTCCAAAAGACAGAATGGTGACGGCCGATATTTGAATATTGCGAGAACCAGTGAGATAGCGGTCATTGCCTTTTCGCCGCCCGAAAGCAGCAGGATGTTTTGCAGGCGTTTGCCCGGCGGCTGTGCAACGACCTCGATGCCGGCTTCGAGAATGTCGTCGGCCTCAAGCAGCGTCATCTCGCCGCGTCCGCCGCCGAAAAGCTCTTGGAAGAACTGCGTAAAATTCTCGTTGATCGCCTCAAACGCACGACGAAATCTCTCACGCGAGCGTTCCTTTATTTCGCGAAGGGCTTCCTCGGTCGCGGCGATGCTGTCGATTATATCCTGCCGCTGCGACGTCAAGAATAGCAGCCGCTCCTCCGCCTCGGCCAGCTCCTCGAGCGCTAGCATGTTTATCGCTCCGAAATTCTCGAGCCGCTCGCGCAAATGATTTGCTTCCGCCCGGCCGGATTCGAGTTCAAACTCGTCGTCCGCCTGCTGCTGGCTGACAAGTTCGGCTAGCGCCAAATTCAGGTCTTGCAGGCATTTTTCTTCGATGTTCTGGAGCCGTGTAACCGTCTCGGCCTGGCCGATCTCGATCGCGGCCTTTTCGTTGCGGGCGTCGGCTGAGGCGTGATTGGCACGGGCCAATTCCTCGCTGATGCCGTCAGCCGAAACGCGTGCCTTTTCGAGGACAAGCAACGCTTCCGCAAGCTCGCTCTCCTCACGCTCCTGATCCTCCGACGCCGACGCGATCGAGCCTACGATATCAGCGATCGAAGCCCGCAGCTCCTCGACTTTCGCTTCGGAACTTTCGACCTCTGTGGTCAACGACGATATGCGCCCATCCAATTCCTTCTCTTCATTTTCGACGCGGCGAAGAGCGGAGAGCACTGAACGTCGACGCTCGTCGGATGTAGCGGCAAAGGTGCGTTTCTCATTTACGCCGGCGGTCTCTTCTTCGAACGCAGTGCGAGCCGCGGCATGCTCGATGCCTATCCGTTCGAGCGAATCCTCGATCGTTTGTTTCGCAGACCGTGCCTGGCCGGAATTTTCGATCGCATCCGTCCGCAGCTGCGTCAGTTCAGCGATCTCGCCCGCAACCAGATCGATCTCGGCCGCGACGACGCGCTTATGTCGCTCGGCTCGCTCGATCTCTTGCCGAGCGGCTGTCTGCTGAATCTCCAACCCGTGTATGCCGCGTTCGACCTTGATGATCACCGATTGCAGGTCGACCATCGACTCTTCCTTCGAGGCCATGAGCGAGCGGGTGGAATCGCAATTCGATTCGCACACGGCGACATCGCCCGAAAGCTGATCGGCGAGCACACCGAGAGTTTGCATCTCGCGTTTGAACGCAAGCAGCGACGCATTTTTTTCGTTCGGTGCGGCCTTTCCGCTTACCAGTAGCTTGCCGCCTAACAGCAGATCGCCCGCCCGCGAAACGACGATCTCGCCGTCCTCTGCGGTGGCAGCATCCAAACTATCTACGAGCCGAGCATTCATTTCACGGGGAAAGATCGCGCGAAGGACCGATGCGAAACTCGCCGAGATGCCGAGATGATCGGCAATCGTCGAACCCCCGGTATTGATCGCCAAAGCACTACCCTCGCCAGGAGCGACGAGGATCCCAACCCGGCCTATATCATTTGAGTGCAGCCACACCGAGACGCGCGACGCATCTTCCGAGCTGTCCACGAGAACGGTTTGCAGGTACGGGCCAAAAAGATTTTCGACGGCCTTTTCCGCTGACTCAGAAACGTTGAGCCTGTCCGCGAGAACGCCTGACAGTCGCACGCCGATATCGTCCTGTCGAGCGAAAAGCTTCTGCACCTGCGGGACATAGATCGCTTTTGTTTCTTCAAGCTCACGAAGCGTTTCGAGCCGATTCTTTTTCTGTGCGAATTCGCCAGCAAGCTGTTTGAGCTTTTCTTCCGCCAGACGAACCGCTTGGCGGGCCGCCGCGGTCTCGTCCATCAGCGACTGTCTCTCAGCGTGAAGGTCGGTCAGCTTCGCCTTGTCGAGGCCGAGCTGCTCGGTCATCGCGCCCGCCTGCGAGATGTGGTCAAGGTGGGTTTCTTCCGCCCTGATCGATTCGCGTTTCAATCCTTCGGCACGATCGGAAAGTTTCTCTAGATTGTGTTCGAGCTGGCGTGCGATCTCATCAAATCGTTCCGACGCTGAAATGTGCTGCATCAGCTCGGCGCGCGCCGCGTTAAGACTTGTCTCGATCTCGTTGAGGTGTTCAAGCTTGCCCTTCTGTTTGTCCTCGGCCTCGCGAAGCGAAAGCTCCGCCTGGCTTGCTTCGGCACGCTCCTTTTCCTCATCGCCTTCAAGCTTTGCCCGTTCCTCGCGCACCAGATCGAGCCGCTCCTTGATCGTTTTAAGCTCGTACCGCAAGGCCTCAATTCGGCCGTCGAGACCCATCACCTGTTCTTCTTTATAGCGATGTTCGCGTTCCGCCCGATCGCGGATCAAAGCATTTTGCGAATGAGCTTCGCGAATTTCAGCTAGCGTCGATTCAGCCAGGCGTGCGATTTGCGTTGCGTCACGGACCGAGCCTTCCTTCGCAGTAACTTCTTCTGCAAGCCGGATCTCTAATTCGGCCGCCCCGCGAAGCTGTGTTTCGAGCTCGCCCACGAGATGCGTTAAATGACGGCCTTCAGCGGCAAAAAGCTGACGTAGGAGCACGCGAAACTCTTCCTGTAATATTTTGTAGCGACGCGTTTTCGATGCTTGACGGCGGAGCGAATTGGCCTGTTTCTCGATCTCGGAAACGATGTCGCTAACTCGGCCGAGGTTCGACTTTGCCGTATCCAGCCGCGATTCCGCCGCCCGCTGACGGGTCCGAAATTTCGAAATACCGGCGGCTTCCTCGATCAGGTTTCGCCGGTCGGCGGGCTTAGCCGAAAGGATCTGCCCGATACGGCCCTGTTCGATGATCGCGTAATGTGCCCCCGACAGTCCGGTTCCGGCAAAAAGGTCTTGAATGTCCCGCAGCCGGCAGGTCTTACCGTTCAATTCGTACTCGCTCTCGCCCGAAAGATAGAGCCGACGTGTGACCGAAACGGCCTCGCCTGGGGCAAAATCCAACGCAAACGCACGCGGACGCCAGTGACGTTTTGTCCTGATCTTGGTCTCGACCGTCTGGATCGAACCTACCTGGGCCGCCAAAGCGGTTTCAGCCTCTTCAACTATCTCGCCGTCCGGCGGATGAAAACCGTTGGTTTCGGCGACCGCTTCGAGTTCTTCTTCGGGTTCGCCCTCGATCGCGGCCATATCGACCGACTGCTCGTCGATCTCGCTCAGCGTCGAATCGATCTCCTCAAGCTCACCGTCAGGGATCTCCTGAAAATCCTCGTCGCGCACCATATGCAGAACGACCTCGGCCATACCGCCCGGCTTTCGATTTCGCGAGCCCTGAAAGACGACATCCTTCATCTCGCCGCCGCGCAAACTCTTGGCCCGCTGTTCGCCGAGCACCCACGACATTGCGTCGGATACGTTCGACTTTCCGCAGCCGTTCGGACCGACAACACCCGTGATGCCGTTGCCCGTAAAAACTATTTCTGTGTGGTCGGCAAAGGATTTAAAGCCGGTGATTTCTAAACGCTGAAGCTTGAACATTTATATAGTGCTTGTGGTTAGGGGTACAGCACTATATTTTGAGGTTAAAGCGGCATAAAGTCAAATAAAAATACAATATATAGGTGGGAAGTAAGATATGAGAACTGAGAGATAAATGAGGTTTACGCCATATGCATCGTGATAAAAGGAGATACGTCATCTGACTGATATCTCTGATCGTTTCAGCCACCGGTCCGTCGAAATCCGCAAATTGAAACGTTCGGCCTAGCTAATTAAGATCGAGAAATAGCATTTCCCACATCTCATTTCTGATTTCTCAACTATGATCACATCAACTCGCTGCCCATATCCCGGAGGCCGTCTTTTTCGGCACGTTCGTGATCGAGTTCTGTGAGGACTTCGAGCAGGAAGTTGGTGTTGTTTGAAATGGCGATGACGACCGGGAATTCGTGATCGGCTGTGGAAAATTCGAAGGTACCGCCGATAAGTTCAATGATCTCTCTAAATGCGGCCACCCCGTTGTGACCGTTGCATTCGGCATCTACGATCTTGCCTTCGTTAAAAGCTACGCTGGCCAGATGCAGATCGGATTTTACGATCAAAAGCCCAGTCATCTTGGCGTTTTCGATGACCTGGACACAGTCGAAAATGCTCACGTAACCAAGGTTTCCGGCAAAGGTCACATCCGTTCGGACCTTTTGAGGCGTGCGGTCGCGGTTTACGGCAAATTCCGGTCGGCGGGCACGCCTGATGGCCTCAAGCCCAGGAGCCACTGAGATCCGGGGATCGAGCAGTTTTGCCTCCTGCAGGCGGTCGTACGCAAAATCAAAATCCTCGCGGCCGATATACAGGCTCACCAGCGCCAGACACTGCCGGGCTGCCTCGTCTAAATTCTTCTGTTTAACGCAGATATCCCGCATTTTTTCGCGAAGCGGGATCGATCGCGGGCTGCGTTCCAGCGAGCCTTTCAGCAGATTAAAAGCCTTTTCGGGCGAACTGTACTTTATAAACAGGTCGGCGTCCAGGAGGACGGATTCGAGAGAGACCTCCGTAAAGGGAGCGGCAGCCCTTTCCATTGCGTGTTCCATATTTTAGGCGGGGTGTGAACAAGGGTGTTCAACATTACTAAAATATCATAAACGCGTGTGGCCGGTCACTAGATTTTTTCGCAAAAACAAAAAAAGGCCGAAAGATCCGGCCTTTCGTCAAAATCGCACCATCTCCTTAGAAATCGAAACGCAGACCAAGTCGGATCTGTCGCTGCCGGTACGTTCTCGTGGGAACGAGAAAATTCTGCCTGGCCGCGGTCTGGGTCGCTGTCGGCGGCGTTCCGTCGTTCCGAAGAGCCTGAAAATCGATAAACTCCGCTCCGTAACTAAATACTGCTGCATTGAAAATGTTATCCAACTCAAGAACCGGCCTGATCCGCATATGCTCCCAAACTTTCCATTCACGCGTCACATTAAGATCGAACGTGTAGAAACTCGGTCCTCTTCCTGCATTTCTGGGTAAGTTGGTGCCGGCGGCGCCAATTGTCGGAAGGGAAAATTGGCCGATCAATGCGTCAGGAATCGGAGAACCGGGTTCTCTATAAATGATGTCTTTAATGTCCCCCGAAAAATTGATCCTGTCCGTTCCCAGATCGTCGAGATTGCGGTCGCTCCCTCCGGCCCCAAGATTAAACGGAGCCGAACTGCCATAACGAATGAGCGGAGAGAATTTTAGCTTACCCAACCATACGGGAGTATCGAACGAACCCGTAAAGGCAAGCCGGTGTCTGCGGTCCTGTAGGCTTCTGGCCCATTCACGGGCGAAGTCGCCGTTGATCTCAGCGTTTGCCGTGTTATTTAGTCCATCATCCTTAGTGCTGGAAAGCGTATATGCAAAACGGAAATTCGCACCGAAACCGTGTCCTAGCTTTCTGTATCGGCTTCGCATCTCAAGGATCAAGCCCTGATAGAACGCACGGCCCCGCGCCCCGATCCGCGAAGTTTCCTCGACCGTTTGATCGGGCCGGAATTTAGCGATTGCCGCCAAGGCGATCCCGATAGGTGCTCCGGTCGCGTTTCCGTTTTGTCCGTTCACGGCAACATCCGGCGCCGTGCTGGACGAGTTCGACGTGTTGAGATTGACGAAACAATTTGCAGTCGTTGTTCCGCACGTAGTAGTTCCATTTTGTGTCGTAGTGACGCCGCTGCCGTCATTAGCACTGCCGAGATAAAAGGTGTATTTCCGGGTCGGGCTGAGTATGAATGGATTCGCGACAAGATATGATGTCCAGTCGCTGAACCCGGCGGGGAGAGTCGGGACATTCGGGTTAAAGTCGCGCCAGAGCCGAATCGTTCGATTCCATGTGTAATTCGCTTCGAACACCCATCCCTTAAATATCTCGCGTTCAAAACCGACGTTAAATTGATAGCTTTCAGGGATCTGAAGATTCGAATCAACGGAACGAAGCGGATTGCCGGCGCTAGATACGTTCGTAGCAAAACCGGTATTCGAATTGCACGGAAATGTTGTGGTTTGAACAGCGCATGCCGCTACGACCAGTGAACTCAGATCGTCCGTGGTCGCATAGCTATTCGGGAAGCGATTCGAGATCGCAGCGAGTATTTTTACACGCCGGTCGTCCGTAGCCGACGTGCCGATCGTATTCGAGTCGAATGAAACTAGGTTTCCGCCCGTATTCTGGATCGAATCTCCAACGGTCCTGAGCAATACGCGGTTGTAAAAGATCCCCGCTCCGAAACGAACCACACCCTTGCCTTTCTTAAACGGATCCCAAGCTATGCCGAGACGAGGGCCCAAATTATTATTGTCGTCGACGGCCGTTTCCTTCTCGTAGCGTAGTCCGTAGCTAACAGTGAGATTCGAAAGTGCCTTGACCTCATCGTTAATGAAAAATCCGTAATAGGTATTGGTAACGTCTTGGCCGGTGCCGAAATTTTGTCGAAAGCGGGTTACCTGATTATTAGAGTACTGTAGAACGTTTCCGAAGTTGAATGTGCCGGTCGCATCCCCGAGTCCCAAGGTTTTTGAGACCACGC
>JBDTZW010000377.1:0-4282 GCA_040004905.1 Acidobacteriota bacterium
TCCGATTTTTGGCCTTGGCTGTGACCACGTAGTTCAGCCAGTCGCGAGAAGGTTTTGAGTTAGCGGTGGTCAAGATCTCGACAACATCGCCGTTTTGGATCTCGGTCTTGATCGGTACTATACGGCCATTGATCTTAGACCCGGTGCAGGTGTCGCCTACTTCGGAATGGATCGCATACGCGAAATCAAGCGGTGTCGAGCCCCGCGGCAATTGAATCACCTTGCCCATCGGGGTAAAGGCGTATACGTCTTTTGGAAAAAGGTCGAGCTTTAACGATTCGATAAAATCTTCCGAATCTACATTCTGCTCGGTCGTTTCAACCAGAGGCAGAAGGAGTTTCTCGACCGTCTTGCGCAATTCGTCCAGGCTCTCGTCGTCATCGCGGACGCCTAGCTTGCTCTCCTTGTATTTCCAGTGAGCGGCCACACCTTCTTCAGCGATCCGGTGCATGTCCTCGGTACGGATCTGCACCTCGAACGGCTGTCCGCCGTCGCCGATCACCGACGTATGCAGGGACTGATACAAATTGTCGCGCGGAATGGCGATCCAATCGCGAAAGCGATCAGGCACCGGCGTCCACATGTCGTGGATAACGCTCAATGCGAGGTAACAATTCTTGCGGTCGTTGGCGGTGATTATGCGAGCGGCTATCAGATCATAAACTTGTTCGATCATCAGCTTGCGCTTCTTTAGTTTGCGCCACAGCGAGTAGAGACGCTTAACCCGCCCTTGGATCTCGACGAATGGGACCTCGTTTTTTGTGAGGTTTTCCGAGATCGATGATTTGATCTTTTCGAGGATCGCCTCGAGTTCGGGACGGCGGGCATCGACCTCCTTGGACAAGCGTTTGTATTCCTCGGGATGTAAGTTCTGAAACGAAAGGTCCTCAAGCTCGCCGCGAAGTTTACCCATACCGAGGCGGTGGGCGATCGGGGCATAGATGTCGAGCGTTTCCTGCGATATGCGGGCCCGTTTTTCGGGTTTGAGATACTGCATCGTCCGCATGTTGTGCAGGCGGTCGGCGAGCTTGATCAACACGACGCGAACGTCGGTGATCATGGCAAGGACCATCTTGCGAACGTTTTCCGCCTGCTGCCTTTCCTTAGAGAGATTGCTGATGTGGGCGATCTTCGTGAGGCCATCGACGAGACGGGTTATCTCGGGTCCAAAATAGGAATTGATCGTATCGAGATCGACCAGCGTGTCTTCGACGACATCGTGGAGAAGTCCGGTAGAGACGCTAACCTCATCTAGCCGCATGTCGGCCAGTATGTCGGCGACCTCGAGCGGGTGAACTAGGTATGGCTCGCCCGAGGCCCGCGTCTGGCCACGATGATGGAGCGCAGAGAATAGGTAGGCACGCCGTATCAGATCAATGTCTGCCTTCGGCCTGTTTGCCTCGACCTTTTCTATTACGTCCTCGATCCGGATCATTCGAACCTATTCCTATTTCTTATTTTACATTCTTTGGGAAAGGCGGGGCGAGAAAATAGTTGCCGCCAAGACCGCCCTCGTTTTAGAAAAGAAAAGGTGATGCGGAATATAAAATTCACGCATCACCGCTTCTTTTTCAAAACACTGATTACTTCTTGTTGGCGTTAGCGGCGGCTCCCTTCTCGGCCTCTGCCTTCGCTGCCGTTCGATCGTCGATCTCGGTCTGAATCTTGCGAACGACGTCACTGAGCTCCTTAAAGGCGTTCTTCGCGGCTTCTGAATCCGTCTTGAGCTTGTCGGCGTCCGCTGTCTTGCCGTCCATCTCGGCGGCCCGCATTGCCTGGATCAGAAGGCTGGCCCGATACGAGCGAACCGACTCGAACGACTTCAATATTTCGCTATAAAGCGCCAACTGAACGTCGCTGGCTGCTTTTAAGTCGAGTTTAGTCGCATTCTTTACCAAGTCCGGTTCGAGGGCGGCGGCCTGATCGATGAGCTTCACCCCCTGATCGACACACTCTTTAAGCTTTGTAAAATCCTCGGGCTTTTGCGGCTTTACGAATTGAAAAGTATCCTTGCCGTCCTTCTTGACCGTTTTCTTCGTCTGCTCGGTATCAGTAATATCGTTGGCGCAAGTATTAAGTTTACCTGACAAGGAACTCAAGGAACGAGCTCGTGCCGTTTCGGGATACTTAGCATCGCCTGCCACGGAGGTAAGCCATTCCTTTGCTGCGTCCGGCTGTTCGAGATTCTCGTTCAAGCTGGCAATTGCGCTGGTGCTGCTGTCAACTGCATTTAAGGAACCGAGGTATCGGGCCTGCTCCGATGTCGAATTTGGAGACTTGTCATAGGCAGCCTTCGTGTCCGCAAGGTCCTTTAACGACTGCGGCAAGCTCTTCTTGTATTCCGCGAGAGCCTGCTGCGCAAGCTCCTTATGCAGTCGGTCACCGATATACATCGAGTGAAGGGTCCGAGCGAGTGACAACTGAGCCGTTCGGCCCTCTAAGGTGTTTCCCTCCGGATCTCGCGACGCGGCTGAGCGGAAAAGGCGTTCCGCCTCTGGGAATTTTCTGTCCTTGTAGGCCTTGGAACCATCGACCAGGTCTTTTCTGGCCATGATCTGACTATAGAACCCGCAGCTTGATCCCAGTAAAACAGTTACAGCTATTAAGACAATTATCCCGAAACGAGACGATCTCATCATTTGACTCCATTCTATCGCCGGAAAGAAGCACACAAGCTATTTCTAGCCCGCCCGTCATTTCCATGGGCGCAATATTAATTCTCTAAAGAATCGACCTGCAAACCTATCGGACTGGCCCCAGCGGATTTCGCCGCATCAATGACCCTGACTACCTCGCCATACTTAACAGTAGGAGACGACTTGATAAAGATGGTCTTCTCGATCTCGTTAGTGCCTTCCCGAAACACACCGTTCTGTTCCCGAGCCTTAAAGATCTCATCGAGCTTGGATGTCAGAGCACTGGCATCCGAAACATCACCGGCGTCCTGATTATTGAGCGTGACCTTCTTGGTATTCTTGTCGATAGCGACGACAAGCGTAAGCGGGTTAGGCTTAACATCGACCTGCGGCTGGTCTTTCGGCTCCGCAGGCACCTTAGCCTCAAAACGATGCGGTTTCAGGGGCGTAATGACCATGAAGATGATCAACAGCACTAAAAGCACGTCGATAAGCGGCGTAACGTTGATCCGTGGGACCGCCCCCACGTCGCCGCCCGGATTTGACATTGACATACAACAACTCCTGTAACGCTTCCGCCGCCAACAGCAGCGGGGCTATTCTATTTCGATTTATCGACGCCCTTCTTCTGATCCGCGACGAGGCCTATCTTATCGATGTCCTGCTTCCGGATCGTCTTGATCGCTTCAACGACGCGGCCATAGTCAACATCAACACCGCTCTTGATATAAACAATTCGCTTATCGGGGGTCTTACCTTCCATCATCTTCTTGATCTTGTCGCCAAGAGCATCGAGGGGGTATTGTTCCTTACCGATATAAAAATTGTTATTATCCGGAATTGCTATAACGACCGACGTATCCTTTGCGATATCGCCATCCTCGTCAGGGCTTATCATGTCGCGCGGAAGATTAACGGATACACCCTGTTGGAGGAGCGGCGTGACGATCATGAAGATGATCAAAAGCACCAACATCACATCCACCATCGGAGTAACGTTAATTTCCGAGTTATATTCGCTGCTACCGCCTATTTCCATTGACATAGCTATCTATCTCCCTTAAAACCGACAAAGGTCGATCGCTATCCTTTGAGCTGCTTGGAACGCTGTTTGATGAAGTAGTCCACGAGTTCCGAAGCCGAGTTTTCCATCTCGACGCTAAAGCTCGTCACCTTGTTGGTGAAATAGTTGAAGAGCCAAACCGCGGGCACGGCCACGAGAATACCGAATGCCGTAGCAACCAAGGCCTCAGCGATAGCACCACCGACGGCGCCGATACCGGCATTCTCGTTATTCTTCAGTGCCTGGAACGCACCGATAATACCAACGACGGTACCGAACAGTCCGACGAACGGAGCGGTCGAACCGACAGTAGCCAAACCGGCTAGGCCGCGTTTCAATTCGGCGGTCTTGACGGCAATTGCTCGCTCAAGAGCACGTTTCGAAGCTTCCATTTCGTCAGCCGAAATGTCCGAGTTGCCCTGGTGAGCGGCAAATTCCTTGAGGCCGGACGAGACGACCATTGCAAGGTGCGAATCCTTGTGACGATCACTGATGTTGATGGCTTCGTCGATATTGCTGTTTTTCAATGCCTGAGCGACTTTCGGGGCGTACTGCCTCGATTGAGCCTTTGCTTTGTTGTATG
>JBDTZW010000132.1:0-4267 GCA_040004905.1 Acidobacteriota bacterium
TCCCGCTGTTATAGCATATTTTCTTTTCGCACAATTGGGACCGCCGAGTCGACTTCGGACCCCATCCTCACCTTGCATCACTACCCCCCACAGGAGCTGACGTTAAATGAAGTCCCTTAACCACTTTTCCCCCAGAGATATACCAACCTTAAAGCGTTTTTCCGGATCGGCTGCGTTCGGCAATCGTACGATTGCGATGCTGCTGATCTATTCGATCATCACCTTGACGTTGGCTGTCGGCGCGCCTGCCCAGAAGAAAGGCCGCTCGATCAAGAGTGAACGGAGCAAGGTGACGACGGATCCGGTCTCTACAATTTCGAGTCAGGATCAAGGCAACTTAAAATCTCCGGCGAAACCGATCTATGCAGATGCGGTCGGTCCTAATGTTGCCCAACAGATCAGCGCACTGGATGATGAAAAGGAATCGCGTACACCGGCACAGCAAAAGATAGATTCGCAGCTCATCTATGCGACCAAGATGTATCTGGGCAAACAGATCGCAGCCGGCGTTCAAACCCTGGAAGTAGATGTAAATCTCGAAAACGACGGCCGTGTCGTTGTCGATATTACGACGGTCGTCGACAACGAAGTGCTCACCGCGATCAAACAAAATGGCGGGGAGATACTCGTGGTTTCAGAGACATATCAAAGCATCCGGGCCCGTCTGCCGATCACCCAACTGGAAATGATCGCGGCCCTTCCGCAAGTCCGGTTTATTCAGCCAAAGCAGCAATACAGACTTTCCCAACAGATGCAGCGTCCCGGGCTGCGCTCGCCTAAATCAGACGAAAATATTCTTTTCCCGTCACGCGGATCAGCGTTCGAGCAACTTTTTTCGGATTCATTTTCGAGCGTCAAACCCCTGCCTAACGGCACGCTGAGCACAGGCAGCACCGCATCTGAAGGAGACACTACCCACCGTGTCTCGACCGCACGGGGCACGTTCAATGTGGATGGCACGGGAATCAAGATCGGAGTTCTCTCAGACGGCGTTACGAGTCTTGCGACATCGCAAGCGCTGGGGGACCTCGGGACGGTCACCGTTCTTCCGGGACAAACCGGTTCGGGCGACGAAGGGACTGCGATGCTCGAGATCGTTCATGACCTGGCACCAGGAGCGCAGCTTTTTTTCGCCACGGCCGATCCGACCATTACGCAATTTGCCCAAAATATTCGAGACCTGCGGACGGCGGGCTGCGACATTATTGTGGATGACGTAGGATATTTCGTCGAATCATCATTTCAGGACGGTCAGTCCGGAGTGACCAACACGAACGGCGGCGTTGTAACCCAAGCCGTCAATGACGTTGTCGCCGGTGGAGCCCTCTATTTTTCGTCCGCGGCAAACTCCGGGAACAAGAACGACAATACGTCCACGACCTGGGAAGGAGATTTTGTAAGCGGCGGCACCTTGGCCATCGTTCCCGGCGGCGGTCTGGTTAACGATTTCGATCCGTCCGCTGCTGTTGCTCAAGTCAACATAATCACCCTCGGCGGTGGAACAGGCGTTCCCATCAATCTGTCCTGGTCTGATCCTCTCGGAGCTTCGACTAACGATTACGATCTGTTTATTTTGAACAACGCTGGTACCGCGGTAAGCGTCTCGTCAACCAACGTTCAAACCGGCACACAGGATCCGTACGAACAAGTCACTACCAATAACACCACCGGCCGGAGGGTCGTTATTCGACAAAAGACCGGAGCGGCCAATCGCTTTCTGCATCTTGATCTAAACGGCGGCCGCATGACCTTCAATACGCAGGGAGAAACGCATGGGCACGCTGCGGCTTCCGGCGGATACGGCGTGGCGGCGACGCCGGCTTTTGCATCTTTCAACTTTCCGCCGCCGGTGAATTTCGGTCCCTATCCAAGCGCATTCAGCACAGCAAATTCGGTCGAAACCTTTAGTTCAGACGGGCCGCGAAGGATCTTCTTTCAAGGCAACGGGACGGCGATCACTCCAGGTGACTTTTCCTCCACGGGAGGACAGGTCCTTCAACAACCGGTCATAACCGCGGCCGACGGAGTTTCAGTTACCGGGTCGGGCGGATTCCAAACACCGTTCTTCGGCACATCGGCCGCCGCACCGCATGCCGCAGCGATCGCGGCTTTACTCAAATCGGCAGATCCGTTATTCACGCCGGCTCAGATAAAGACCGCGCTGACGACGACGTCTCTCGATATTGAAACGGCCGGAACGGACCGTGACGCTGGGTTCGGCATCGTCATGCCCTATCCTGCTCTGCAATCGTTGGGTGTGACCGGCAAGGCGTTTATCGAGCTTGGTTCAGTAACCGCAACGGAAACCTGTTGTAACAGTAACGGGCTGATCGAAAGAGCGGAGAAAGGTGATTTGAACGTGGTCTTAAATAACCCGGGTCTGGTTGGAGCTACGGCAGTTACCGCTTCTTTGTCCACAACAACACCCGGTGTCGTTATATTGAATGGCTCGTCAAATTATTCGGACATGGCTGCAACCTCAGGCACCGCTACAAACACAACTCCGCTTAGTTTTCGGCTGACACCCGGTTCCGCTGTCGATGTCGTTGCAAACTTTCAGTTAACGGTGAATTATTCCGGCGGATGGAATGCTTCGCAGATCCTTAATTTTACGGTAGAAACCGGTCGTAAGACGATCACAACCGTTCTGGATACTAATACTCCAGCGACGGATCAGAACTTTCCAACGTCCGCCACGGGCACGCAAACCAACCTAGTATTTCCGGACGATCCGGCGAGCACATGTGCCGCTCCGACCGCATTTCCGGGAACGCTCACATCGACGACCCCAAGGTTCGACTCGTATACACTGACCAATATCACCGCAGCCCCTGTTTGTGCGACGATCACGCTCACCAACGACAAGTCGGCAACCGGTGCCATCGAGATCGCGGCATACACGGGTAGTTTTACTCCCGCAAGTGTCGGCACCAACTATCTGGGCGATGCAGGTTTTTCGGCGGTGGTATTTCCCGGATTTCCGGGTGTCTTCTCGGTGAACGTGCCTGCGGCGGGAACGATCGTGATAGTGGTCGTGGAATTAAAATCTCCCGCCAACGGTTTCCCGACCGCGCTCGGCAGCACCTATACACTAAAAGTTGCAGGATTACCGGTAACACCCCTAAGCCCAACTGCGGCCCTCGCATCAGTTGTTGGCAGAGTCTCCGCAGGTGCAACAGGCATCCGGGGAGCAACCGTCACCATGACGGACGCGACGGGACATGCTCGAACTGCCATGACAAGTTCGTTTGGCTACTTTCGATTCGACGAGATCGAGTCCGGTAAGGCCTACGTAGTACAAGTGAAAGCCAAACAGTACACGTTTGCTCCAAGGGTCGTCACGATCAATGAGGATCTATTAGGGCTTAATTTCGAGGCTCAATAACCGATTTCAGGCCAACCCACGCTTCATCTGTGAAGTGCCTTTCGGTGTCTTTTTGGTAGCCGGTGAATTTTTGGCGGAGGTTGTCGGTATTGGTGCCGTATTTTAGGGCGGTGGTTCGGTTGCCGACGTTTACGAAGATGTCTTCGCCAAAGGGCATGAAGTCGCGGCGTGCTGTCACCTGGCCGAGTTCGTCGGTGATGATCCGCGGGCTGCCGAGATGATCGGTGGTCGTGTAGTTGGTGTGAGGCTGCGACGAAACCTGCGTTGAGTATTCCGCGATCAGCTTGCCCGAAGAGTAAACAAAGACCGTAGTCTCCTGATCGGTGACCTTTTTGACAGACTGCCTTTTAGCCCTCGTAGAAGGCCTAACGACTAGATTCTCGCTTTTTATCGGCAACCTAAACACAACTCACTCACCGTTGAATCGTGAGTGTTTTGCGTGTCCTTTGACGCGATGAGATTCCGTTCGTAAAATGGTTCAATCCGCGAATGACTTAAACAGTTTAGAGTATTTTCGCGTGGCTTCTTGCTCACTTAGGTATATCAACGCTGGTGGGCCGCCTCCGTGCATATAACCGTCAGGATAGATTCGCTCCCAAAAACGTCCATCAGCCTCGTCTTGAAAGAGAGTGTCCCATCCTGATTCATCGGTACCTACTTTTTGAAGTCGATTATTAATCAACCACTCAATTCTTTCTTGTACGGGATCGGCGACGATTTTGTCATTCACCTTAATCCACTTTCCGATTAGTTCTTTTTCAGTTGGACGTAGTTCTAACATATTCTTCGTTAATAATCGTTCTCAACAAATTGTCCTGATCACCGCATTGCACGGAATAGAACTGTTTTGGAATCATCATCTTTTTGGTAGCCGGTGAATTT
>JBDTZW010000063.1:0-14397 GCA_040004905.1 Acidobacteriota bacterium
AGGGCTGCTCTTCGTTCGAAAAATAGTCGATCGTCTGCTCGACGCCGTTCTCGAATATCTTGAACTCGCTCTTTTTCACATCCGGCACCGGCCGCCCGTCCTTGCTTATAATGCGGACAGGGATCGTGACCAGGTCGGTGTCGACACGGACAACCTCGTCGTCTGCCGGCCTTGACGCGTCCTTTTCGATCAGGGGCCGCTTGTCGTCGTAACGCGAGTTGCTCTCGGAATAGTAGTCGACCCGCGCCGACTGCGCAGCGACTGAAAGCGCACAGAAAATCAGAACAACGATCGCCGGGACTTTTAGCATTCGGTAGCGAGATTATATACCGAGTTCGCTGCCCCGCCGCATTTCTTTGAGGCTGCGCGAGCGGTTTGATGAAGGGAGGATTGATAAAGGAGAGCTCGCTCTAGGGATGCACAAAACTTTTTGAGGATTTTAAGGATGTTTCACAGATTGTGGAACGTGCCACACTTTGCACGCATTCTTTTTTCGTGTTCCACGGTTTCAGCTGCTTTCTTGTGATCGGATCCGATTCGAATCCGCCGCTCACTATCCAGACCAATTACTCGTTCTGAAGGTGTCTGCCGAAATCTGACGATAAGTCTTTGATAATAAATGGCTTACGCGAGTTTTGTGCGAATATCGTGGCATATTCCGACAGTAATCGAGTGGGACGTGTTCCACGGTTTTCGCTAATTTTGTAGGACAAGGATCTTTTCTTGGCAAACGAATCGATCTGCTTAGTAGACGACCGCGCTCGAACTGGAATCCACAATGCATAGTGGTTTTTGTGTCGCTCAGTTTTTACCTCTGCCTTCATATCCGGCCTCAGAGGCGCGCAACAAAAGAAGTCGCGAGCATCTTATATGCAACAATGTGCCAGGAAAGGAACACTTGTCAAGGAATTTCTTTTGGGAGTTATCGACGTAAACGAGCAAGCATCCACCCAGGCCAAACCCGGTCAAGAACACCGTCGTGAGCGGTTGAATGTCAAAAAACCGATGATGTTGCGGAGAAGCGCGTCGATCGTAGGCACATTGGGACGCGGCTTTCGGGACCGAACTGGTATTTGGGCCTGATCTATTGATACAAGTCCGTTCGGGGGCCGCGGCACGCTTATTGCAAAAAACATTTCGGGGTAATCCAGCCTTTTTTGAGGGCAATGCTTCTCTTCACACCTCAGGAGTTCTCTCTTCCACATGAAAAACAAATTCCCAACGGCGAGTTCGTGCGTGTCGGCGCGTTCGATCTTTACGATGACGGTCGTTTTGCTGGCTGTCGTAACATTCTCATTCCCGACGTTTCGCAGATTTGCGGCGACGCCGAAAGCGTCCGCGGCGGTCATGGCTACGGTGGCTACGATCAGCGGCAGAGTAGTTGACGTTCGCGGCAGAGGGATCGGACGGGCGATGATGTCAATCAGCGATATGACCGGCCACTCAATGGGAGCAGTCACCAATCCATTTGGCTACTATCGGCTGGCGAATATCACGGTCGGATCAGCTTATGTCATCAGGGTTTCGGGAAAACATTTTATTTACAGCCAAGGAACGCGGGCGATCGAAGTCATGGACGACGTTTCGGATATCGATTTTGTGTCGGACAATTAAGAGGTAACTACTTCGAGCGAGGTTTTGGTATCCACGAAGGAGTTGCCTCCTCAAATTGATTGTCGGTCAGGACGCGGACGTCGGAACCGTCGGAACGCACTACGCAGATCTCGCCGTAGGGCTGCGGGTTGTACGGGTGAAGAGCGGATTCGTCCTTGAAGCCGCCGCGGCCGGTGGCGAAGGCGATCCATTTTCCATCGGGCGACCACGAATTGTGCGCATCGTTCCCCGGTGAAGTAGTGAGCCGCTTCAGGTCCGTACCGTCGGGCCGAATTGTGTAGATCTCAAAATCGCCGCCGCGATATCCGGTGAATGAGATCACGTCGCCGTTTGGCGACCAAGCGGGAAAATTGTCGTGATTTTCCGAGGTCAGAACGCGGATGTCACCAGTTTCGATGTCGACGATGAATAGGCCGCCCTTTTCTTTGCTTGCACCGCGAAAGACCAGATGCTTTTCGTCCGGCGACCAGCTGGGGAAACCGAAATTGCCATCGCGTTTCGTAAGAATTTTAAGGCCCGAGCCGTCGGCATTGATCGTCGCGATGTCGGCGATCGCAGACCCTCCGATCGTCTGAAAAAAACGTCCGATGGCGAATGCGATCTTGCCTCCTTTCGGCGACCAGACCGGAGCAAGCGAGCTTTTGACGGCATCGGTGAACAAGACCGTGCTGTTCGATCCATCAGCGTTCATGCGAATAATGCTGTTGTGAAGAATGCCGGCGGTTTCGTCGTTGGAGACAAAGTTGTCGCCCGAGGGCGAGAACGACGGGAAAACTCCGGTGCGGACAAGTTTAAAATGATCGTCGCGGCTACGCCATTTTTGAAACGGGGGCCAGCCGTTACCGACATCGCGATGGAACAACATACGGCGCCCGTCGGGTGACCAGTCCGGACTATTGAATTCGCCGCGCGAGCCTTTCGCGCCATCGGAAAATTCTACGCCGCCGTCCGGACCGTGGCTGACGTAGCCGATACGCTCGGCCGCAACAAAACGGGGTGACCATTTTTCGTTCTCGCCGGACGTGATGATCTTCGTCTCGTTTGAGTCGAGATCGATCTCGGCGATCTGCCCTAAGCCTGGTATACGGCGGGCACCGGCGGTTTTGTTCAGTTCGGCGATCGTCGTTTGATAAAAGACGAGGCGTTTGCCGTCCGGGGACCAAGTCGGGCTGCCCGCAAACTCCCGGGCGTTCGTGACACGCCGCAAGCCCGAGCCGTTGGGATGAACAACGTAGATCTCGGTCGAGTGTGCGATCTCAAATCCACCGTTGCCTTTTGGTTTGGCCGAATCGCGGTCCGACGAGAACGCTATCCATTTTCCGTCCGGCGACCATGAGGGACGAAAATCTCCCGCGGGACTATTTTTCGTTAGGTTTCGGAGCGGCGTTCGGGTCGCGAGGTCCATTACCCAGATGTCGGCATTGCCGCTGCGGCTAGAAACAAAAGCCACAAATGTTCCGTCACGCGAGATGGCCGCTTGGTCGTCAAATGCCGGGTCATCGGTCAGACGCTCGAGCTGTGTACCGTCGGTGTGCATCCGGTAAAGGTCGGCTGATCCGTTTCTGGTCGAGGTGAAGATGACCCATTTGCCATCGGGCGAAAACGAAGCGTCGTAATCAAGGCCTGCGTTCGACGCCAGAACGCGGGCGTTACGGCCATCGGCGTCGGCGATAAAGACCTCGGTGTTGAGCGGAGCAAAGCTTGAAAAGGCGAGGGCATAGTCCGGCTCGGGCTGATCTTTTTGCGCTGATGTCGGTAAGCTGATAAACAGCAAAACGAGGGCGATCGTCAGTGTCTTAAGCATATTTTTGCAGGTCCAGTTACGGCTGCGAATATAGTTGGGAGCAGGCCAGAACCAGAAGAACATTAACATCTAGTCCAACGGCTGGCAAAATGCATCGAATTCGTTCGCTTATGTTAGGTAACTCACGTTGTTCTTTTCGAGAATAAGAGACAATATTGGTTACACCGGAAAATGATAAAACACATTTTTGCCCTCAAGGCGACATTTCCCGAATTGTTCGAGCGCGTTGTCAAGCCGATTCCCGGCGTTCCGGTCTTTTTCGAAGGCGAGCGCGTGTCGACAACCTCGCTAGACGAACGAGACGAATTTCCGATCGTTCTTCCGGCCAATATCGAGCGCATGATCGGCAAGAACCGGCTTAGATTTGTTCCATTGTTCGAGGAGCTGAATCGCAATCGCGACCCCTCAAAGGTCCGGTTGAGGATCACGGGTATCCGTATCAAGATCACAAAAATTTGAACACTCTGAGGGTACGGTGTTTGGCACAGCACATAGACCCCGATTTCGTACCGTCGAGGATGGGAGATTCCTGCTATATTGTGGTTCTGTTTGGAATGATCACGATTGCGGCAAATGTTCTAATGAGGTAAAAGTCTGCTAGAGGGGGTCAGCGAAATGGTACTTTCAATAGGAACCCAGGAAAGTTCGGCAGAAGAAAAAGCCCAGGCTGCGCAGGCATTGCTGGCGGCAATCGTCGAGACATCCGACGACGCGATTATCAGCAAGACGCTTGGCGGCATCATAACCAGCTGGAATGCCGGTGCCGAGCGCCACTTTGGCTACACGGCTGAAGAAGCCATCGGCCGGCACATATCGCTGCTGATCCCTCCCGATCGGCTCGATGAGGAAGACCTGATCATCGGCCGCCTCAAGATCGGCGCACGCGTCGAACATTTTGACACGATCCGGGTCCGAAAGGACGGGCGGCACCTCCAGGTTTCGCTGACGATCTCACCGATCAGGGATTCGTCGGGTAATATCGTCGGAGCGTCAAAGATCGCGAGGGACATTACGGAAAGAAAGGATCTCGAGGACGAGCTGCGCCGCTACGCCGCCGACCTGTCAGAGGCGGACCGACGAAAGAACGAATTCCTGGCGATGCTGGCGCACGAACTGCGAAATCCGCTTGCTCCGATCCGCAATTCGATCCAAGTACTGCGGGCGACCAATGACGGGCTCGGTGCTCCGCTGGAGATAATGGACCGCCAGGTCGGGCAGTTGGTGCGTTTGGTTGACGATCTGCTCGATGTCAGTCGAATTACGAGCGGAAAGATCGAGCTTCGCAGGGAGCGGATCGATCTGAATGCGGTAATTTTACATACGGCGGAGGCGGCACGTCCGAGCTGTGAGTCGGGTGGCGTCGATCTGGAGATCTCTCTGCCTGAACGGCCCATATGGTTAATTGGCGACCCGGCACGCCTAACGCAATCCATCGGCAACCTGCTTAATAATTCATGCAAATTCACCGATAAGGGCGGCTCGATTCACCTAACGCTGGAAAGCAACGATCAACACGCGTTGGTCAAGGTACGCGATACCGGGATCGGCATCGCGCCTGAAAAGCTTTCGCGCATTTTTGAGATGTTTGTCCAGGCAGATACTTCACTCGAGCGGGCGACCAGCGGACTCGGGATCGGGTTGACGCTTGTCAAAAACCTGGTTGAGATGCACGGCGGTACTGTCGAGGCCCGCAGCGAAGGATTGGGCCATGGTTGTGAGTTTGTCCTTGAATTGCCGTTGGTTGCAGTAGAGACGCCCGAAGCAAAAGCCGAGAACCTCGTTGACGAAGGCAGTAAAGGGCCTGCTGGTAAAAAAATTCTGGTCGTCGACGACAATGTCGATTCCGCCGAATCGCTGACGGTGCTGCTTCGGCTGTCGGGGCATGACGTTCGTCTCGCGCACGACGGAATCGAAGCGGTGAAGATCTCGGACGAATTTAGGCCGGACGTGATCCTGCTGGATATAGGCTTGCCCCGTTTAAATGGATACGAGGCGGCCCGCGTCATAAGGCGAAGGCCTTGGGGAGATGGCGTACAGTTGATCGCGTTGACCGGTTGGGGGCAGAAGGAAGACCGCGAACGCTCGAAGGACGCGGGCTTTGACATTCATCTCGTCAAACCCGTGGACCATGATGAACTCTTCAAACTCCTATCAGACTTAGAGCCAGAATAGATACAAACCCGGCGAGTGTTTACCCGCGCAGTGTGCGAAAGCGCACGGACGCGGTTTTTTAGCGATGTAAATATAGTTTCGGGCTCGTGAAAGCTTTGAAAGATGAAGTTATGGCTTTTGCGACGAGCGGACAGCGGAAACGGATCATTACTCCTTGGGCCTATTACCGCAGACGCTTAGAAAGTAATGCCGATCGCCCACACGACCGGCCTTTGAAAAGGCGACGGCACGGGGCAAGCGGTCGCCTTTTCACGTTCTTTTAATTACATGATCTCTCAACGGGTCCGAAGCTGTCCGCTTGGTTCCAACCGGATTTGATTTTTAATTGTGTATGTGTGACATCGCACATACTCCGAATACCCGGTTAGATAGACTTTTGTATCGGATCGCTTAGTATCCGATCAAATGTATTTTGAGCCTCTCAATCAAACGACATTTGAGTAAGACATCAATTACTCACCACAATTTGAACGGCGAAGCCTCGCCAGGAGTCTATACCCATCCTTTTCTAAATGAGAGACGTTTACTCTCGAAATTTCTCGTATACCTCGAGGGACGAAGCACCGCTTTTCAGATTTTGCTGAGTCTTTCACTAGTCGTGATATTGGGATGGATAAACTACGCCGCGGTCCATGATGTTTCGGTCGGTATCTTTTATTTGATCCCCGTTTCGCTCGGTTCGTGGTTTCTGGGCAGTATTGTTGCGCGGATCGGCGTGTATTTTTTCACGGCCACGGTTTGGCTTGGGGTCGATGTTTATTCGGGGCAGGCAGGCGTTCCTTCGGCGGCGTCATACCGGAACGCCCTTGTCGGATTCGCGTTTCTGATCGTCTTCGGGCTGATACTCGGCGGGCTTCGCAAGGCGTATAGCCACCAGAAGGAACTTGCTCGCACCGACTATCTGACGCAACTCGCAAACGCCCGCTCGTTTTACGAGGCAGCGGAATTGGAGATCGGCCGTCTCAGGCGGTATGAACATCCATTCACGCTTGCCTATATCGACATTGACGATTTCAAAGCCATAAACGATGAGCATGGCCATGCCGAAGGCAATCGCCTTTTGAAAACACTGGGCGAAGCAGCCAAACGAAATTTGCGTGAAACCGATCTGGTAGCACGCTTGGGCGGCGACGAGTTTGCTCTACTGCTGCCGGAAACCGATACCGGAGCCGCTGAGGTCGCCATTGAAAAATTACGTCACTTTTTGCTTGACGAGATGCGAAACCACGGGTGGGCTGCGACATTCAGCATCGGGGTTGTTACGTGCAACGTCGCTCCCGAGTCAGTCACCGACGTATTGAAACTAGGAGACTCCCTTGCCTACGAAGCAAAAAACAGCGGAAAAGACACGGTCAGATACGATGTGATCGGCCAATGACGAGTCGAGTAAAAAAGTTATTGGCATGTGCGATTGCGCACAGACGGCGACCGCCGGCTGGAATAGATTAGAGGTTGAGTCTAGACCGGTGAGAATGTAAATCGAATGCCCCGCCTTTCTCCGCATTCGGAATAAATCTCCTTTTATGTTTACATTCTCATAGACAAGGCCAGTTAGAATATCGCCGACCATTACGCGGGTCGGTTTCGCGATAAAAGGCGATCGGCGGGTACGGCTGGTCGCCTTTCCCATAATGTATAGAAAACTCGAGCCAAAGCTTCTGACGGTGCTGCGCGAAGGGTACACACGGAAGCTTTTTTTCGGTGACCTGCTCGGCGGGCTGACGGTGGGTGTCGTCGCGCTGCCGCTGGCGATCGCGCTTGCAATCGCTTCGGGTGCAAAGCCGGAGCAGGGTCTGTATACGGCGATATTTGCGGGCTTCGTGATCGCGGTTCTCGGCGGATCACGCGCTCAGATCAGCGGGCCGACCGGTGCATTCATCGTCATCGTTTACGGCGTGATGCAAAGATACGGCTACGACGGGCTGGTCGTGGCCACGTTCATCGCGGGTATCTTACTGATCATAATGGGTCTGGTGCGGATGGGCGCGTTCTTGAAATTCGTACCTTACCCGGTAGTTGTGGGCTTTACATCCGGCATCGCGTTGATCATATTTTCGTCGCAGGTCGGCGACCTTTTTGGGATGAAGATCGAGAATCTGCCCGCCGATCCCGTCGCTAAGTGGGTCGCGTATTTTCATAATCTTTCGAGCATAAACCTTCCGGCGGTCGGCGTCGCGTTGGCGTCGCTCGCACTGATACTTGCCTGGCCTCGGATAACGCACAGAGTTCCGGGACAATTGGTCGCGATACTGGTAGTGACTGCCGCCGTACAGTATTTCGGCATTCCGGTCGAGACCATCCAGACGCGATTCGGCGGGGTGCCGAACACGCTTCCTATACCCCATCTGCCGGTCGTTACATGGCCGCTTGTGCAGCAGATGTTTACGCCTGCGCTGACGATAGCGATACTCGCCGGTTTGGAATCGCTGCTGTCGGCGGTCGTCGCGGACGGAATGACGGGAGCGCGGCATCGATCAAATATGGAATTGATCGCCCAGGGCTTTGGAAATATCGTCTCGGTAATCTTTGGCGGAATTCCGGCAACGGGTGCGATCGCGCGTACTGCTACTAATATCAAAAGCGGTGGTAAAACGCCGTTCTCGGCAATTATTCACTGCGTGTTCCTGCTGCTCGTGCTGCTGGTAGCGGGAAAATGGGCGGCACTCATTCCGATGGCGACGCTTGCCGCGGTCCTAGCCGTGGTCGCATATAACATGTGCGAGTGGCGCGAGTTCGCGCATCTGCTGAAAAGCCCGAGAGGCGATGTGGCGGTCCTGCTCTCGACATTTCTTCTAACCGTTTTCATTGATCTAACGACGGCGATCCAAGTCGGCATTTTGCTGGCGGCGTTCCTGTTTCTGCAGAAAATGTCGAACGAATCGCACGTCGATCTGATCACGGAAAATCTAAAGGATGACGACGAACTGCTGGCACGAGACATGACTGGGATAGACATCCCGAAAGGTGTCGAGGTGTTCGAGTTGTACGGTTCACTGTTTTTCGGTGCGGTCCGGCAGTTCAAGGAATCGATGCGAATTGTAGCGGCGAGACCGAAGGTGCTTATACTAAGGATGCGGCAGGTTTCGTCGATCGACGCGAGCGGGATACGGGTACTCGAAGAACTCGCCGAAGAGGCAAGGGCAGGAGGCTATCTTATCGTTTTCTCGGCCGTCTCGCGTTCGGTTTTTCGGGTGATGCGGCAAACCGGTTTTGTGAAAAAGGCGGGACGCGAAAATTTTGCCGCGGACATATTTGCCGCTTTGGAAACTGCGCGAGAACACATGACAGACAGCGGCGAGTCAAACTAAAAAAGCCGGCCGCATCGGCAACCGGCTTTTCTAATCTCGACCAATCCCAAAAGGTATTACATGATCGCTGACTGCTTTCGTCCGCCTGTGATCGGTTTTGTATCTTCCTGAATATCCGACGCCAGGCCCTGAGTGCCTTCGGTAAATCTTTTCTTGGCGTCCGAGACGACATTGCTTGCGATATCTCCCGCCGTCGAGGCCTTGTCGGCCGCGGCGAGATAGAGTTCGTTCGCCTTGTCTTTTACGTTGCTGACGACCTCGGCTGATCGTTCCTTCAATTCCTTCGCTTTATCGACGGCCGTTCCGTAACCCCGACGCGTCACATCGGCGATGTCTCCGCGGAGCTCGTCGCCTGACTTAGGTGCGAACAGGAGAGCCAAAGCCGCTCCGATACCGCCCCCTACAAGAAGAAATAAAAGCTTGTTGCCTACACCCCTCGATGTTCCTTCATTCTGTGTCATTTTTTACCCCCATATTCGAAATATAATTACCACAACTCCAAGTGAGCTAGCTTCGCGGAAACGAATTCGAGCTCACACACTCATACACCGTTGAATAGGTTGGATTGTAAACTAGTGCGGACGGGTTGTCCGTGTGTTGCGTCACACTGACGCAAGGTTCAAGCGTGTTGGGCGGTATATTTATTCATCATCTGATCGTATTTTGCCTTTACTTCGCCAAAGCATTCGCAAGCAGCACCCTCAAGTAGGTCTTGATCGACAATGGTTATCTTACCGCGGGAATACTCGATGATGCCGCGATTTTGCAGTTCTGCTGCAGCGAGAGAAACGGTTTCACGTCTAACACCCAGATAATTTGAGATCTGATCGTGCGTCATTGAGAACGTGTTTGTTTTCTGATCGTGACAGTTTGTGAGGAACCAGCGGCAAAGTTGCTGCTCGACGTTATGAAGGCGGTTGCACACCGCGGTCTGTGCGATCTGGGCGATCATCGCTTGAGTGTAGCAGAGCAGGATCTCCTGAAAATCGCCGCATCGGGCAAATTCGTCCTTGACGGCCTTTGCCTTCATTCGATAGGCCGAGCCTTCGACCTGTACGATGGCCCGCTCGGACGATTGAGCCTCTTCCATAAATATCTCAAGCCCGACGACGCCATCGCGGCCGACGATGCCGACGCCCGCCGAGATCCCTCCGTCGGTCTCGTGCATCAACGCAATTATCGATGTTGTTGGGAAATAAAGGTAGCGAGTAGGGTCCTCAACCTCCCAAAGAGCATCGCCCTGTTCGAGCGAAACCGGTTCCAACGCGCCGCGGATTTTTTCCAGCTCGCTCGTCGGCAGAGCGGCGAGGAGCACGTTGTCGAGCAGATCGTCTTTTCCAAGAGCATCGGGCATATTTTTGGCATCAGCTTCGACAATTCGTATAGGCCGACGAACCTTATTGATTGATAAATGTAGGAGCTGATATAGAAACAATATCACAATGATTGAAAAAAAAAAGAAGTAGTCCGAGGCTTGTGTGCGCAGCCGCACAATCTGTAGCATTTTGCTGACTGGCACATGATCTCGGACGGCGCTTCATGAAAAAAAGACCGTCGCGGTGACGGCCTTTTTTCAATTTTTTCAGGCTTACCGAAGGCTTTTTAGGCCCGGCGTCCGCTGATCAACTGCACGATCAAAACGACGACCGCGACAACAAGAAGAATATGTATGAGATTGCCGACCGCTGCCCCCGCGAGGCTGAATCCCAAAGCCCACAACACAACCAAAATAATGACGATTGTCCAAAGCATAATAGGGTCTCCTTTTCTACCAGTGTCGATGTCAAAAATGAACGGCTGCCGAATTTCTGGCAGCAAAGCGATCAGAAACGATCTTCAGTAAACTGACTCGGCCACTTAGTGGCCTGCAGTTCCTCTAGTAAAACACGAGAACGACAACGCGTCTGTGCGCAATCTAACTTACCGCGACCTCGACGGAACCATCAAATTCTTCGTCACGGACCAGGGCGTAGCAACTGCAGGAGGCGGCTTCCAGACCTGGACGGTCGATAATCAGGATGTTGCTGCGGCTATAAGCGATCAGATTCTTTTTCTGCAGCGATAAAGCGGCCCGGTTTACAGCCTCACGCCGAACGCCGAGCATATGCGACAAAAATTCCTGGGTCATCTGGAATTCGTTCGATTCGCTGCGGTCACTGGTCATCAGCAGCCATCTCGCGAGACGCATCTCAATGATGTGAAATCGAAAGCAGACAGCGGACTGCGAGACTTGGACAAGCAGCGAGTGGGTAAGGCGCCTAAGCGCGGCGGGAAGTGCTCCGCCGTTGCTGCAAGCCTTTTCAAAGTCGGACGCTTTCATCCGCAGAGCGCTTCCCTCGCCCTGCACGATCGCGCGAACATACGATCGTTTTACTCCCAGGAACAACGATAGTCCGGCCATCGCTTCGCGTCCGATTATGCCAACCTCGAGGGTCGAACTTGCCTCGACGGCTGCCAGCAGGGAAATAATGCCGCTGTTAGGGAAATAGGCGTATTCGATGGTTGCGCCGAGATCGTAGACGCGCCTTCCCAACTCTAGCTCGACCACCTCGAATTTCGACGCTAAACGCTCGAATTCATTTGGCGGGATGGAACGAAGAAGATGATTGGATGGAATTGAATTATTTTTGGAATCGTGCACATATCTCCTTTGACTTGGGTCATGCTGTTCGAAGACAACAGACGGCAAAAGAAGAAGCGTGCTAGACCGTTTCCGATGTCGTGGTGGCAATTGATAATTTTTGAAGTCGAATTAATATATTTCGAATAACCAAGGCGAAACTTTGCCCAGAAATCCGCGGTAAAACGACCTAAATTATCAAACCTTTTTTATTATCACTAATGAAATTATGTCCGTCTGTGCGCGTTAGCACATTTGGAAAGTTACTATTTTGCTTTTGTCTGGAGTTGGGTTAGACTCTCGACTAGATCATTGACGACTCGTTCGACTTAGTAATCCCAACAACAACTCCCGATCCCACGGTAACCGGTTTTCATTTAATGAACACCGGATGACGAATCAAAGTGCTGGCGGTTCAGGAAAGCATAATTGCTTTCGACCCACGGATCCTTTTACGGGCAGGAGACTGCGTAAATTTGCGAATAAAATCTCAAGATCTTGCTGAAATTGAATCGAGTTTCAGGGCGCTTCGAAACGAAGCGATGGAAATCGAGGACGTGAACGAAAAGATCCAGCGTCTTCATTTTCTTGAGCAGGAAGAGTTGCGATCGATAAATCGACCGATCGTTTGGGCCGCGATCGCGAAACTGTGGGTCGAGGAAAGGATCGAAAGGTCCTATTTATTTAACGGTGACCTCAGTCCCGACAACCCCATAAGACAATACATGGTAGACGAAGTCGAGCTTAGCTTTTTCGACAACGTTGGATTGGTCGTCGTATCATGCGCGAACTTTGACTGGGTACAGGAAGGGTTGGTCGCCGACGGATAGTTGATATGGCCCCGCACGCTCCCATTCCGAGCAGGGCCTCTCCGGTGTGAATCCCCAGAGGTCGGGCGACCCCTAAAACTCGAGCACACATCGCAGTTCGAACCCGTAACTATTGCAAGGGATCTGTTTGATCGACAGTGCGTTCAAAGGCCCTGCGTATCTCTAGCCGATGAAGTGTGAGGTGCTGTAGCAACTCCGAGGTTGATGCGAGATCCATCCGGTCGGCGATCGTGTTCATGGCCGATCCGTTTGAGATGGGAACGCGAGTGGAACGTCCGAGCAATAGACGAATGCTATGATCTAGCTTCGACAAAAAACCATGTCCGGCTGAAAATGCTTCGAAGTTGGGCTGGGCTAGCGAGCCGGCCGAGCGGAGGCTTTCGAGTATTGCGGTGGTCGATCGTCGGTTTTCGCCGTCGCGCACATTGTCGCGAAGCTGGAGAAAACGCGTCGCAAAATAGATGTCGAGCAGGCCGCCGGCACCGTATTTGATATCGATCTCATTTGGTTTTAGCCGTCCGGCTCGCTCCGCCTCTAAACGTCCCCGGACATTTCGCGTCGTTTCGGCCAGATCGCCGGGATCCATAGCTGATGAGCGCTCGTGAACTATCTCACGGACGACTGTTTCTGCCCTTTCGCCGATCATTGCATCGCCCCCGGCGGCGCGAAGTTTTGCGTACGCGAGCAGTTCCCAGATCGCAGCCTCATTAGCCGCGTATTCGCAAAGTGACTTGGAGGACACGGCGTTCGGGCCGTTCTTTCCATGCGGACGCAGGCGAAGATCGACGCGATAGAGGCTGCCCTCGCGCGTCATGCTCGAGAGGGAGTTGACGAATAGCTCGGCGGCCCGGCCGAAAAATTCGGCGTGCGTCAGACGAGGGTCGGGCGGCGGTTCGGCGTCGTCATAGACGAGGATCAGATCGAGGTCGGAATCATAATCGACGCCGCGCCCACCCAGCTTGCCGAGCGCAAGAGCCGCCATATTCAGCGGCCTTGCCGGAATAGAAAGCCGGGAGGCCATTTCATCGGCAGTAATCGAGAATGCAGCATCTATCGCGGCTTCGGCGAGAAGCGTTTGTTGATCTTTTGCCTGGTTCAGCGAAAGCTTTCCGATCGCATCGAACACCGCGATCCCCAAGATCTGTTTATGCCACGCCCGTCGAAGTTCACGGAGACGGCCGCGAAAGTCGGTGGTTGTGTCGGGCGTCGTGAGTTTCTCACGATAATCGAAAGCCTGGAAATTGTCTGAGGCGTCGGGTACGACTTCGATAAGATCCGGATCGGATCGGAGGAGCACTGCGAATCTGGGAGCATTGCGTTGAAGCTGTTCGACGGAGGTGATCTTCGCCGCAGGAAGGTTTTTCGTGTCGATCAGCGTTGGTGGGTCCGTTAGAGTACGGCGTTCATTTTCGGTCCGCCGCGTGATCATGGTCTCGATCGCGTCGGACGACGAATCGGCAAAGATACGTTCGAATACACGACTAACATCGCGAGTACTCTTCAGCAATCGTTTTTCAAAACGTTTCGGTTCGGCCGGATCCATTTTGGAGGCGATCAGGCGGCGCCGAGCCTCTTCGTCGGGAAGCGTGTGCGTTTGGACGCCGTGTTCCATTTGCAGTATGTGCTCGAGCCGGCGAAGAAAAGCGTATGCGTCGACAAGCTCCGTTAGTTCGCGAGAGGTCAGCAAGCCGCGGTCCGCAAGCCGCGTCAGACTGATCAAAGTGTGCGGCGAACGTAGCCAACGGTCTTTTCCGCCGTAAGCCAGCTGCAAGGCCTGAGCAACGAACTCGATCTCGCGGATCCCGCCGCGGCCCAGTTTTACGTTGAATCCGCGATCGTTTTTCTGCTCCTGGTCGATCTGTTCCTTGGAATGGCGAACACCGGCCAGTGCGTGTTCGACGGATTCGGTCACCGAAAAAATGCTGTTTTCGATCGCGGAGAAAAAAGTCTTGAATAGCACGCCGTCACCGGCACTTGGCCGAGAGCGTATCATCACCTGCTTTTCCCAACCTCGGGCCTCGGTGCGGTAATAACGGACCGTATCGTTCA
>JBDTZW010000326.1:0-4240 GCA_040004905.1 Acidobacteriota bacterium
AGCTGTTCGGCGGCAAAGATCAGGACATCGAATGGGGCATAATGAAAGGCCGGATATACATCGTCCAGGCTCGCCCCTACATCGATAAGAGGTAAAGCAATATGCGAAATACAATTATTTTGGTACTAGTCGGTGCAGCGATCGGAGTGACCGGCTGCAACAACGCTCCACGCCCCGTCGAAGGCAATACAAATCAGTCCGTTTCACAAACCCAGAACGACCGTCCTCAAACGATGATCGCTCATGGCGAAAATCAGTCCGTACCGACTGGAAACAGCTCAGCACCCGGATCAAAGACCAAATGGACGCAAGGCGGAACGCCGATCGACACGACGGAGCTAACGGCGGCCGTCACCGCGGCCGAAAAAACCAGCAAGGCCCAGCCGAATGACGCAGCCGCCAAAAAGGCTTTGAGCGACGCCTATCTAAAACGAGCGGTTGCCCTGACCGACGCCCGTCAATACGCATCGGCTCTTGGCGATTATCGCCGTGCCGTCAAAGCCGATGCATCCAACGCCGAAGCCAAACAATGGATCGATCAGATCATCGGCATTTACGATTCGATGAACAAGGAATCCCCGAAAGAGGGCGAGGAACCGCCTCCGCTTCCCCTCAATAAGACCGAAACCAGCGAAAAGCCAAAACTATGAAAAAGCTCACATTAGCCTTGATCACGTCGTCACTCTTTTTCGTGGTGGCCTCTGCCGTTTCGGCCCAGCGCCCAACGCGGATCACCTTTGCTCGGGGTGCCACAACCAAGGTCGTCACCGGCACCCTAAACGGTTATAGATCGCACCAGACTTATGTTATCCGCGTCAGGAAGGGGCAAACGCTAACCACTGAAGCCGTCAAAAACTTTATCACGATCGGCGTAGAGGCTCCTCCCGGATCGACCTACGAGCAGGACATGGCCGCCGATTGCCACGACAAGAATGAGGTTTCGCCAACCGCCCGCGGCGACTACACGATCTCCGTAACCGAATGCCGAAAGGCCGACCGCTGGCGGGGAACGTTTAAGTTTCGCGTTACGGTCAAGTAAATAAGAAAAGGCCGGCCTTTAAACTTGGGTAGAAAACTGGCTGGTTACTGTTCGTCTGCGTGTGGCTCGCCTTGCCTTCAATACTTAGTAAAGCCGTAGCCGGAAAATTGTTTTCTCAATATTCTAGCGGCGGCGACGACTAACCCAAATCGGGTTCCAGGTTCCGCCGATACCTTCCAACTGACCCGCCATATCGGGAAAATCATTACACCATGCGTCGATCGCCGTATGATAATGCTTGTAAAACTCCCAATCCGTCGAGCTGCCATTTGGCACGGCTGGGTAATACTCCTTCATCATTCTTTGCGGCTGGCCGGCAAAGCTCAGATACAGGTTCTCGATCATTACCGAGAAAAATTCTTCTGCATTTGGAAACGTGACCTTCTTTGTGGAGTCTTTGAGTGAATTCGTGTCCGGGTAGACTTTCCCCCAGAGGTGCCGAACGGAATGCTGGAGTTCGTGCACCAGGATCTGGTAAGGCGAGGTGCCGCTCGGGCCCCCGAGGTTGGGTATATTGGACCACGGCTCATACCAGATGACCGATTCCCAGCCCCTTCCGTTGAATTGGCCTCTTGGGATCGACTGAAGCCTGACAATATGTGAAAATTCCTCTTTGCCGGTTAAGGGAATGATCCTGAGAGTACGACCTGAGCTCGCGATTTTTGACAAAAGTATTCGCCCAACCGGGTTTTTTTCTATCTCACGCAGCATATCTTGGACGGTGACCTCGAAGATCTCCACATTACCTTCAAACTGAAAATAATTGCCGGTCGCCTGCAATTGAGCCATTTCCGCCGGCGTTGGCAGAAAGCTCTTGCCCATCGCCGTGTCATAGTAGCTGCCGTCGATCTCGATATTATTGCCCCAATATCGCATAAGGCTTCCCTCCACTTAGTTTGTTTATAGACTCCCTGCTTTTGAGATTTTGCCGATAAACGCTTCGTTTTGACGCGAATTTCCGAATTTTGGGCAACGCAGCCGTGAGCCGTAGCGACTAGACAATGTGCGGCGTTCAAAACTACACCAAATGTTTTCCAATTTTTCAGAAAATATTAGAGCCGGGAGATAAGGAACGATCCAGAACGATATTAGCCGAACGCCAAAGCGGATCGATGGCGTGGCACCATGAAGTTCCGCGTATCTGTGCAGTGATCAGGCTTTCCTGACATCGACGATACGAAGCGGTGGGAAGGTATCAAAAAAAAACGGACTGCTTCTTGAAACCTCAAATCCCAGGTCGCTAAAAACCTTCGCGTATTCCGCTGTTTTCTGAAAATCTGAGATGAGGGCTCGGCCGCCCGGTTTTAGCACCCGTGCTATCTCCCGGCAGGCCTCCGCCCTTCCTTCTGCGTTCGGTATATTGTGAAGACACAGGTTGCTCAGCACGACGTCGAACTTTGCGTCGGGAAAGCTCATCTTTCGCGCATCTTCATTGACGACCTCCGTCTTCGACGACACTCCTTCGATCTCAGTGTTTCGACGTGTGTTTTCAATTTTGTTTCCCGAAAGGTCTGCCGCGTTGAAAATGTCTATGCCGTAAGCCCGACCACCGTCGAGCAGTTTTGCCGCTCCGACCATTAATAGGCCGCGTCCGGTCCCTACATCGAGTACCTGTTCGTCGCCACGCCACGGGATCATGCGTAGCATCCTGTTGCGATGCCTAAATTTGCCGACCAGTGCATATCCAATCATCAGCCCCGCGGCTAGCAGCAGAAAAAAAGCGGGCGACAAGAATGTCCATCGAAAATTTCGAAAAGATCCATCGCTGACGAACGCGACCACCGCGAGAATAAGCAGGACAAACCCGATCAGCGAAAGATTCCGCACGACGGGCATTGCGTCGATCCCATAGCTAGGCCGCATTCTTCTTTCTCCGTAACGTCAAATTGATAAAAATAGGTTCGAGGGCAAATAAAGCGAAAAAAGGCAGAGCAAGAAAGCCGCTGAAAAAGCTCACGATCGTCACGATCAGGAACACAAAGATCGGGAACATGACCTCGAGTTTCAGGCGTTCCGGATCATGCACCTCGGTAAGGTCGACGAGTTCGTTCTTCGGGTCGAGTGCGTAACGAAACAAAAGATAATTGAATACCGCACAGACAAAATAATTGAAGCCGTAGACCACGAATGGCAGAAAAAGGCGTGTGCTGATCCCGAAATGTTCCCAATTTGCCGCTATCAATCCTGTGCTCAGCGGAATAAAGATGACCGACAGCAGCACGGTCATATTGAGAGTTATCAGCCGCGAATCGTAGTTCGTGAGGAAACCAAACAACTGATGGTGCCTGCGCCAATAGATGCCTATCAGAAAAAAGCTGCCGATAAGCGCGACGATCTCGGGCACCAAATGCAGAAACTGATTTACAGATTGCCCTTGGGTCGCGTCGGACGGAAATACCGGCGGATGTATCTCAACGATCATCAGCGTGATCGCGATCGCAAACACTGCATCGCTGAAAAATGCGATCCTCTCGATCTGAAAGGCAGTTTTGTGATTCATATCTGTCGGCGGCGGCTAATTTTGCGAATGATACATATAAAACCGCGACTAGACAAAGGGAGATCACGAAAACTAAACTGTATCTTTTGGATTATCAGAGAAATACTACTTAAATCGCTCGCGGTCCAATTGAATTATGGCTATTTCAGCAAACGATATTAGAAAAGGCATGGTGATCCTGCACGAGGGGTCGCCCGTCAAGGTGATGGAGTTTCATCATCACACGCCGGGAAATCTTCGGGCGATGGTGCAGGCACGGCTGAGAAATCTGCTCACCGGGAACTCGTTCGAATTTCGCTTTCGCTCAAACGATACGCTCGACAAAATAACGCTTGAGCAGCACAAAATGGAATATCTCTACTCGGACGGCTCGCATCATCATTTTATGAACAGCGAGTCGTACGAGCAGGTCGCACTAACCGAAGACGAACTCGGCGACGCCGCCCAATGGCTGATGCCCGGACTTAAGATAGAAGTTGAATTTTACGAGGGATCCCCGATCGGCGTCGCTCTGCCCGCTTCGATGGAACTGACGGTCACACGGACCGATCCCAATTTAAAAGGCGCGACCGCTTCCAACTCGAACAAACCGGCCACGCTCGAAAACGGAGTCACCCTTTCGGTCCCGCCGTTCGTCGAAGAAGGCGAAAAGATCCGCGTAAATCCGACCGAGGCCAAGTATATCGAACGCGTAAAATAAG
>JBDTZW010000225.1:0-4226 GCA_040004905.1 Acidobacteriota bacterium
TAGATAATATATCAGTTTGATCTGGAGGAACTGCACCTAATGTTAATGGCATACCCCAATAAACCATTAAAGCTTCAATTTGACAAACAGTATCACATAAATCATCTTGTTTATTTTTAAAATGATCCAAAACTTGTAAACTAAACGTATCATTTCTTAAAGTTAATAAATATCTGCCTTTTTCAACAGACCAAGTTTTGAGTCGATAAACCGCTTGAACGCTGCATCGCGGGCCTCTTTTTTCGAGGCATCGCCCCAATACTCTCTTACCTGCCGATCGGTTATGTAACCCAGTTGAGGTTTTGGCGCCTTATTTTTATTTAGCTCATTATCATAATTGACGGCGATCGTTTCTGCACGAATATTGATCAGCTCTTGTCGATTTGTTGGCTCGTCGGCGAGACCGTCCTTTTGCGCTTGGCTCGCAAACGCCAAAAGTTGCCTTAGGTTGTCAAGCTGCTTTCCCTTTGACTCCGGATCATCCAAAAGCCGCTTAAGCGCCACTGGATTTTTCACCGCAATATCGGCAAAAAGTACTTCTAATTCCTTTCGGGTAATTGAGCTAAAATCGCCGCTCTGGACTGATTGCGACTCGGCAGCGTGAACTTGGATCAGCACAATAAAAACAGTCGCGAGCGTAACAATAAGCTTTGTCATGGCGATATTTTCTGTCAATCGACAGTTAGGATGGATAGGGTAAGAATAATTTAGAACGCCGCTTCAAATGCCGGCGTTATCTGCCTTTACGTCGTCAAAAGCATCTTTGAGCGCCTTTAAGACAGCGTTTTTCGTTAGGGTATCGCCCTTCGCAAATTTTATTCGCATGTTGAAATCCTTGGCCTGGCTTTCATAGCGGAATACATTTGCGGCAGTTCTTTCTTCGCCGTTTTCGATCGTTCTCTCGGCTCGAGCCACCTTTTTGAATTCGTTGCGATTGACCGCTCCCGCTCCAACGTTGTCAACGAATTTCGCCATTGCCTCATCGTCAAACTGCCTTGCTACTTCAAGTAGGGCCGATTTCGAAGATATTGCAGCGGTCCGGCATTTTTCACGGATCTGAGCGGGAATTCCCGCGATGGTCATCAGCTCTGTAACGGTCGTCCGACTCTTGCTGATCTTTTTCGCGATCTCTTCCTGCGTGTAGCCAAACTTCTCTGCCAAGGCCTTAAGACCATCGGCTTCTTCCCAGATAGTCAGATCCTTTCGCTGGAGATTTTCGATCAGGGCTATCTCGGCAATTCCCTTTTCATCAATGTCCAGTTCGATGCAAGGAACCTCGGTCAGCCCCGCGAGATTAGACGCCCGCCAACGCCGCTCACCGGCGATTATCATGAATCGGGCGTTTCCCATCGGCTTTACCAGCAGCGGTTCCAAAACGCCTTTTTCGCGGATCGACTCGGTCAGTTCTGTCAGATCGCCGAACTCGTTTCTCGGCTGTTCGGGATTCGGTTCGATGCTGCCGATCGGGATTATTTTTCCGACGGGGCGGTTCGCGACGTTCAATTCCTCGACATAATGGTAATCATGCCGCATTTGCACTCCGGCTGGCAGGCCTTTCTTTGACACGTTTTAGAACCTCCTTTGCTAGATTTCTATATTCGACCGCACCGGATGATTTGGGTGCGTAAGCCAAGATCGACTCTTTGTGTGCCGGAGCTTCTTCAAGACGGACGCTGCGAGTGATCACCGTTTTAAATGTCTGTTTGCCGAAAACTTTGCGTATGTGCGATTCGACATCGCGGGAAAGCGCCGTTCTGCGGTCAAACAAAGTGATCAGTACGCCTATCAAACTCAATTCCGGATTCGGCCGCGAGCGGACCTTCTCGACGGTTTCAAGCAGGTCGTCAGTTCCCTCCATCGCAAAGTACGATGACTGGATCGGCGTCAGGAAATAATTTGCCGCGACCAGCGAATTGACCGTTATCATCCCGAGCGTCGGCGGCGTGTCGATAAATATCAGGTCGTATTCCGAGCGGATAGCTTCCAGCCGGTCACGCAGTCGATAGATCGCGTCGAAATCCCCGACAAGCTTTGCTTCAAGTTTCGCAAGGTTTATGCGGGCCGGAATTATATCCAATCCCTCGACGCCGGTCGGATGAATAAAATCTGTGACAGGCCGCGACAGCTCAGTGAACAATTCATACGCGCCGCTTTTTATCTCGTCGGGCTGAACAAAAGAAAGCGAGCTATTGCTTTGCGGGTCGAGATCGATCAGCAGGACGCGCTTCCCTGTTTCGGCACAGGCGGCCGAGAGATTGATCGCCGTTGTGGTCTTCCCGACGCCGCCCTTCTGATTCGCGATCACTATTATCATTTCTTTTTACTGAAGATCTAAATTACGCGGGCGATATCGGTCCTATCTAAAACGCGGCAGCAAACTCTTTTGCAAAATCTTCGAGTTTTACCATACCCATCGTTTCCGGCTTGTGAAGGTCATAATCCTTACGGATGATGCCGCTATGAACACTAGCCCCAAGCTCAGTAAAGTTAGCGGCAATATGTTCTGAAAAACCGTTCTCCTCCATCCCGGTCTGTGTCTGCTCATCGGTAAACGTCACCCACTTCAGATCCGGCTTTCCTATAGCTTCTCCTAAAACCTTAGCGATCTCATCGCAGCTGCGCTCGTCGCTCGCGATATACCGAATGCCTCCGCCGGTCGGCTTTCCCAGCTCTTCGGCCACAACAGCGGCAATATCTCGCGGGTGGACCATAATCATTAAGTCGCCCCCGCCATAGTTTGCGCCGATCATGTCCGCAGCCTTTATCATGCCCGCAAAGTTAAATAAATTGGAATAGAAGTATGCGGGACGCAATGTCGTAAGCTCGATGTTTGGGATCGCACCCAGAATTCCCTCCACGTCATGTGATCCAAGGATAAATCCGGTGCCCGCGTCCAGGTCCGCACCGATGCTGCTGAGCTGGACAACTCGGTTTATTCCTGACTTCTTAACAGCAGCGGCATAGCTATCGCCGATTTTCCGATAACGACCCCGCGAATCGCCAGTGGTATAGTCCGGCGGTACCATTGCGAAAAGTCCATCCGCGCCCGTTAATGTGGACGCAAGAAAATCGGCGTCGTCCAGCGATCCGATCGCCGCGGCGGCACCCATCGATTCTATCTCGTTTTTCTTTTCAGGGTTGCTGCTGATGACCGTGACCGCGTGGCCTTTTTCCACCAGGTCCTTCGTCAGAGGCCGTCCGATATTTCCCAGCGAACCCGTAATAACAAAATTCATATTTTAAACTGGCCTATCCGATCAATTCCGGCCAATCCTCCGGCGGCGTGCTCGGCTCGTCCGGGGTTGTCTCCAGCGGGTTCGACGAAGCCGAAAGATCGAGTACGCGTCGCTCGACAAATATCGGACAGTCAAGCCTGAGCGCCAACGCGATCGCGTCCGACGGGCGCGAGTCCAGCGCCATTGGCTCACCGTTCGCGTCCTTCAGTTCGATCTGAGCGTAAAAAGTATTGTCAAGCAGATCCGTGACCACTACCCGGCTCGCGCTCAGTCCGCATTCCATTATCACGTTCCGAAGCAGGTCATGTGTCATCGGCCGCTGCGGCTCAATCTTTTCGATCTCAAGGGCGATCGCGTTCGCCTCGAACGCGCCGACCCAAATAGGCAGCACGGTCTCCGAATCTACGCCTTTTAACACAACGATCGGAGTGTTCGTGTTCGGGTCCATGATGAGGGCCCCGATCTTTACTTCGACTAATGTAGTTCCCTCTTCCATTTAAACGCTAACAGCCTCGCCGTAAAACGAATTGGGCTTGATCTCGGTTATTTTCACATCTACCAGCGTTCCAAGCAATGAGGCGTCGCCCTTAAAATTTATGACTTTGTGACATGTGGAATGCCCCGTAAGATCACTGTCAGACCGTGACGAGCCCCGTTCCACCAAAACATTCAGCGTTGACCCCTGATATCGCTGCAACGCAATATTTTGGTTCCGCCTCAATACCGTATCCAGTTTCTCAAAACGTGCTTGTTTTTCAGCAGGCGTAACGTCATCGCCCATCGCATAAGCCGGAGTTCCGGGCCGCGGCGAGTACTTGAAAATATACGCCGCGTCGTATTTGCAGTATTCAAAGAGATCTACCGTGGCCTGAAAATCCTCGTCGGTTTCGCCGGGAAACCCGACGATAACATCGGTGGTAAGCGCAATGTCGCGTTTCGACTCTTTCAAGCGATCGATCTTCCGTTTGTAGGCGTCGATCGTGTGGCCGC
>JBDTZW010000453.1:0-4220 GCA_040004905.1 Acidobacteriota bacterium
TCGGACACGACGTATGCGTACGACGCGAGCGGGTACACGGGGACGGGGCAGTCGCTGTCGTCGGCGACGCAGCACGACGACACGAACTACGGGACATCGTTTGCCTATCGGGGCAATCTGACATCGATCACAAGAGTCGATCCGACGAGTGCTTTAAGCAGCACCTCGACATCGGCCGTCTACAATATCGCGGGTTCGCCGATCTCGCAGACGTCTCCGTGGGACGGGACGAACACGAGAACAATTCGGATCGGTTATACGGATGTCTGGAACGACGGGACGACGCGATACACGTACGCCTATCCGACGACGATCACCGATCCGGCGGGAAGCTCGCTTGGGGATTCGGCGCATTCATCGACGGTCAAATATCGCTTCGATACTGGAGCCAACGTCGAGGCCAACAGCCCCGCTCCGACCGGCCAAACCTACGGCAAACGCTCGATCAGGCTTTTCGACAGCATCGGACGGCCCGACCGCAACTCGATCTACATCAACACCGCCGAGCATTCCTACGTTCGATACGAGTACCCGACAAACGGCGTTCAATCGAAGGTCTATTCGACAATCGTTGATACCGACGCCGATGGGGCGGATTCGGACGACGAGGTATTAAGCGAAAGCTGGACCGACGGAGCGGGCAGAACTTTAAGAACACGAGTTCCGCATGCATTCTCTGGCGGCTCGACCTCGACATGGTCGGGAACTTTTGCCGAGTACGATATCCTCGGAAGGGTTGCGAGACAATCAGTGCCGACCGAGGTCAATTCAAGCTGGACGGCTACCGGCGACGATTCCACCTTTCTGTGGACCTATCAAAAATACGACTGGAAAGGCCGAATTGTGAGAAAGATCAACACGGACGGAACGGATTCATCGACTTTGAATGACACCGATGTTTTAATTTCGTATGAGGGGTGTGGGTGTGCAGGAGGGCAGGTTACAACCGTAGAAGGCGAACTTGTTCCCCGAACGGATGGAACGAGCGGCAGCGTTCGCAGGAAGCAAATGATGTACCAGGACATTCTCGGCCGATCGTACAAGACGGAAACCTATAATTGGAACGGATCGGTCTATTCGACAATCGTAAACAAATATAACGGACGCGATCAGGTGCTTCAAACGACACAGTACGACGGAACAACGTCGAGTGGAACCCATCAGGAGACGACCGCTGCCTACGACGGATTCGGACGCCTTTCATCTTCGCATAAACCCGAACAGCAGAATTCGGACACGACGGCCGCCTATACAACCTATGCGTACAACCTTGACGATTCGCTGGCTACTCTAACAGATGCGAGAGGCACAGCGACAAATTACACGTATAACAATCAGGCCTTGCCAGTTACGGTTCATTACACGGCTCCTTCGGGCTCGGGAATCTCCGTTCCCTCGGATGTTACGTTGGGATACAACAATATGGGGAAGCGGACTTCAATGACCGACGCACTGGGAACGATGGCCTATGCCTACGATTCACTGTCGGAGGTGACATCCGAAACCCGGCATTTCAGCGATACCCTCTCTAGTGGTCTCTCTGGAAACAATTACGCGATCAGCTACACACATCAACTCAATGGCCAGCTTGCCAGCCTGACGGAACCTTTCGGTGCTGTTTTCAATTACGGATACGACAAAGTGGGACGGCTGACAGGCGTCGACCCAACCGCGGCTTACGGCGATCTCACATCAACACAATCCGTCGTATCGGGAATGCAATATCGTGCCTTTGGTTCGCTCAAACAGGTCGATTACGGCAACGGAACGCAGGCAACATTGACTTACAATAACCGGCTTCAGCCATTGACTTATCGCCTGGTCAATTCGAGCAATAGTCAGATACTTTCGGGAAAGGATTATTACTACACAACCGGAACCAACAATGACAACGACGGGCGCATTAAGAAATCGATTTACTACAACGATACGGTTTCGACGACAGACAAAGAAAGAAATAATCGGTACTACACCTATGACAGCCAAGGCAGAGTTCAGACCGAGCTGACAGGAGAGCTCGGCGTATCAGGATTCTTTGGCCAGCGCAGCGGTCCTTTTCAACAGACTTATCACTACGATGCTTTCAACAATCCGACGAGCATTCACGATTGGGACTTTGGCTTTAACACCTCGACGGGCGGACCTGGGTGTTATGGGTGCCCGAGGAATCTCGATTACGATGAAACGGTTTCCAATAATCGGAGTCTTTCTGCGGGCCAAAGCAGCGATGATTCGGCCTCCAATTTTTCTATTACGGACTACGCTTACGATAAGGACGGCAGACTCAAGACTCGGGCTGGGGAAAATTATTCTTATGACGCGCCCGGAAATCAGATCGCAATCGATCGAGCCGGTGCTACACCCGACGAAGCCTACGTTTTTGATGGTAATGGCGAGGTCTCGCGGTCATCGCAGGGAGGAGCGGTCATTAACTATACTATCAAATCTACCTTTTTGGGGGTTAACTTAGCGACCTTAACGCAAACCGGTTCACTCGATAGAGAAAACGTGTTGTCGAACACAGGTGCGATCTTAGCCAACCTCACCGGCGGGCAGGTCACTTTAACGACCGGTGAACCAGCCGGGGAGAGCACAGCATATCGCCATATGGATAAGACGGGCTCTGATGCAAACTACGATCCGGTTGGCCGAACCGCGAACATGGCTTCACCAGGCGGCATGTGTGCCCCGCCAGTCTGCTACGGTCCTAGTGGAAACCAAGGAGGCCAGTACGGGGGCTTCGACGGGTTATCGAAGCTTGCGAATCAGATCATCGAAGGAAGAATGCATGACAAGCAATACTGGAATCTAAACACCCAGGTTCAGGTGGGCTGGAGTGTGGGGTACAAAGCCGACACCAACAAGACTTCCCAGAAAGATTTTTATTTTGGCCAATCCTACCCGCAAACACCTGTTACTAGTGTAGTTAGTGTTGATCCGATCTACGGGCCAAACGCTATGCCAATATTTTTTAGCACCGGAGTTGGGGGCGGCTTTAACCCCGGCAAAACCGGTGTTCAGAAAAGCGCGGGACTAAGCGAGGGCCTATCCAAATGCATGGTAGATCTTTTAGCAAAATATTTTCCAGACTATATTGTAAATGGCAAGGGAATCAGCATTGCCGCAGATTCGAGGTGGATAGGGTTGCTTCGAGGCATAGATGGCATGACAACCGGAATCTATAATATTGGTTACAATGCAACAATTAACCTGAATGCTCCCAATTGGAATGGATTGGCTACGATTGCGGAGGAATTGGCCCACGCAGAACAGTTTGTGCAGATGTGGCAACGAATGCCCGATGTGGAAATTGTCAAACCGGGTCGGGTGAGCGGTAATGGCCGGATAAGCTATCGCCGACCTACTTATAGGGAGGCTCAGCTGGAATGGGCAATGACCTATGTGGCATCTCTAGCCAATACCAGTCTTTATTGGGGAAGCCAATACGAAATTGACGCAAAGAAGAAAGCTACTGATATTCTAGGTGATATTGAGGATGACCTTGGGGAGGATCGACATCTTACCCCTTGTCAGGAGGGAGTTCGTGAAGGAGCTTCAAATCAGATTGTTTGGCCAAAAAAACACCTCTAAAATTTGGACGTTATTAGAACCTCCTAGACGACTTTCTTGAGCCATTCAAAAGGAGGCTGTATCATTATGAAAAGAGTCACTATCATTTTGGCCCTGCTTCTCAGTTGCTTAATTTGTTGCTGCAAAATTTCAGAATACATTGAGTTCAGAAGAATTATTGCAGCACCTGAAGAAAAAAGAGTTGTAGAATTCAATAAACTGCCGATCCAAAAACAGATCGACACGTATCTGTACGCTCAATTCAATCTTGTTGAAAGCGCCTATCCCCAGTTTGCTGAATATCTGGCTTTTGACGGAGTTCCAAAAATCGACTTAATCGTCGGCCGGTTAGATAAAAGTAGCGAGTCCCGCGAAAAGGTTGCGTTAATACGAGTCCTTGATCGAATCGATAAGAAATGCTCTTGCATTCGGAACAATGCTGAAGTAATGACAACTTTGGATCGCAATACTCCCAAGATCGAAGATTCTGGAGACAGAACTTACCGAAATATTTATTTGAGGTCACTACGGAACTTACGGCCTGAGGAAGATCAATAGGCTCGGGAACAAAGACGTTGCCGTTACCATTTCCTATGGTTCAATACAAAGAAAAGTAGAATTGAAAGTAGACTTGTGAGAAATCCGGGTCA
>JBDTZW010000218.1:0-4194 GCA_040004905.1 Acidobacteriota bacterium
ATGGTGTCTCGCCAATCGTCGGTGAATTGTTCGATCTCAAACGCGTTGGCCGTCGCGCGGGCGTTTTCTATGCTGGCACTCGCAACCGATACTATCCGCGCCTTTTCACACGCCGCAAAGGCCGGTATCTGCACGGTCCGCGCAAAACCCGTCCCGATTATTCCTATTCCGACCCAATCCTTCATATAAGTCAAATATACCGGAGCCCGTGCGCAAAAAGAAAAAGCATAAGGAAAATTCCTCACGCTCTCGATAACTTAGAACTAGTTGCGCCTTTATTGATCCAGACCGAATTCCATGCTGGCCGCCATGCTTTTGATGATGCTGTTTCCGTTGTTCAAAAAATGCTGATAGGTCTTTCGGTCTTCTTCGCGAAATTCGATGATCTCGATCCCCACGAGAAACTTGTCGTCGGCTACCTCGCTTTCAGTCGGCTCATACCGTCTTCCTATCGCGGTCATCCGTACCTTTCGCCCAACCAGGTCGAGCTCAATGTTCAGCGTCCGATCCTGACCGACCAAATAGTCTTCCTTGATGCGGATCGCAGGCACCAGCAGCGACATTCCCGAATCGCTAAGATCGATCGTTCGACCGAGGATGAACATACCCAAGTTTGGCGATTTGAAATTGATCAGGTCTTTCTGCGGCTCGAACCAAACTTTCGCAGGCACGCAGTATTTTTTACGCGAAGACGCCCGAAATTCGGCGATCGTTTTCGTGACTTTTAATACTGCGGCTCGGATCATTTTACTGTGGAGGAAAACTAATCTCTTGTTTGCGAGAGGACAACGGGGGGTGAATATGCTGTCCACTTTAAATCAGACGACCAATCGCCGCCCTATTCCATCAATTTTTTACTTTCTTCCCGCCGTTCTCCTTGCTGTCGAGGTGCGGCGTTCCTTTTTCGTCCAATTCGACCCAGAACGACAGCTTTCCGCTCTTGCCATATTCGGCCGGCGTCGCGTATGCCGAATATTTCTTTTTGTCCGACGAGAGCTTTAGCTCGTAATTGTAGCCCGTCGAAGCCGACGATAGGACATCGGGCGGAAGCAGTGCCATCTCAACCAACGACGACATTTCACCGAACAAATTTTGGTTCTGCGTCGCATATACCATCTCGGCTTTTGATATACGGTCTAGCATTGCCTTGGCTTCCTCATGGTGTGTGTCTATACGCAGCTTGTAAAAATAATTTTTCCCCTCAGCCTTGATCACCGTTTCGGCTGTCTCATCGACCGTCAGGATGATCCAAACGCCGTTTTCACGCCGCAGCTTGATCTGCTGCAGCTCAAGCTTGTCCGGGTCGTCGCCCGGCAGTTTCGCCGTGACCGTTGCCTGATCGCCGGTGGTTATCTCACCATTTATCTGTATTACCTGTGGGACGCCTTGCGACATCGCTTCGAAATCTACGTCGAATTCCTTTAGCTCCGAATCCGTCAAGCCTTCGATCGCAGGCCGCAAGTTGGTCAGAAACAATGCCTCGCGAAACTTCTTGTCCCGGAGCTTCTGGTAAAATGCGCGAACCGTGTCAGCCGGTGAACCAGGCTCGATCTTTATCGTCGCACCTTTTGTCGACGAAGCCGGATCCGACGGATCTACCGAACTATTCCGAGAATTTACTGCCGACTTGTCCGCAAGCTTCGCCTCGGCCGTACAGCCGCAAATGAACGCTAACAGAAAAAATGTAGCTGCGAATGAGATCTTATAGGTCAGGGACATTTCGAATTTCAAAACTCCGAGGTTGAAAGGAACTAAAAGTGGGTTTGTCGGTGAAAGACGTGCCCGGCAGAAAAAAGCGGAAAGGGCACGCCATTGGTATTATATGGCGCGCCCGTTAAAAAAGGCAAAACATTTTTTGCCGGCTAGGTTATCTCATCGATTTACCTCGAAGCCAAACCTCGCGGCCGACCAGGTAAAGGATCGTTGCAAGGACCGCAAATGGCACTAGGCCGAGCACATCGGAGAAATTCCCTTCGACAAACGGATTACTCTTCGACATTTCGCCAAAGCTGTCCTGCATTGATTTAAGAGCGGGAACAACAGCAAAAACCGCTATCAAGATACCTGCGATCGCCCCGCCCGCAATATAGCCCGATGCAAGCAGCACGCCGTTCGACTTGTCGGTTTCGGCAACTATTTGTTCCTCGGTTAGATTTCTCGACGCCAATTTTCGCTTCAGATACAGATCAACGGCGTAGCGAACGAGCCCGCCGACAAATATCGGGGCGGAGGTTGATATCGGAAGATAAATGCCGACCGCAAAGGCAAGCGAAGGCACTCCCGATATTTCCAGAACGATCGCCAGCATCGCTCCGAGGATCACTAGTCCCCACGGAAGATTTTGTCCCAGAACGCCTTTAATGATATAGCTCATCAGCGTCGCTTTGGGTGCGTCAAACCGTTCGAGGTCTTTGCCTTCGTCGTCCTTTTTGATGATGCCGTTAATTCCGGGATCGACGAAATAGACCGCCTTACCGTTGGTATCGACGAGATATTTGCCTACCTGCCCCATCTGGGGATCTGTATTTTGCCAAACTCGATACGTCGCCGTGTCGGTGGTCGCGAACTTGCCGCCTGCCTTTTCGGCTTTGTAGGTGCCGTTCTCGCGGAACAGCTGATCTTCAGTGACCGTCGCTTTCGCTTCCGCAGATGCCGGATCGACCTTCTGATAATAGGTTCGAGTGCTGTTAAGAAATATCAGCAGCGAGCCCAAGACCAGTGCCGATGCAAGGGCACCGACCAATATCGCGATCTGCTGATTCCGCGGGGTCGAGCCTACCCAGAAACCGGTCTTCAAGTCCTGCGACGTAGTGCCGCCGTTCGAGGCTGCGATACAGACTATGCCTCCGATCGACAAAGCGGTTACGAAATAGGGATCGGCCGCCGTCCACCCTAACGCGAGGAAGAACAAGCAGGTAATTAGCAGCGTCGCGACGGTCATACCGGAGATCGGGTTTGACGATGAACCGACCTCACCCGTCAGCCGCGACGAGACAGTCACGAACAAGAACCCAAGAATGATGATCAGGATCGCACCGAAGAACGAAACGAAAGGGCGTGAGAAAACACTCAATCCCAATTGCGGAAACAGCATGATGGCCGCAAGCAGAACGACCAGTCCGACCACGACCCATTTTATCGAAATGTCGCGGTCCGTACGCGGAAGTGCCGAGCCATCCTCGTTCGCTCCGCCGCCGCGGAGGTCCGCCAAGCCGCCTTTCAGGCCATGCCAAATTGTCGGAAGACTGCGGCCAAGTGAGATCATTCCGGCCATCGCTACGGCACCGGCCCCGATATACAAGATGTAAGCTCCGCGAACCTGCGATGGGCTCATATCATGAATGAGCTTGGTCAGCTCCGGAGCAACCGGTGACGTCACTGCATCGCCGAAAAACTTGATGGCCGGTATCAAAACGAGATAGGACAAAACGCCGCCGCCCATCATCAGTCCGGCGATACGCGGCCCAATAATATAACCAACCCCGAGCAGCGTCGGGTCGTTGTCCATGTTGATCGAGCCGCCCTTAAATACCTTGTCGCCAAAGGCGTAGCCCGGGCTGCCTTTCCAAAAACTAAAGACCTGCATCAGGCCGTTAAAGACGAATCCGATCAAAAATCCGATCGAGATTATCTTGCCGCCCTGCAATGCCGCGTCATCATTGCCCTCAATGTCGCTCTCGATCGAGGCGTCACGAGATTCTTTTGACGCACCGGCCTTTAAAACTTCCGCGCAGGCCGTTCCTTCGGGATATTTGAGGTAACCGTGCTGGTCCTTGATCAGGGCCCGCCTCAAGGGGATCATCATCAAAATCCCAAGCAGTCCGCCCATTACGCCGACCAGCATCACGCGTGTCAGATCGAGGTCGAACCCGAGGATCATGATCGCCGGCATCGTCACGCCCAAACCGAACGCGATCGATTCGCCCGCCGAGCCGGCCGTCTGCATCACGTTTGCTTCAAGGATCGTTGCGTCGCGCATTCCGATCTTCGACAGTAGGCGAAACACCGTGATCGCAATAACCGCGACAGGTATCGAAGCCGAAACCGTCAAACCTGTTTTCAACACGAGATACAGCGACGAAGCGCCGAATACGATGCCGAGCAGCGTGCCGACGATCAACGGCAGCGGCGTCAGCTCGCGCAGATTAGCGCTGTCCGGAATATACGGCCGAAAGTTTTCTAGGAAAGGATTTT
>JBDTZW010000353.1:0-14168 GCA_040004905.1 Acidobacteriota bacterium
GGTTCGCTTTTTCGCGGTCTTTATCCCCCAACAATTCTCCCAGTATTGGCGGAATGATCTGCCACGACACGCCGAATTTATCGACAAGCCATCCGCAGCGGTCTTCGTGGCCGCCGGCCGAAAGCTTTTCGTATTTATCATCGATCTCATCCTGAGTTTCACAGCTTACAAAGAGCGATATCCCAGATGTAAATTTGAAATGCGGCCCGCCATTGAACGTGTTTATTCGTTGCCCTTCGATCTCGATCGTTCCCCCCATGACGGACCCGCCCGGACCGGGTACTTTGCTGACGATCTTAGAATTCTCAAAGGTCGAGGCGTAAAATTCCATCGCCTCGCCCGCCTTGTCGTTGAACATCAGAAACGGTGTGATCTTTTGCATGATAGTTCCCCCTTTTATTTATTTCGATTCCTGCAGGATCGCGTCTAGTTTTTCGTACCCCTCGCTGACGCCCCGTTCCATTCCCGACTGGACCATTCCATCTCGATCGGCCACAGACTGGAAAACGGATTGATGAACGAGACGTGTTCGATCGCCAGGAAGCTTTTCGAATTTTGTAGTTCCGAGGATCACATGGCCGGTTTCCGGCAGGCCATCGAATTCAAAGGTGCCGATTATTCGTTCGGGAGTCAGCACCTCGTGATAGACGCCGTGAAATGTGTATTTGTGGCCGTCCCGCTCGTGAACGAATTTAAACGAACCTCCGTTATGCGAGTCGAGTTTGTCTATCGTCATCTTCAGATCGCGCGGCCCGACCCATCGGCCATAGAGTTTGGGGTCGGTATGCGCCCTAAATACCAGCTCGCGAGGCGCGTCAAATTCGCGAGTGATGAAAAGCTCCTGTTTGCCGGGTTCGGCAGTAACGGTCGTTTTATTTGCCATTATATTTCTCCTTGTTTAATTCGGTTCAGCCAGCGATTCGAGAACGCGAGAGAGCTTTTGATAACTAGCTTCGACACCATCGTCGAGGCCTGATTTTAGCACCGCGTCGCGGACCTCTCGTGACGGAAAAAGTATGATCGTTTTGAAATTGGTCTTCGCGTCAACATCGTCGAAAGTGCAGAAACGATTGTCTCGCCTGCATCCCAGTCTTCCCACGCTTCGGTATTCACGAGCCGTACTGGCCGTTCGATCTCACGATACACGCCCAACTGCCCGATCTCCTTGCCATCGGGACGGCGAGAAACGAAACGCCACTTTCCGCCAACCTGAAGATCGATGTCCTAGACGATCATTTCCCAACCCGCGGGCCCATACCATCGTTTGAGGGGCTCGGGTTTCGTCATCGCGTCAAAAACTACGGTGCCGGTGCATTAAATGTCCGTTCGATCAAAACCTACGCGTCTCCCTGCGGGGTCACCTTTGTTGTCTCGTTGATCATTTCTTTTCTCCCCTAGGTTTTCGCTTCGGCACCTTTTTCTGACCAAGTTTGAGTTCCTTCAGCAATTCGTCGAGACGCTCGAACTGGCTTTCCCAGAATTGCCGGTATTTCTCGAGCCACTCGCTCGCCTCGGCCAGCGGCTGCGCCTCGATCTTTCTGGGCCGGCGCTGGGCATCTCTGCCACGAGATACAAGACCCGCCCGCTCCAGCACGCGCAAATGTTTTGAGATCGCGGGCTGGCTCATCTTGAATGGTTTTGCAAGATCGTTTACCGAAGCCTCGCCCGATGCCAGCCGCGCAAGGATCGCCCTTCGCGTCGGGTCGGCAAGCGCCGCAAACGTTGCGTCCAGCCTGCGTGAATTTGTCATTGCATAACTCATAGGTTCTATAACTTTCTAGTTATAGACTAAAGCGGAAGAATATTTCTGTCAAGCTTTTTTCTCTTATTTTAGAAAATTAAAATTCTGACTCGGATACCCGGAGTATTTCAGCACGTTTCGCTTCTTCGACCTCACGCTGTTTGATACCCTCGCGGCCGTCATACGATGCAAATTTCGGAAGGAAGAGGGCGGCTCCGCCGACCGCTATCACGCAGAGAACGCCTCCGGAGACCAAGGCGGTCTTTACGCCGAAGTGCTCGGCAACCAAACCCATTTTTGCATTGCCGAGCATTGGGCCAGTCAGATAGCTGATCATTTCGATACTCGCCATTCGTCCACGCAGATAGTTGGGGATGGTTTGGTTCCAGATCGCGCTTCGGAAAATTCCAGAGATCATATCGAAGTAACCAGCGGCGACGAGAAAGAAGAGTGCCGGAACTACGGTGTTCGCGAGGCCAAAGAAAATGATCGCAACGCCCCAAAGAACCGCCGCCGCAGTAACCAAGACGCCGTGACGATGAATATCTTTCGCCCAGCCGGACGTAAGGCTTCCGGCAAGCGCACCTACAGCGATCGCAGCGGGAAACAGGCCCAGGTACTCATCGCCATACATTGACGCAAGGGCCGGAAACAAAGCGGTAGGAAAGGCGAAGAACATCGCCGCGATATCAATGAAATAGGTTCCCAGCAGTTCTTGCCGGCTCACTGCGTATTTAAGAGCCTTCTTCACGGAGTCGAAACTCGGACGATCGGCGTTTTCGGGCGGCGGAACGTACCGGATCATAAATACGGCGAGAAGTGATGCTCCGAATGTCACCAGATCGATACCGTAGGCTACGGACGCACCGAGTTGAGCGGTGAGTATCCCCGCGAGGGCCGGTCCGATGATCATCCCAAAATTGAACCTTATCGAATTGAGAACTGCGACCGAGGCCATGAATTCAGCCGGGATCACCTTCTGAATAAAGGACTCAAATGCCGGACGCTGAAGAGCGGCGAGACCGGCGTGAACGGCGACGGCAAGGAATAGAAGCCAGACCTTTGGCCGCGGGAGCAGCGAATTGGCCAGTAATATCGCCGTCACAAACGTCTGCCCGATCTCCGTAAAACGCAGCATTTTGCGTTTGTCGAGGAAATCCGCCAAAGCTCCCCCGACGAACGCGAGACACAACATCGGGACAAATTCCGCGAGGTAAATGTAGCCGACCATTGCGTTTGATTCCGTCAGGCGATACATCTGCCACGGAACAACGATGAACGTCATCATCGATCCAAAAAACGACACTAGCTGCCCGAAGAACAAAAGCCGGTAATCGCGGGAAACTTTTAGCGGAGATAGGTCTAGAAGCATTCGTCGGTAATCAGAAGTCGGTCGTCAGTTGTCAGTGTCGTAGTTTATCAATGAGGTGACCTACTGCCTATTTGCCTACTAATCCGTCACGGCTTTACGTAGTCCGTCCAGTTGAAAAGCCAAGTAGCGTAGAGATTCATCGCAAACGACAATCCGTACGCGGCCCATTCGAACGGCGTTATCTTTTTCGGCGAGCTTTCAAGTAGGATCACGAAGACCCACGGCAACAGGATGCAGGCGTAGCGATAGCCAAATTGCCATCCCCCGGAATTTCCGTGTATCCAGAGAAGAAATGTCAATATCACGATAGCTGTCCAGGACGCATACTTTAGGGCTTTGTCACGGCTGCCAAATCGAAAAACGAACAGTATGAACGGGCTGCTGAAAAGGATCGAGCTGCTAAAACCGTCGGGTATAAGATATGGGAACGAACTCTTGAAATTCCACATTTTCCAAAGCATTTCCCAGGCCTGCCGCGGAATATATCGAATCGAGAAAATTCCATGGTCATACCAAGGCTCGCTGAGCACGCCGGGAATACGCGCGTAGCCAAAATCGGACAACGAGTGGAAACGAACGTAGTTGTAAACGAGCGTCGCGATACCGAGGACGAATGGGATCGCGCAGAATAGCGCCATGGCTCGAATCGAGGCGGGGGAAAAGAATCGTTCCGGCACCGCGCTTCCTTCCGATCCGATATTCATCTTCGACTTGGTCGTTTCTTCAGCCGACCCTGTTCGACTTTCGCGGCTCAACAGAAACAGTAAGAGCGGAGCGGTCAATAAGATCTCGGTTCGATTACCAAAAGCAAGAGCAAAAAACGCTCCGGCGATAATTGGTCTGCGATCGAAAACCGTGAAATAGATCGCCCCAAGCTCGCCAAGCATCGCAAACCCGAGGGCGAGCTGCCACGAACCGGCGAAGGTCAGATTGGTCCACGTCCACGTGCCGAAAAGTACTGCGAGTGTAAGCAGGATCTTTTTTTCATCTGAGAGATCGTATCTATCCGCGATCTTAAACAGATAAAGGCAACACAGCCCCGAAAGCAGAGCCGCGATGAACATCCCTGGCATGTCCTTGATCATCCCGACCGCCTGCAAAGCAGCGAACGGGATCATTGTCAAAACGCTGCCAAGTGGGAACGCGGAGAAGTAAAGGCTTTCGAACGGGATAAATTCGTTCAGCCACGAGGGCGGTTTGTCGCGCAATCCAACTGCTCCGTGCAAGAGATCGCTGGCTACGCGAAAGGTATAGTCGTAGTAATTCTGCGGATTCGGATTGGAAAAGAAATAAACGATCGCCGCGACAAAAGGCAGGAACGAAATGACTGGTCTCGAACGACTTGGTTTGGCTTCGGTTGCGGCGTTCGGTTTCGTCATCTATTCCAATTATTGGCGCTCCGCCGTTCGGCTTACAAGCCGTAGAGCTTTAATTTGAACTCGTCGTTCGCGGTATATATCTCCGGGCGCTTGCCCGAGAATTGGGCCGACTGTCGAATGATCATCGGGAGGCCACCATGCGGAGCATTAACGCCATATTCACGCCTCGTAAACACCGCTGCAATTTGCGGATTAAGTTTCTGTGATATTCCGTAACGGATCGCCCGTCCGGCGGGCGGAACGAAACCGCTCGTTCGCCGCGGGTTGATGAACTCTATCGAATTATCATAAATATTTATCCTCGTCGGTATATCACGAAGGCCCAGGTCGCGATGGGTGAGTGAATTTATCACGGCTTCGATTACTGAATAAATATGGTAGTTGCTTCGAGGCCTGACCACTTTGCCGGCATCAGCAACGAGAGTAAGCGTCTGTTTGGGCCGCTCTTTTCGTAGATCGACATAGCGTTTTATAAATTCGAGGATCGCCTCGTACTGCGAATGCAGATTTCCCTTTACCTCGACCTTTTCGATCAACTGCGCTCCGCCGTTCTCACCCGAAAAACGGGCGACAGTCACGTTTGAACGCGGAAGCAATTCTGCTACACGTTCATTTTTCGCAAACAGCAAGACCGCCGCGACGGTCGGGAAAAATTCGTCCGCGTTCCCCACTGCCATGAGTAGATCTTTTCTGAGAAAATCGCTGGTATGATAAAGGTAGGTATTGACTGCGTTGTCCTCGAACGCGTTGGCAAAGCTCCACAATAGTCCATCGTCAAAATCCTGTTCGCCGACATCGTGAAGCGGAATATTCTCGAACGAGAGCGGCCGTATCTCATCGAGCCACGCCGACAATTCTTCGCGCGCGACCTCGCGCTTCTCCGCCCCGAAACGCAGATAAAACCGTCCGTCACGCGTGCGGTACGGCGGACGCTTGCCCTCGATATCGAGAGCGACGATGCGCTTCCCGCTGTCGAAAGCAATACAATCCATGATCGGAACGATCGGCGGAACAACCTCTTCGCGGCAAATGCGCGAAAGCTCTTCCTGCACCCACTCGGGATTGCTCACGCCCTCGATCCGGAGGTGATCATTGACACCGAAGATGATCGTGCCGCCCGATGTGTTGGCGAGAGCGACGATCGCCTGCGCGATACGTTCGGAATTAGAGAGTTTGACCTTAAGCTCGAGAAACGTGTCCTCGCCGCCGCGGATCAGCCGAAGCAATTCGCTCCGGTTCGTTAATTGTAATGGCTGATTGAGTAAGTACTCCTGAAAGGAACGTTCGTCCTGCGATTCAAAGCGTTGGCTGTGGCGGAATTTTCGTCTAGGCATTCGCTTGGTGCGTGAAATTTATGTCAGGACGAGCACGCGGATCAACCCCGCCCGAGTACTGGAACGTACTGCTGGATTAAATTTTCAAACAGCTATTATTGAAACATCGAAAGCACAAATTGTAAATGAGCATTTTTTCGTGATTTGTTGACAAAACTTCGCAAGTCGATTATTTGTAAGTTAGCGGACCCTGCGTGGAACACGAATACATAACGGCGTATGTCGGACTCGGCTCGAACTTGGGCGACCGGGCGGGCAATCTTTTGCTTGCGTTGCGCGGACTCCTTGAGGCGAGTTTCGCGGTTCACAAAGTATCTGCGGCCTACGAAACCGAACCCATCGGAATCGAGAGCGCGCCAAATTTTCTCAACATGGTCGCCGAGATCCGAGTAACCAACGTGAGCCCTTCGCAAATGATGGCCCGGCTTCTGCGGATCGAATATCTCCTCGGCCGACGCGATAAATCCCTCAAGAAGCCGCGCACCGTCGATCTCGACATTCTGCTATTCGGCGACGAACAGATCGACACGGCGTTTCTGACGATCCCGCATCCGCGAATGCATCTTCGTCGATTCGTCCTGACACCGTTGGCCGAGATCGCGCCCAATCTGATGCACCCGACGCTGCATGCCGAGATCCGCGAAATACTCGACGGTATCGACGACACGTCACAGGTCGCCCGATGGGACCCGAACGCCAGCCACGAAGAGGCGGCTGCAACGAACGGCTAGACTAAAATTATGCAAAACGCTAGACTTAGAGGCATATATGGCCTATCTGCAACCTGACAAACCCGAAAAGGTTTACCTTCCCGCGATACGAGCCGCAAAGGAAAAAGGCGAAAAACTCGTCTGCCTTACAGCCTACGATTATCCAACCGCCCGCATAGTCGACGAAGCCGGCGTCGATATAATTCTCGTGGGTGACAGCATGGGCAATGTCATCCACGGCTACGGCAACACCATTCCCGTTTCGATCGAAGAAATAACGTCGGCTTGCATCGCCGTAAAGCGCGGAACCGAACGCGCGATGGTCGTAGCGGATATGCCGTACGGCAGCTATCACATAAACGCGGACACGACAGTTGAGAACGCTCTGCGGCTGATGAAATACGGCGGGGCCGAAGCGATCAAAATGGAAGGCGGACGGAACCGCGTCGAGCTCGTAAAACGCCTGGTTGACGAAGAGATCCCAGTCGTTGCTCATATAGGTTTGACGCCGCAGTCGGTTTATAAAATGGGCGGCTACCGGGTCCAGGGCCGGACCGCCGTTCAAGCAAAGCGGCTGATAGAAGACGCGAAAATGCTTGAGGAGGCCGGAGCCTTCGCCATAGTGCTCGAACTCGTTCCCCGCGAGGTGGCGGCGATGATCACAAGCGAGGTCGAGATATCGACGATCGGGATCGGCGCCGGACCGGAATGCGATATTCAGGTGCTGGTCCTGCACGACCTGGTCGGCATGACATTTGGCCGGCAGCCCAGATTCGTTCGCCAGTACGCTAACGTCCGCGAAGTGATGACCGAAGCGATCCATAACTGGTCGAGCGACGTTAAATCCGGCGAGTATCCGAACGAGAATGAATCCTACGGCCTGACCGCCGAGATCAAAAAAGAAATGGCCGCGAAGTAGTTTCGTCATAACGACCTACCAAACAGAATGGAGATCATCAACCGCCGGCAGCGAATGTTCTCGATCTCGCGCAAGCTTCGGCGTGACACCAAGACGGTCGGGTTTGTGCCGACGATGGGTTCGCTGCATGAGGGGCATTTCAGCTTGGTCAAGGAGGCCCGGCAGCGATCTGACGTTGTTGTCGTCTCCATTTTTGTAAATCCTACCCAGTTCAACGACAAAAGCGATCTCGAGAACTATCCCCGCGATCTGACGAGCGATGCGGCCCGGCTGGCGGAGTTCGACGTCGATTACGTCTTTGCTCCAGAAGCCTCCGAGATGTATCCCGAGGGCTATTCGACATATGTCTATGTCGAGAATCTCAGCGAGCTGTTCGAGGGAGCTTCGCGGCCTGGACATTTTCGGGGGGTGGCGACGGTGGTCACGATCCTCTTGAACACCATCCGACCCGACCTGGCGTTTTTTGGGCAGAAGGACGCGCAGCAGGAGTCGATCGTTCGGCGGCTGGTCAAAGACCTGGGGTTCGAGACGGAGATCGTGACACTGCCGACGGTCCGCGAGGAGTCAGGTTTGGCGCTGTCTTCGCGGAATGCGCGGCTAACGGACGAGGAGCGGACAAAAGCGCCGGTCCTGTTCCGGGCATTGAAAGAAGCCAAGATCGCCTTTAAGAAGGGTGAGCGCAATGCGTTGGAGCTTACTCAAATAGTGCAGAAGGTCATTCAGGACGAACCTCTGGCGGAAACTGACTACATCGCGGTGGTAGATCGAGAGACTCTGCAACCTATTGATAAGATTGGGGATAACGAAACGTTGATCGCTCTTGCGGTACGGTTTGGGAGTGTGCGGCTGATCGACAATATCCTTCTCAATCGAAAGCAGTAGCTGGCATCAAGTTTGCATCAAACTCCTGTAGAAAGGCGTCTTGAGCTTTTCTTAAAGAGATGAAAACCTACAAAACAATGTTCGCGGCGTTTATCGTTAGCCTTGCGTTTTCTTTGTCCGCATTTGCACAGACCTCGTTGACGAGCGTCGACGGTGCAAAGGTCGATGTGCAGGCCCAGAGGGGCAAGGTCGTGATCCTGGCGATCGGTGCGAGCTGGCTGCCGCTGTCGGGCAAACAGGCCGATTTTGCCAACATACTGGCGAAGAAGTACAGCGGCCGGAACGTCGTCGTTTACTATGTTGTGACCGATTCGTCGGCTGCCAAGTCGAAGAATTTCGCGACCAACGAAGACATTCGAAAGTTCGCGGCGACCAACAAGCTGAGCGTGCCGGTGCTCCGCGACCCTGACGGTGCGGCGACGCTCAAGAAATTCGGCGTGGACGAGATCCCGTCGTTCGTTGTCCTGGACAAAAGCGGTAACACCACGGGTGAACCGTTCGGCGGCATCGATCCGAAATTTGACATAACCGTCCCGATCTCAAAGGTCGTGGACAAACTGCTGTAACCTCAGCAGGGCATATACTTTCCGAAGACCACCCGCTTGCCGGGTGGTTTTTTTTATACCAGACTTTACCCGACGCAACCGACATCCGCCAGTCGGTCACCGGAGTCCGGCGTGTGTCCGGTTTGTCCGTTTTACGTTTCTTGGAGGAACAGAAAACCGGGTCAACCATCTCACTTTTCGAAAAATGGTTTATCGACCGAGTGCTGGAAAAATAGGGCTGCGAGTGGCGAGGGGGTTTACGCTTCGCCGGGTATGGGGACGCCTAAATCGTTTCAGGGCTGAGAGATAAGCCCAATGCTGGAAAACTATGTCATATCGAGAAAAGCCTGTCTGCCGTATCTGGAAAACCACGTCATTTCTAGAAAGTTGCGTCTTATCGAGAAACTTACGTCGTTTCTGGAAAATGCCTATAACACTTTTGTCGCGAGCTGTGGCAGTATGCATCTCGTCGCGGAGAAATCCGCCGAGGAGAAATTTTATGGGTCAGAATAAATCCCCGCCGCAGAGTTCACAGGTAACACAGCGATCTCCGCGATCGTTCACGAAAATTGAATCTTTGACAACTGAACAAATTGGGCTGGGTCGTGCTCTGTGTTCCATGAGCACCGATCTCGGCCTAGTGCCTGACGACCGCGGGAGTTGGTTCGAGTGCCGCAAGGCGAACGAACGGGCGGGCTGGTGCATCAATATAAACGCCGGTTCTCAGTGTTTTTCAATACTTGTTTTGTCACCGTTATTTCAATCCTTGGTTATTGGGAGGGTTTTATCAATGCGGAAACGATTCTTCGTCATTGTTTTGTTTTTGCTGTCGTCCATCATCGTGGTTTCCGAAATTCGTGCTCAGATGCCTATGTACAGCTGTCCCCGGACGAAATCCAAAAGCGAAACCAGAAGGATGGAGTTTCGAGAGCAGTTGAAAAACGTTCCGGTTCAATATTGGTAGTTTTACCGAGTGATAAATTCTCAATATTCCCGTAGAAAAGAGGCTGATGTTAAATTACATCGTTCTGCAAAAAGTGGTTTTGAGTCCTGCACACGCTCAAACTTGGGGAACGCGACATTTTCGAGCGGGCGCGGAAATTCCACCGCCTTACGAATTGAGAATTGTTAGATATTAGGACGACCCCGGCTACTATCTCTTCTACTGTGACAGGAATGGCAAAGAAATTACGGACACCTATCATGACGGAATTGGCCAAGCGAAAAAGCAGGCGGAACTCGAGTTTAATGTAAAATCGGGCGACTGGAAGATTGTTAATAATTCTGACTGACTAGGGAGCTTACTAAGAAGAAACTTCCTCATATGATCGATGAATCAAGCTCTATGCTGAGGATCTGTGGGATCGACCTGGACAAGAACGAAGCACGGTTTGTGGTTTTGGCTGGGCACGCCGGGAGTTTTGAGCTGATCGAAACGAAACTCGCCCGGCTTGGGATCGCCGATCCTAAAAGTCAGAATGAGGTCCGTGAGTTTCGGACGCGTGTCCAGAGGTTTTTCGACGACAACGGCGTCGAACTCGTCGCGATCAGGGAGCGGCTGTCCAAGGGACGGATGAAAGGCGGCACTATCACCTTTAAGCTTGAAGGCCTTATCCAAACCTGCCGCCAGGAGGTGGTCCTGATCCCGCCCGCGACCATTCGCAAGGCGACCTCAATGGCCAACATCGAATTCAGCGAACTGCCCGTCGCCAAATTCCAGCACGAAGCCTATGGCGCCGCCTACTGCCTGATGGCGGCGACGAGTTTAGAACCCCGCGAGCCCTAGCGACAAAATTCTGTGACGCTTCGGCCCGCGGGATCAGATCTTGCTTATGCCACCATGGCAAAGATCTCGCCCTTGGCTGCCTCGATCGAACGGGTCCTCTCCTCCGGGCCAAGTCCGATGCCTTCGGCACGGATAAAGGTAATGTCGGATATGCCGAGGAAGCCAAAAAGGCCTCGCAGATAATTTTCCTGGTGATCGAGCGAAGCCGCAGGCGTGTCAGCACCGTAGAAGCCGCCGCGTGAAGAGGCGATGATCAAACGCTTTCCGCCAGCCAGGCCTTCGACACCCGCCGCCGAGTAGCGAAAGGTCTTTCCGGCGACGGCGATGCGGTCGATCCAGGCCTTTAGCTGGCTCGGCACCGTAAAGTTGTACATCGGCGCGCCGATCACGATGATGTCGGCCGCTAGAAATTCTTCCATGGCTGCCTGTCCGGTGTTGATGTCGCGCCTGACATCGTCGGCCTCGGGCACGATGCCCTGACCGGCGGCGAGATATGCTCCGTTCAGATGGCCGATCGGCTCGCTTGCCAGGTCGCGATAAACCACGTTGAGGTCCGCGTGACGGCGTCGTTCCGCCTCGACAATGTCCGCGGTCAGCGTGCGGCTGACCGAATTGGCCCCAAGAATGCTCGAATCAATATGCAGTAAATTCATTTCCATTTTCTCCCTTCTGTTCGAAAAATATTCAGCCTCTTTCGGCCTACAGTTGAGAAAATAATATAGTCGGTATACAATAGCAAGGGATATTCGACAGGATAGTAGTATCCTTGAGGATACTACCTGGGAGCCAGGAATATGGATAATTCATGTAAGAAATTTCTGATGGCGATACGCGACACAATGGACGTGCTGAACGGCAAGTGGAAGATCGCTATCATCGGGTCGCTCACCTTTGGCGAGAAGCGTTTTATGGAATTGCAGCGTGACGTAGACGGCATCACGGGAAAAATGCTGTCCAAAGAGCTAAAGGACCTCGAGATCAACAAGATCGTGAAACGAACTGTCTTCGACACCAAACCGGTGACGGTCGAATACCGCCTGACCGATCACGGCCGTTCGCTCGAAAAGATCATCAAGGAGATGGCGACTTGGGGAACAAAGCACCGCGAAAAGATCTTCCAGCGGCCCGAGTCATCACCAGCCACCAAACCACGATCGACGGCGTTGACGTGATAGATTCTTTAGAGTGAATTTGAGCCCGATTGTCGACACCTTTCTATGACAAAAGTCCATCCTGGCACTTCCCTGCGGGGCGGAAGAGGCATCGTTCTCGAACCGCCCGGCGGCATTGTGTTGCCGCCTGAGCGAATGCCAATGTTCTACCGCCGTCGCCTGCGAAAGCAATGGCTCTATGTAGCGGTGTGGAGCCCGCGTGTACTGCTGTCCGTCTGCAGTATCGGGGTCGGGCCGTTCTCTCAGGCATTCTGGGCTCTGTGGGATGGAGAAACACTCCGCCAGCAAACGCGACGTGGCCGGGGCTTGGTTGATCTTAACGATATGCGGGTACGTTTCCGCGATGGCCGCGTTTCCGTCGACCTCACACTCGACGAAGAGGACGCCTTCCAGGTTCTCAACTTTGATGATCGTGCTTATACCTGGACGGGCAAGCAGCTTGTAAGAGCGACGGGTTCGATTCGGGTCGAAGGTGTCAGTTACGAGATCGATGCTCCAGGATTGGTCGACGAGAGCGCCGGCTATCATCCGCGGCACACCAGGTATAAGTGGTCGGCGGGTGCCGGAACGGATATGCAGGGCCGCTCGGTCGCGTGGAATCTAGCCGAGGGAATAAACGATGCCGCGATCAACAGCGAACGGACTGTGTGGGTGGACGCCGTGCCGAACGAGGTCGGTCCCGTTTCGATAGACGAGAGCCTGGCAGGCATCACTTTTGCCGAAGGCTCCCGCCTTGATTTCAGGCCCGAGGCAGTTCGCGAGACGCATGACAACCTGCTCGTGATCCGGTCAAACTACCGTCATCCATTCGGCACCTTTTCAGGCACGCTGCCTGGTGGGATCCAGTTGCGGGATGCCAGAGGTGTCATGGAGAACCACGACGTCTTTTGGTAGCTACCGTCTTAGTTTCCTCATGGATAGGAATAGTGGCCGCGTTCGGCCAAACGTTAGCGCATTGATTTTCGACACGATTGCCGAGCAGCCACAGCGCGCAAAATTTTGGCCCGGCATAAGTGCCGTAATAATCCTCGCCGAAGAACCTGTTCGGGGACAATATTTATAATTTGGCAAAACAAGCGGATCAAGGACGTCACGACTACAGACGAGGTGTAGTATGTCTAGCCGTGATGCAAGTTGGGAAGTGGACCTGATATGGAAGTATCTTAGTGAAACGTCGACTCCGGGGGTTAAAACCGGGGATTGGTTCAGCTCTATGGATCCCGGCGGCACGCTGAATGATCGGCATACTGTTTACGACATGCTCACGAGTTCGGCAGCGGATACCAATCCCGACATGACGCAATTACGCGCAGCCATGATCCCCTGGAATCAAAGGCACGCGGGGATAATCAAAGCGTTTAAAAGCGAACTCGCGTGCGGATCCGTGGTCAAACTGTCCTTCATGAAATACATGGGTTGGGGCTCGGGCGAACAAAAAAGCCGAAGCCTTGACTTTAAAGGGTGGAATGGCGTGTTGTGGGTCGTCAAAAGCCTGCGAGCCGGGCAACCCGTGCGATGCTATCTGAAGGCCAAGAATCACTACGTCGGGATCGTCGGATGCCGGGGCAAGAAGATGCACCCCGATGCAGACGATTCCGATGCCGCCAAAGAGTGGGAGTTTCTCGTGATGGACCCGTGGGCGGGCGGGGCCTCGACCGGCTCGACCACGATCTCTTATGCAGGTATCCAGACGAAGTTTCTCGGTATCGCTAAACAGGTCGGATTAAAGATCGTGTACGACAGTATTGATATTTACAGCGTCGAGGGACCCTTCCCTTGGTAGAGACCACTCCGACTGTCATTGCTTGTGATTCATTAGACTATAAATGAGATAGATGATCCCGAGCAGGAAAAAAATCGGTCCCCAGTAAATCACCGGTATGTAAAAGAAATGATCGGTTGACTCGCCTTCGAATTCGGGCCGATCGACCTTCAGCTTGGTAGGGTATTTTCGCAGGTAAAGGCCGCCTGCGAAACAGATACTCCCGATCAGCCACAAGGCGGCAAATTTCGGCCAGGCATGGGTGCTGTAATAATCGTCGCCAAAAAACCTGTCGGTAACGATGTTCATAAAGAGCGCAGACACGATGCCGCTTATCAGGACCAAGACACCTTTCCCTCTATGAACTACGAACATTGCTTAAGACTCCCCGAATTTATCGAAATGATTTTATTATAAAACTCTTCCGGCTCGCTGCCAGGATTCGACGAACAAATCCGGGACCGGTTGCGTATCCTTTACACGGTATTGGCATGGGGGCGGGGAGGCACGGATATGTTTTGTCCAAAATGCGGCGGCGTTAACCAGGACGAAGTGGCTTATTGCCG
>JBDTZW010000130.1:0-4181 GCA_040004905.1 Acidobacteriota bacterium
GCGATGCGGTGACAATGAAGTCTCCCGGTGTCGTGGCCGATTCGAATGGTTTTTTTCACCCGCTCGGCGATCACGCTCAGACGCAATTCACGATCGACAATCAGCCGATCACAGACCAGCAGAGCAAGGCATTTTCGACACAGATACCGGTTAACGCGATCCAATCGTTAGAGGTCATAACCGGCGCGACGCCCGCCGAATACGGCGACAAGACGAGCCTGGTCGTGAACGCGATAACCAAATCGGGCATCAACCAAAAACGTCCGACAGGCAGTTTCTATTCGACATTCGGCAATTTCGGTAGCTATCAGGAAGAAGCAAATCTGGCATACGGCGGATCGAAATTCGGCAACTTTGCTGCTCTCAATTACGATCGGTCGAACCGGTTTCTCGACGCACCGGAATTTTCGGTGATCCATGACAACGGGAATTCGACGAGCCTGTTCGATCGCTTCGACTACAATCCCACGAGCAAAGATTCGTTTCATCTCAACCTGTTTTTTGCTCGAAACAGATTCGAGATACCCAACACATTCGATCAGGACGCACTAGGGCAAGACCAGCGGCAGCGAGTCGAGTCGGTGAATATCGCCCCCGGATACGTGCATGTTTTCAATGGCTCGACCGTGTTGTCGATAAACCCCTATTACCGCCAGGATCAAGTCAGTTATTTCCCGAGTGTGAATCCGTTCTCGGACCAAACGACAACGATCGCACAACGGCGTCGGCTAGCCAACGCCGGAATTCGCGGTGACCTGTCGTACGTAAAAGGCGTAAATAATATCAAGGTGGGCGGGCAGTATCAGCGGACGTTCCTAAAAGAAGGCTTTCAGTTTGGGCTGACGGACGCTGGTTTTAACCCGCTCTGCTTTGACGATTCCGGCGATCCGGTTGAAGGAACGGAGTGCGGTAAGGGAACCACGCCGAACCCGGATTTCCTGCCGGGATTACTTCCGTTCGATCTAACGCGCGGGGGGAGTTTGTTCGCGTTCAACGGCCGGGCGACGATCAAGCAGGCGGCTGCTTATATTCAGGACGCTTTGAATTTTAAGAACGGGCTTACGGTTAGTGTTGGACTTAGATACGACAACTATCATGGCCTGAGCAGCGGAAGCTCGGTTCAGCCGCGTCTCGGAGTTTCGTACTTGATCAAGCCAACAAACACAGTTCTTCGCGCCTCATACACGCGAAACTTTGAAACGCCATACAACGAGAATCTTGTACTTTCGAGTTCGACAGGCGGCAATGGTTTAGCCGACGGAATTCTAGGCGATGTTTCTGCAACGCCTTTGAAACCGGGCAGTCGCAACCAATACAACGTCGGTGTCCAGCAGGGAATCGGAAAATATATCGTTCTCGACGTCGATTATTTTTATAAGCTGACGCACAACGCCTATGACTTTAACGTGATCCTGAACACGCCCATAACCTTTCCGATATCATGGGACCAGTCGCGAATTCATGGAATTTCGTTTCGAGCGAATCTGGCGAATTACAAAGGCTTAAGTGCATTTTTTACGGCAGGCCACAATGTCGCGAAATTTTTCCCGCCGGAAACCGGAGGACTGTTCTTCAATTCGGATCTGCCGGGCGGGCCGTTTCTGATCGATCACGATCAAAAGTTTCAGCAGACGACACAGGTGCAATACTCGTTCGATCAGTTCAAGAGCTTTCACAAGTTCCAGCCCTTCATGGCCTTCACATGGCGCTATGACAGCGGTTTGGTCTCCGGCGAGGTGACCGACTTCGCCACCGCTCTAACTCTTAGCGGGGATGAGCAGCAGCAGATCGGGCTATTCTGCGGCGATCCATTCGCTACGGTCGTGACACCCTTGCGTTCCTGCTCGTCAACGGTCCGAGGTGCTTTACGATTGCGGATTCCAGCCGACGGAACGGAGAACGACGTCACCAATCCGCCGCGTATCGCGCCACGGCATCTTTTCGATCTGGGCTTCGGCAGCGATAACCTGCTTCGATCAGACAAGGTCAAGCTATCGGCACGGCTGACATTTGTGAATATCACAAACAAGGAAGCTCTCTACAACTTCAATTCGACCTTTAGCGGAACTCACTTTGTGACACCCCGTTCAGTCCAGGCTCAATTCGGCATTACGTTTTAATGGTCAATATACAGGAAAAGTGGGGCCCAGGGGCCTCACTTTTCCTGCATGGTAGATCTTACTTCTAATGAAGGAAGAATCGCACCCCGAGATGCTGCGTCCTTCAGTTTTCCTAATTTTTGTTCTAATTTAAAATAAACGATCAAACCGTTGCGCTTTCCATTTCACGCTGAGAAACGTGAATGAGCTCGTCACATATTGGGGGAAAATACAGTTTGGTAAAAGAGCGGAAAAAAGTATGAGACTGCGTGCTATATGGCATAACAAAGACCATGATGAACCGGTGACAGTTACGGGATCTCTGGGCGTGCTGTCGGGAGAATGTATTTTTCGATCGCTGAAAGCAAAACGGGCGTTCCCCTTGATGAGATCGCATTCATCCAAGACGATCGTCAGAACCCGGAGGATCTAATGCTTCTGGCCAAAATGTTAGGCGAAGGGGTTCAGGAGACTCGCGAAGCGTTGAAGGAATACAATGCCAGCGGGCTATTTGCTTTTGGACCGGCTCAAATGGTCCGTGATGACAAGGAAGACGACGACAGTTCGATCATTCAGGCCTCGGATGGTCTGCCTTTTTAAGCGGTTGCTAAGGCGCCGGAATTTTAGTTTGACTCTATCAAAATTGTACCGACCGCGGCTCACAAGATTAACCCTCAATTCCGACCGTTATGATGTTCCCCGCCCCTCTCAATATGATGTGGGGGGATATCGAACGACAGGCACTAGTGACCCAGCTATGGCGAGCCACTCTTTCCCGAACGTACGCATCACGGGCGACGGGAACCGGAGCAAATTTAAGACGACGGGCCGGCCGAGCTCGTAGAGGGCGCGCAACCCATATTCTACGGGCGGCGGAATGTAGACCTTCCGCGGTCCTCGTGCACCGCTGTACCGTCGAGATCAGTGATAATGGCTCCCGCACTGCTAAAATTGACGGTTCGGAAAAAACTGCGCCCCTGCAGTCAGCACGTCGACGTTAAGCCCTCGGCGTGTTTCGCTATTCATTTGAGGTTGTTAGCGACGCAATATCTCTCCCCGCTCCGTGCCTCCATAAACGTTGGTTTGTGTCCTCGGTATCTCCGTCAGGATCGGATCGCGGCCCGATCGCGGGCATGGACTGCGGCCAACCCATTTTGGTTGCCTTCAGAAAAACTCCAATAATTCAGTGACTCTTCTGGAACTCTACAAGCTTTAAGTGTGTGATAGAGCCAGAGCAATACGCCGCTTCTAACAAGTCCGCCGACGAGTTAGAACGCGCGGGATGTTTGCCCACGGGGCGCCACCTTCGATAGGATGTTTGCCCACGGGGCGCCACCTTCGATAGGATGGGCGCCCTTTTCATTTTAAGGTCAAGCGAATTAAAAAGGGGTTAAACGGAACGTTTGAGAGCGGCCTCTTGTTCTCGATCCTCAGCGGGCTCTCTAGAAAGGTACTGGGTGGGCAAAAAATCACGGATGGGAGTTCGATACTCATCAATACAAATTCGCGAACTAAACCTCGACCTTATGAAGTCGACGTTTCTGTTCTCGTATTTCGAACCGACCACAATTCCTCGCGCCAAGAGGCTCGGATCCGGTTCCGGATCTCGTCTGTCATGGAATTTTTCAAGAGGCGGCCGAGGCGATTGAATTTAGCGTCTTGGCGGACGAAGGTACCGTTAGGGCCAATGTAGTCGGGGCCGAAGCGTGAAAGCCGTGCTCATTAGAGACGTTTTCTATCTTGATGCTTCGAGGAAATCACAAAAATATGTGGGTGGCATTTACGGAGGTCCGCATTTGATCCGGAAACGCCTGGATCTTCCGCACCCAGAAAAACTCTTAAAATGAAGATATTTATCGAAGTACGAACCTAGTAGGTAACCCGAGAGCTTCGACACTTTTGGCAGCCAATTGGAAAGATCGTTCGATCGGAACATAATCCTGACTCAGCCTAACGGTTTTTACGACTCTCAGATCCTTACATTGCCCTCCCGAGTCGGCTATAGGATAACATCGGACCGAAATCGCATTTATGGCTTCGGAATTTACATCGCGAGGAACATAGACAGCGATACGAACAAAC
>JBDTZW010000120.1:0-42008 GCA_040004905.1 Acidobacteriota bacterium
TTGTAGATTACCAGACCAAAGCGGCTATATGGATGAACGTTATTCAGGGCCGCTTAACCGGTTGGTGGGCCGATCTTCGCGGCGACAACGGTGGATCCGGGAGTATCGCGGCGGTGGGTTACGCCGTCCTGTATATCGGCGGCGGAATAATGGCCTTGTTCGTGTTTGTTTGGTCATGCAGGAAAATAGTAAAATTAAAGGTTTGGGCCAGGCTTTGGGATCGCTACCGTGGCGGCAGACGCCGGTCGCAGGTGGAATTTTACGAGAGGCTGCTGCGGATCTTGTCGAGACGCGGTCATGTGCGACACCAAGATCAGACGCCGCTCGAATTTGCATATTCCGTGGGCGATGCGGGAGTTGTAAAACTGACGGAGAAATATAATCTGGTCCGGTTCGGCGACCGACCGATCTCAAAGGATGAAAGTTCGGAAATAGAGAACCTGCTAAGGAGCATCGAGAATGACAAAGGACCGCATTAACAAAAATATCGTTTCGATCACTGCAGTAGGGCTGATCATTTTTGCGGCGATTGGCTGTAATTTGAGCAGGTTCACGAGATCGGGCAGTACCGCCGATCCGGGAACCATGGACAATCGGGGAGTGACGGGCTCGATTGCAGGGCAATGCAGCAATCCTTATTTTCCGGTCGGCCCGAACGTAACTCGTAAATATCATGTCAGCTATCCGAAGGGCTTGCTCAGCGATCGTGATTACACCGAGACCTTTACCGATTTTTCGGGAGATACTTTCACCGTCAACACGGATTTCGGTTCGGTCGCTGCTCACGTAAAATGGCGATGCACGGAGGATGGATTGTTGGCCACGCAGTACAACAATTCGATCGACATGAAGAACAGCGGCAGCTCAGTATCCGTCGAAACCACTGACAGCAAGGGCGTTACGTTCCCGAACACGGAAATATGGACACCGGGAAATAAATGGTCAGCGGAATACCACATTACAGAAAACATAAACACCTCCGGCGGCAAATCTATCGGCGGCAGCAAAGGGACGGTCACGCAGGATGGCGAGGTGATCGGGCCTGACGAGGTGACCGTGCCCGCAGGAACGTTTCAAGCGATCAAGATCAAGATCGTGACCAAACTCGATCTGATCATGAATATTCCCGGCGCCAATGGCATGCCGATAACTACCAAGGTAGAAACGACGGCCTGGATGACAAAGGATACTGGCATGGTCAAGTCGGTGACGAATATTGCCGGAAGCGGCGACACGACGTCGGAAATGACCTCGATAAATAAGTAGGAATGAAAAAGGTAGGATTTGTCAGTCTTGGATGCCCGAAGAATCTCGTCGATAGCGAGGTTATGATGGGACAGCTTGCCGAGGCTGGCTATGAGATCACGAACAACGCTGACGAAGCGGACACGGTTGTGGTCAATACATGCGGGTTTATCGAATCTGCAAAGCAGGAATCGGTCGATGCGATCCTCGAAGCAACTAGCCTGAAACGTAAGGGTAGAGCTACCCGCGTGATAGTCGCCGGTTGCCTCGTCGAACGTTATCGCGACGACCTGATGAAGGAACTGCCGGACGTTGATGCTTTCATAGGTACCTCGCAGGTCAACGACATCCTGAAAGCTGCGGACGAAGGATTTGACTCCCATGAATTGACGATCACGCCGATCGGAAACAAATCTGCAACGTATCTATACGATGAATACACACCGCGAATGCGGGCGACCGAGTCGCACACGGCATTCATAAAGATCGCTGAAGGCTGCGACCGGCCATGTGCGTTTTGCTCGATACCGGGAATGCGCGGATCATTTCGCTCGCGCAGGTTCGGGTCCATCGTCGAGGAAGCTCGAAATCTGGCGAAACAGGGTGTCAAAGAGCTTGTGCTGATCGCACAGGATTCGTCGCGGTACGGTGAAGACCTGGGCGAGGTCGATGCACTCGCGGCGTTGATCCGGGCCTTGGGTGAGATCGAGGACATCGAATGGGTCCGCGTGATGTACGCCTACCCGACGCATATTTCGGATGCATTTCTCACGGCCATCGCCGAAACAACGAAGGCCGTGAAGTATCTCGATATGCCGCTGCAGCATGCATCGCGAAATGTTCTTAAGCTTATGAAACGCGGCGGCACCCGCGAATCGCTCGAAAAACTGATCGGCCGTGTTCGCGAAAAGGTGCCGGGAATCGCTATCCGCACCACGTTCATTACGGGCTTTCCGGGCGAGACCGAAGAGGATTTCGAAGAGCTTATGGAGTTTGTGAGAAACTGCAAATTCGATAATCTGGGTGTCTTTACCTATTCCGACGAGGAAGGAACTGGAGCCTACGATCTATTGAACAAGGTTGACGCGAAAATTGCTAAGCAGCGTCGCAACCGGCTGATGAAGGAGCAGGCGAAGATCAGCAAACAACTTAACAAGGCCAAGATCGGTAACACCTTCAAGGTGATGTTCGAAGGCATCTCGCAGGAATCAGATCTGCTTTTTCAGGGCCGTTTCGAAGGACAGACCCAGGACATTGACGGATACATCCTGATCAACGACATTCCTGAAGGCCTTGAACCCCAACTCGGAGCCATTTACAACGTCCGCATCACCGAAGCCCACGACTATGACCTGGTTGGCCAGATCGTTTAATAGTCTCAAAAGACGTCCGTTCTCAAATTCGAGTTTGTGGTCTATATTTTGTGAAAAGCCACCTGCCTGGCGCTTAGGAGGAACCGATGTTCGTCGGTCATTACGGTATTTCATTTGCGGGAAGATCCATGTTCGGCCGAGTGCCGCTCTGGGTCTGGTTTATTGCTGTGCAATGGATGGACATTTTGTGGTCCGTTCTCGTACTAACGGGTGTTGAGAAACTCCGCATAGTGCCCGGTTTCACACAGGCTAACGCGCTCGATCTCTATTTCATGCCATATACCCACGGCCTGCCCGGATCGATCGTGTGCTCTTTCGTACTCGGCGTTTTCGTCGCCTCGTTCGTCCCGGGCAACCGTGTAACGACAGGACTTCTTGTCGCGGCTGCATCATTCTCGCACTGGGTTCTCGATCTGATCGTCCACGCGCCCGATCTGCCGCTCTATGACGATTCGGCGAAGGTCGGCTTTGGACTTTGGCGGCATGTTATTTTGAGTTTTCCGCTCGAACTAATTTTCCTCGGACTCGGAGCGTGGGTTTACTCGCGTGTCGCGAAATTCCCCACCGCGAAAAGCCGTTATGTGTTTTGGGTATTTGTGATCTTCTTGGCGGTTATCCAGGTGTACGCGAACTTTGGCCCACCGCCGCCGTCGACTGACGCCATGGCATTAATGGCCCTTGGTCTCTATCTGGTGTTGGCCGCTCTCGCCGCCGTAACCGAGCGCATCGGCGGAAATAGCTCAGTAGAAAGTGGTGCGGGTTAAACGCGAAATTCGTTACAGCCGGTTCCCTTCTAGGAGTTGGCCTGTGTTACTTGTACCCGGCCATTTTTTCCATGACGTTGGGAGTCTGTCCCAACGGTCGCATGTGAATTTCTCGGACCCACCTTCGATCGTCCTCCTAAATTTCGTTATATGGCTGTGTAAGCTTTTTCTACAACGTCGGACGGAGGCGCCGGTGTCCTAAGTAGAAACCTAAAACGCGGGGACGCCATAAAGCCGGTAGATATCGCTTTCAAGTTGTCCCATAAAGCGCGTCGCCCGTTCCTGGACCGAATCAGTTATCGCTACCGATGGACAGTTGCTGTACGAGCTCCAGTCGCCGCCGCCCGCGTGGATCACTTCTTCGACAAATGCGACGCAGTTGTTGGGGAGCACAAGCCACGTCCAGGTGTTTGCAAGCAGATTCTCCAGATAAAGGTTTGCTCCCGATGGGTTTGGAAGCTCGAGGAATCGGCGTCTCAATTCGCGTTTCCCGTTTTCCTTCAAATAACGCTGAAATCCGGGTTCGTCCATGTATCTCGGAACACCGCGGACCTCTGCTACGTGAAAATACATTGTCGGATTTCCGCGAGTGCAAAGGATCAAGTGCCCGCAGACATTGGGGCCGGAGCCGCTTACGGCGACGACCGCGATCCGGGAACAGTCAATGCTAAGATCTCCGCAAGTTGTCAATATTTCGCCCTCGTAGGCCATAAAAAGGGTTCTCCTAAATTATTCAAAAATAATAGGGTGCTCCAACCCGATAACTGTAAGACTGCGATTTGATTGAAAAAACAGCACAGGTCCGGTTGTCTTACAAGACCGATTCTACCGCACTTAAAGATAGGTAAGCTGGATCACTCTTCGCTGCCCCATTCGCGGATCCTGAACAGAGCCCCAATCTCTGTTGCGGTTGCGTCGAAATCTTTGATCCATGACCTGGCTCGCGCGAACAGAAGGTCGCGGGTAGCCTGATCGGGTGTGTATTCTTCGCGAGTCCGCCGATGTGCTCGCCACGCAAAATTAGCCGGGCAACCGAGTGCCACACCGGCAAGTTGGAGAGAACGCCGCGCAAAACCCGGATCGCTGCCGAGATTGGCTTGTGCACCTTCGAGTTGGAGCGCCCAGGCGAACCACATGATGTCGCCGTCGAGCGCATTGCGGCCCGCGGTTGATTTGCGCGGATCGTCATCGGCGATCAGGTTGTAGCGCTCGATGGCGGGCGGAAAATTGTCGATGCCGAAATGGAAGAGGGCTTCGAGATAATCCTCTTGAACGGCCGGATCGGATGCATCACCGAAGTGTTTAGCAAAAAGGCCGTCGACAAATTCATCGACCACGGTCAACGCTGCTGCGACCGACGGCGATCGGGCTTCGAGGAGAAAATCAGTTTCAGGTTTTTGTAAGAGAGCTTTTTGCTTCCAAGCCAGAAACACGGGCGGCATTCGTTCGCGGGGAAGGAACTGCGACAGCAGCCCAGGACGGTCTTCGCCATCACCGAAGTAATAATACCCTTTTGATTCAGGGTGATAGACATCCCAATACTCAGTCCATGAATCAAGCTCGTGAAACCAGGCGACGTAGCGTCTCGTTTGTTCGTCTGTAATGGGGAAGGAGGGTGAGTCCCCTCCCGTCCGTGAGTTTTTCATTTCGATCAACCTACCAGAACAACTCCGCCCTCTTTAGCGTGCTCGCCTAACTGCTTTTGCAGCATCGGCATCACGCTCGCGATGACAGATTCGGCCAGGCCTTTTTCTTTGATCGAAGCAGCCTTGCCGATGACTTGCAGAGCTCGCGAAACGTCGAGAAGGGCTTCCGGATTCCAGCCCGGAATGCGCTTGATGACGATCTTGCCGTCCGCTCCGATGGTAATAACGATTCCGCCGCCGTCTGTGCCGCCGCCGACAATGTAGAAATTTTTGAACATAATATCTTACTCCCTAAGCACTCAGAGAAAACACGGGTAAAGGAGTGCCGAACTTTTTGCCGTGAGGGCTCCTTTTGAACAGCGCTGCCGTGAGGAGCGGCCTGTGATTAATGAAAGAGCGGATCGCCGTGGATATGCGCATATCGGGCGGTCTAAGTTTAGGTCGTAAGCGGGAAAAATGAAAAATGCGGGTTACGGCGAACTCAAAGATCGTCAACCCAAACAGAGCCAAGGTCTCCATGCAAACCAACTCCCAGAGGATCGGCCAGTTGAAACGTATGCGGCAAGGGAGCATACATTTCACGACCGACGGTGTAAGCCCAATTTACGATGCTCTCGAGGGGCAGACGTTTTCGAAATGGATTTTTGCGAAAAAAATATGAAAAAAATCGGGCCCGCGGAATTTTCATCGGCCCGATCGTCTTAGCGTGGAGAAGTTCCTACCAGATCTCGCATCTTTGATTCATCGGCCGAACCATCAGGGAATCGTCGCGGCAGCCGAAGGCCTTCTGAAATTCGGGCAGATTCGACAGCGGCCCGATCACGCGATATTTTGCAACTGGATGCGGGTCACCCTGGATCATTCTACGGGCAAACTCCGGCCGCACGGCGTCGCCGCGGAATTGTCCCCAAGCCACGAAAAACTGCTGGTCCGGCGTCAGGCCGTCGACGGCTGGAAGCGGCGGTTTGTCTCGGCGAGAGATCTCAAGAGCTCGGTAAGCGAGTTTTGCACCGGCAAGGTCGGCGATGCTTTCACCTAGCACCAAGTGCCCGTTATGGTGAAGCCCGGGCTCGATGAAGAAATTGTCGAACTGATTTGCGACGCACTCCGTTCGGGCCTGAAACTTTTTATAATCTTCCGCCGTCCACCAATTATTCAGTTTTCCTTGAGCGTCGTACTGAGCTCCCTGATCGTCGAAACCGTGACTGATCTCATGGCCGATGACCACGCCGATCGAGCCATAATTTACAGCGTCGTTGACGTCGTTGCTGAAGGCCGGCGACTGGAGGATACCTGCCGGAAATGTGATGTCATTCAACAGCGGATTGTATTGAGCGTCGGACGTCGGCGGCGTCATACCCCATCTATCGCGATCGACGCCCTTGCCGATGGTGGAATGGTCATCGTCGATATTGAATTTGATCGCGGCGACCAGATTGTTCCAGTATGAAGCGCGACTTATCGGAAGACGACTGTAATCCTTCCATTTGTCGGGATATCCGATCTTTGGCCGAAAAGTGGCAAGTTTTTCAAGTGCACGTTTCTTTGTTTCAGGGCTCATCCAATCGAGCCCTCGAATGGTTTCGCCCATGGCTGCGAGAAGGTTTTTGACCAACTCCTGCATCCTGGCTTTTGACGCTGCCGGAAAATATTTCTCGACGTATTTTTTTCCAAGCGCTTCGCCGATGAGTGCGTCGGCGGATTCGACGCAGCGTTTCCACCGCGGCTTGATCTCCTTCGATCCGTTCAAATATGCACCGAAAAAAATGTAATTTGCCGCGACGAACGGCTCGGAGAGATTGCCGGAAGCGAAATTAAGGAACTGCCATTTGAGGTAACTTTTCCATTCGGAGATCGGCGTTTTCGCCAGAATATCATTGAATTCGGTGAGGAACTTGGGCTCCGAAACATTGACGTCGCCGGGCTTTACATTGAAATGCTTGTAATAGGCCGCCCAGTCAAAATCCGGCGCGAGTTTTTGCAGGTTGGCGAAGGACATCTTGTTGTTCGTTGCCTTCGGATCACGCAGAGCGACATTATCGAGCGAGGCTTTCGCAAGGCGGCTTTCGAACGCGATCGTCGAGTCAGCGATCGCGTTGGCTTGAGTTTGATCGGAGCCGAAGAGAACGAACATCCGGTTCACATGCTCGGAATATTTGGCTCGATTGTCCACGAACTGGTCATCAGGCTTCAGATAATAATCACGGTCGGGAAGCCCGAGGCCTCCGGCATAAACCTGTGCGATAACGTTCGAGGGTTCATGACTGTCCTGGCCCGAACCGAAAGCGAACGGAGCCGCGATGCCGAAGTCCTGGAGGCGAATTATCATTCGCTGAACGTCAGCCCTTGTCTTGATCGCGTCGAGTTCGGCCATCAGCGGCCTGATGGGTTTACTGCCGAGCTGGTTCGCCTGCGATTCATCTATGCACGCCGCGTAATAGTCGCCGGTGATTTGCTCGACGCTGCCCTTTTGGTAGTGTCCCGACGAGAGCTCGTCTACGATCGCCTTAAGTTTGTCTTTTGAGGTTTCGCCTGCTTGCCACCGCCGGCTCCAGCGGGGCATCGAGGCCGGTATCGGATTATTTTTTCGCCATTGACCGTTCGAATACTCGAAAAAGTCGTTGCAAGCATCGACCCCTTTATCAATGTCCGACATCTCGACACCACGAAGCTGTGCTGTCTGAGCGAATGACGATGAAACTAGAAGCAGGAATGCAGTCAGACTTTTAATAGTGCGCATATTTTTCTTGCGGTATGGTTCGGTGCGTTTGGGCTACTACGCAAAATGTATGACAAAGGTTTGAGGGCTGAAAGGTCCGCTATCAGCCGTTAGCGATAAGCTTTCAGTCCGAGCATCATTTTTGAGTTTCACCGCTACGAAATGTCCGCAAAATTCAGGCTTCTACTTTGGGTCAGGAAGTGTGTATTCGAGTTCGTAAAAATGCCTTCCGCTCTCGATCTTGATCATGAAGTTGCCTGAAATGCTGGTTAGCTCGTCGATACCGGAGTCAGGCACGACGATAACGTTTAGGTCGAATTTCCCCGCCTTCATCGTGCCCGAATGCTGGAGCGAGAACGGGCCTTTCCGGCCGTCGAGCGTCCCGACAAAACGCTCCGCTGCGACATACCCGCCTGACTCGTTCAACGCGGTCCCGATTCCTAACTTCTGACCTTTGCTCGTTCCGGCCATTCCGCCCGAAAACGTTTTTTCGAGTGAGAGCCTCCCGATCAACGGGTCGCCGACATTCTCTTCGGCGGGCAACGGAGTGACTTTGACTTCGAACGTTCCGTTGCGTGTTTGGTCACTGAGATCTCCTTTTTGGTAGATTTAGTATCTGACGTGCGCTGAGCATTCATGACGGCCGCGAGAGAAAATACGATCAAAACGGCAACCGCGATCTTCAAGAAGTCTTCGGTGCATAGTGTTTGCGGACAATATCATATAAAAAGAGCCGCCGGAAAAGCCGGGCCCGCTGAATGAATAGTTCAAGCGATCAATTAACGAATCCTTCGGGGAACCATTTCATATTGTCGGCATCACCGATGCGTAGGTATGTTGCGCGGTTAAATCGCCAGAGTTGGTTGCACATCATCGCGAGCGTCGAGATCCGGCCGCTCCTGAAGTTAACGTCTATGGAGATCGAGTGAACGATCATTGGGTCTATTATGCCATCGGCACGGAAATTGACGGTGCCGCCAAAGCCCTTCACGAGCCAGTTTTGATAGGTCTTTATCCAAGTTTCCAACTGATCGTCGAATCTCGAAGTTGTCGAAAGGTTTCGCTGGTCCGGCGGAATGTCCTTATGCCAATCGGTATTCGCGTAGAAACGCGAAAGTTCGATGAAAAGATTTTGGACCAGCCTGACATCGTCCGGCAAATTCGGCTTCCCAGGGCCTACCGGCTGGTCGATATTGTATAGCGGGAAGAATCGTTTAGCCATGCAATTATCCCTCCGAGCCTATTAGATTTAAGAAGAAATCTATTTCACGCAAGATTCTTCAGAAAAAACGGCCCACTTTCCGTCCTCGGCCTGTCTTTCCCAAACTGCTCGAAATTTCTTATCAGTTTCCCTTGTGATGGTTTCGCGCATTCTAGAATCGGTCGCTTTGCCGCTGGCGATGCCGTTAAAGACCATTTTTCCTGATTTCCAGCCGGAACTAACGAGCTTTACGGTGACCCCTTCGTTCGTGAAAACGTAGCGTTCGATCAAACCGGCGCTGATGCGCCAGTGATCGGTAGAGGTCCTCTCACCCTCCTTTTCGACGACGCCTGTGAGCCATTCGCCCTTGAGATCGTCTGTGACCGTCCAAGTATATGCAACGCTCGGGTCAGCCTTAAGGGTGATCGTCCATTTTCCCTGAAAATAGGCAAGATCAGACGGTGCCGCCGATGAAAATAAGGCCGGTAAATAAGCAAAAGCGAACGCCGCCGAGGCAACCGCCACGGTTGATGAGATCAATGCGATCGTTCCCGGCCGCTTTGCGTAATAAAACCGTTTTATTTCACGCAAAGCCGCAAAGCCCCCAAAGAAAGCCATACAAATAGAACCCTGATCCAATTTCCGAAACAAAAACGCCGATGCTAGAGTATAACCAATTTACGAAACCTGCTTCCGAAAGATTGTAGTTACAAACCGAATTTCGACTAAATTAGAGCAGCGCCCGCGGGCGCCTATTTCTGCGTAAAACGATATGAATATAAATCGACTCTTTAGATGCGCTACCGCGCTAGTTCTCATCCAGGCCTTTTTTGCTCCGCTGGCTTTGCTCGCTCAGCAGGCCCAGCCTGCTGACGTTAACGCGGCGATTCGTAAGGAAGAGATGGAGAATTCGAAGATACTGCATACGCTCCATATCCTGACCGATCTTTATGGCCCGCGGCTAACCGGTTCGCCAAATCATGTAAACGCCGCAAAGTGGGCGGCTGCGGAGATGAAGTCGTGGGGTTTCGACCACACGGAGCTCGAGCCGTGGGATTTCGGGCATCCGGGTTGGGTGAACGACCGGAATACGGGACTGATGATATCGCCCGTCGCCGACACTTTGACCTACGAAGTTCTCGCCTGGACGCCATCGACGAACGGCCCTGTGACAGCCGACGCGGCCCATATTGTTCCGCCGCTGGTTCCGTCGCTGGCAAATCCGAATATTATGCAGCAGCCGACGCAGGACGAGCTGACCGGGTACCTCGAGAGCGTGAAGTCGCAGGTCAAAGGCAAGATAGTCCTGGTCGGCAAACCGACGTTTATCGACCAATCCAACACTCCGTCGCCAAAGCGAATTCCAGACGAGGAGAACACCAAGCGATACGACCCGGATCCCGCAAATCGTCCTGCTGGCGGATTTGGCAATGGCCGTGGCGGAACGCCGCCGACACCGAGGCCGGGTGCTTTGACAGCGGCACAGGTGAACGAACAGGTCGATAAGTTTCTTCTCGACAGCGGCGTCTTGGTCCGCATTAACGAATCGCAGCTCGATCGCGGTGCCGTCCGTGCGTTTAATAACCGGACATTCGATGTTACGAAGGTTGTTCCGACGGTCGTTATGCGGAACGAAGATTTTGGCCGGATCGTGCGGCTACTCGGCGATAAAACGCCGGTCAAGTTGGAATTCGATCTCCGCAGCCACGTCATTCCTGAAGGAACGACGAGCTACAACGTCGTCGGCGAGATCTACGGCTCCGACAAGAAGGATGAGGTCGTGATGCTCGGCGGTCACCTGGATTCGTGGCATTCGGCGACCGGTGCGACGGACAATGCTATCGGCTGTGCGACGATGATGGAGGCCGCGCGGATATTGAAGGCGATCGGCGTGAAGCCGCGACGTACCATTCGCGTTGCTTGCTGGAGCGGCGAAGAGGAAGGATTGCTGGGTTCGCAGGCTTACGTAGCTCAGCATTTTGGGACGTTTGAAAACCCGAAACCGGAATGGTCGAAATTTAACGGCTATTTCAATATCGACAGCGGCACGGGGCGTGCGCGTGGAATGTCCGTCTTCGGCCCGCCTGAGGCAGCGACGGTACTTCGCGAAGCTCTCGTTCCGTTTGCCGATCTCGGCGTTGCCGGCGCTTTGAACACGAAAGGCCGGAATCTGGGCGGAACGGACAGTACTTCTTTCAACGCCGCCGGTCTTCCCGGCATTGGCGTTTCGCAGGACCCGATCGAGTATTTCAACGTCACGTGGCATACAAATCTCGATACTTACGAGCGAATAATCGAGAGCGATGTGAAATCATCGGCGATCGCTATCGCAGGGGCTATATATGCGGTGGCGATGCGTGACGAAATGCTTCCGAGATTCAAACCGGCCGATATGCCGCCGCTTCCCGCGGCAACTCCGACGCCAACTCCGGCACCCACACCGAAGCCCTGATTGACGGATTGACCGATTTTCGGACATTTGTTAGAGTTATAAATACGCCGATAAGATGCGTGTTTCCTTAGAAGGAAGCACGTTTTCTTTTTTGCCCACTTATTATCATTTTTATTTATTCCGGCGGTTTTATTGGAAAAAGAGGCAGTAATAATTGATGGATTTTGATGTAGTAACCGCTGTGGAAACGGATTATGTCCGGATCACAGCGTCAGGCCGGTATTCGTTAGAAAATGTTTTTAGTTTTTTAGACGTAGTAAAAAAGGAAGCCGAAAAGGCTGCGAGAAAACTGATACTCATTGATTCTCGCGACATCGAGGGAAATATGACCGAAGCCGATCGATTCTTTGCCGGACGCCGGCTTGCAGAATCGTTTGGGCCTCGTCTCAAGACGGCGGTCGTCATGCAGGCGTATATGATCACAAAACTCGGCGAGGCAGTAGCGGTGAGCCGCGGAGCTCGTGTGCTGGTCACCGATTCCGAAAAGGAAGCTTTGTCCTGGCTGTTGACGGCGGAGTAGCTGGATAGAAAAGATCACGTGAAGGGCAAATGTCGGCGAGAACGCACTCGGGGCATTTGGGCTTTCGCGCGTAACAGATCTGCCGTCCGTGATAGATAAGCCAGTGCGGAAACATTACCCAATTTCGTTTTGGGACGAGCTGGGCGAGGTCTTTCTCTATCTTTTCGGGCGTTGTGTTTTCCGTTAGGCCGAGGCGTTGGGACAGCCGTGATACGTGCGTATCAACCACGACCCCAGATGCGATGCCAAAGGCATTTCCCATCACGACGTTCGCCGTTTTTCGGGCAACGCCGCCAAGCGTCAGCAGTTCGTCCATCGTTTTTGGAACCTCGCATTGATAGTCGTCGATGATCCCCCGGCACGCCGCCTGGATATTTTTCGCTTTGTTTCGAAAAAAGCCAGTCGAATGGATGTTCTTCTCTAACTCATTCTGGGAGACGTCTAAGAAGTCCTGCGGCCTTCGATATTTGCGGAAAAGATCAGCCGTAACGATATTCACACGCACATCCGTGCATTGAGCGGAAAGGATCGTCGCGATAAGCAACTCGAAAGCGTTTGTATGATTGAGAGCGCAATGAGCATCCGGATAGGCTTTCTTGAGGCGTTTGATAATCTCCGTCGTCCGTTTTTTCTTGTCCGTGATCATTGGAGCTAAGGCTAAAAAAGAAGCGATGAAAATGCAAATTGATCGGCGGTTCGCTAGAATGAGGCGAACGGAAATCAAATTTGTTTCTATGAAAGTACCTTTGCTTGACCTGTCCGAACAAAATCAGGCGTTGCGACCTGAGATCGAGGCGGCGCTTGGACGCGTGCTTGATACGAACGGATTTATATTGGGACCTGAGGTTGCCGCTCTTGAGAAGGAGTTGGCCGAATACTGCGGAGCGAAATATGCTGTCGGCTGCGCTTCGGGAACTGACGCCCTTTTGCTTGCGTTGATGGCATACGACATCGGGCCTGGTGACGAGGTGATCACGACGCCGTACAGTTTTTTCGCCACCGTGAGTTCGATAACGCGGCTCGGCGCAACGCCGGTTTTTGTCGATATCGATCCGGCGACATATAACCTCGATGTGTCCCAGGTCGAGGCAAAGATCACGGACCGAACGAAAGCGATCGAACCGGTTCATCTCTACGGCCAGAGCGTTGATATGACGGCGTTGATGGATTTAAGCGGACGCCATGGCATCCCGATCGTCGAAGACGCTGCTCAGGCGATCGGCGCCGAAGAAGGCGGGAAGCGGGTTGGTTCGATCGGAGCGATCGGCTGTTTTAGTTTCTATCCTTCGAAAAACTTGGGCGGCATGGGCGACGGTGGATTTTTGACTACGAACGATGATGAGCTCGCGGTCAAGCTAATAGCTCTGCGCAATCATGGGGCCGAGGAAAAGTATTATCACAAATGGGTCGGTTTGAATTCGCGGCTCGACGGTTTTCAGGGTGCGGTCCTGCGTGTAAAACTTCCGCATCTCGATCACTGGACCGAGCGGCGGCAGCAGAATGCCGCAACATACAGCAGCCTTTTTACCGACGCAGGATTGACGGAGGAGGTTGGCCTGCCGGCCGAGCGGGAAAACGTTCGGCATATCTACAACCAATTTGTTGTTCGGATTCCGGGACGCCGCGATGAGCTAAAACAATTTCTTGCGAATAACGATATCGGCAGCGATATCTACTATCCGGTTTCGCTTCACCTTCAGGAGTGCTTTGAATATCTCGGATACAAGGCAGGCAGCCTACCCGAGTCCGAGCGGGCATCGAAGGAGACGCTGGCACTTCCGATCTTTCCGGAGTTAAGGCCAGAGCAAATAGAATACGTCGTCGAGAAGTTCTCTGAGTTTTATCGCTGATCGATCACCGATGTCAGAAGGGTTGATGATTTTCGACACGAGACGGCCATTGGCGAAAGCATTTGTTTTCGCAGGGATCGGCCTCGTTGTCGTTTTCGCTTTTTTTGCGGTGAGATGGCAATTGGGCGACATGCTCGCGGAGCTTACGCCATCGACTGATCCTAATATTTCGCAGATCTCACAAGCCGCCACGACTCTTGCTCCCTCCGACCCGCGTACAAGATGGCTTGCCGCGACTGCCGAAACTTCGATTTTCACTCCAGACGCAATAGACGCGTCGGTCCCGATGTTCGGCGAGACGATTCGATTATCGCCGTTCGATTTTAGATGGTGGATAGAGTATGGCCGCGCGCTTGAACGGGCAGGCCAGCCGGACGAGGCGGAAGAAGCTTTTCGTCAAGCGATCACGCTTGCGCCTAACTACGCATATCCGCATTGGCAGCTTGGGAATTTCTACCTGCGTGAGGGGCGCGGTGACGAGGCGTTTGCCGAATTGAGCCTGACGACGGAAAGCAATCAGATATATAGAAGACAGGTATTTGCCCTTGCGTGGGACTACTTCGGACACCAAAGCTCGATGGTCGAGCGAATTGCGGCGGACAAGCCGGATGTTCGCTCGGACCTGGCGTCCTTTTTTGCTCTGCGAAGTCAGCCGGCCGATGCCTTGCGCATCTGGAATTCACTTTCGGACCAGGAAAAAACATTGTATCCGCAAACCGCGAACTTCATTGCTCAGGCACTCTTTCAGGTCAATGCATTTCGTGAGGCTCTCGAGTTTTCGCGGCAGGGTGGCCTCGATCCGGACGCAGCATTCGAGACGATAAACAACGGCGGTTTCGAATCCAGCCTTAAGAGCGATGAGAACATCTTCATCTTGTTCGATTGGAAGATCGGGCGCGGCGACGGGAAGCTGGATATCGCGATCGATCCCGCAGTGCGGCATTCCGGTGCGAGAAGCCTGCGGATGGTTTTCAAGAGCTACACAAAGCAGGATATGTATCAGGTCTGGCAAAATCTCGCTCTAGCCGCGCGGACGCAGTACAAATTAAGTTTTTGGCTAAGGACGGAAAATCTTAAGAGCGGCGGCCCGCCGGTCATCGAACTGGTTAATGCGGGTGACAACAAACTGCTCGCAACTTCACCGCCTTTTCCGCTGGGGACAAATGGCTGGCAGCCGGTAGAGATGGATCTTGCGACGCCAGAGAGCAGTAACGGCGTTTTCCTTCGCACATCACGTAGGTATTGCGGGGAGACCTGTCCGATCGTGGGAACGATCTGGCTGGATGATTTTGAGATCGCAAAAAAATGACCTCCGCGAACAAAATCACATTCATTTTGGTATCGTTCACGACCATCTTTGTCACGGTGGCCTATGGCGGCGTGCATCAGCCGATCCTTGCTGTGTTCTATTTGCTCGTTGCCGCGATGGCGATCTTTTCCTTTGTAGATGCGCTGCAGGCCGGAGTGTTGAGGATCGATAAGAGTTACTTGCAACTACCTTTGTATGCGGCCGCCGTTTATGGATTTATTCAGATCGTACCGTTTGGAAGTCACAGCGATATTGCGGGTCTCACCTCAGTGCCGCGAACGATCTCGGCCGACCCGTTTTCGACGCTCGTCAATACGCTTCATTTTTTGGCTTTAGCGGTTTTCTTCTCGGTAACTCTCACAACGTTGAGCAGTGCTTCGAGGATCAAAAAAACTGTTGCCGTCATCGTCATTTTCGGCTTCCTTTTTTCGTTCTTTGCGATCCTGCAATCGTTTCTTAGCCCGACGCGCATTTACGGCATATACGAAGCTCGGTTCGCAACGCCGTTCGGTTCTTTTGTGAACCGGCATAATTTTGCGGCGTTTGTGGAGATGTGTTTGTGCATTCCGCTCGGGATGCTTTTTGGCGGATCGGTAAAACGTGATCGCCGGCTGCTTTTTGTCACAGCTGCATCGCTGATGGGAATCGCTCTGATATTAAGCGGTTCGCGAGGCGGATTTGTTGCATTGCTGGCTGGTTTGATCGTGATCGTTGTTTTGACGAAACGATCTAAAAACAAAAAAGACGTTGTATTAAAAGCAGGCCTCGCGGCCGCTCTGGTCGTACTGATCGTCGGCGGAGCGATCTTTGTAGGGGGTGATTCGTCGCTGACGCGATTTGTTGAAACGGCTCAGTCAAAGGACATTTCTACAAACAGATTTTATATCTGGGGCGTGACCGCCAAAGTGATCGGAGCGAATATGCCGTTCGGTGCGGGACTCGGAGCGTTGGGCGTCGCGTTCACTCCGTTTGATACGAACAGCGGGCTCGAACGCGTTGAACAGGCGCATAACGATTATCTCCAGGTATTGTCGGATGCCGGCTTGATCGGCCTCGCTATCGGAGGAATCTTTCTTTTCCTGTTTTTCTCAACGGGCTTGAAAAATGTCGAAACCGAGAATCAACATCGCCGTGGAATCGTGGTCGGAGCTTTTGGCGGGTGCTGTGCGGTGCTTGTTCACAGCTTGTTCGACTTCGTGCTGCACACCACGGCGATCTCGCTGCTTTTTCTGATCACGCTCGGATTGGTTGTGGCGGCGGGGCGTCAATATGCGGATGATGATGGAAAGGAGAAACCTCGACGCCGCAGGTCTGCGGGCAACGTGGCGAAGTTTGAGGGAAGTAGATCTTGACCCGCGATGCCTAGCCTTCGGCCTCGCTCGTATGGGCTGAGTGGCTGGGCTTTAGCAGTCTGAATATATACCAAATTACTCCGTGCGAAACGTAAATGCCTGAAATAATAAGCAGCACATATCGCGAGTAGAGCCATATAAGCATTCCCGTTGCCGCGATCAGTAAGAATATGTAAAGATTCCGGCGTCCCGTGCCAGCATTCTTAAAACTAGTATAACGGATCGTGCTCACCATTAACACGCCTAGTACCGCGATCAGGATCATCACCAGGAAACTGAGATAGCGCGGCATGTCTTGCGCGTAACCGCTCAGCGGCAGGGGCGCAAAATGAACGATCGACGCGAGCAATCCGGCGGCGGGCGGGATCGGAAGGCCGACAAAATTCTTTTTATCGACCTTCGGCGTGCCTTCCTGCAAAACGCGCGGTCGAGTCGCCTGCAGATTAAACCGAGCGAGCCGAAAAGCTCCGCACATAAGGTACATGAAGAGGAGAAAAACGCCGAGAGCGTGCTCCTGCGTCGATTCGCCGAACACTAGGCCGAACGACCAGCTATACAGCAAGGCTATCGGCGCGATACCGAAAGTGAGCACGTCCGCGAGCGAGTCGAACTGAACGCCGATCTCGGTCGCCGTGCGCGTCATACGCGCGACGCGGCCGTCTAATGTGTCGAAAAGAATTGCGAGGCCGATGGCGATCGCGGCGGAATTAAAGTAATGCGAAGCACCGACGGGGTCCTTTAACGCGAGCTGAAATCCGCGCATCGAGGAGAGAATGGCGAGAAAACCCATCCCGACGTTCGCCGCGGTGAACATCGTCGGAATTACATAAAGGCCTTTTTTAAGACCCTGATGAGGCTTTGGTTCTTCGGTCTCCATCTGTTTTTAAAAGAGCTTGCCGATGATAGTCTCACCGCCGACGACGCGGTCGCCTACCTTGACTAAAAGTTCTATGTTCCGGGGCAGAAGCAGATCGGTTCGCGACCCGAATTTTATCATACCGAACCGCTGACCGGACTCAAGATTATCACCTGCTTTACTCCAGCAGACAATCCGGCGGGCGAGGATACCGGCGATCTGCGTGCAGACCACGGTCATCTTGCTGCCGACTATCGTCAACGAGTTGCGCTCGTTCACGAGGCTCGCTGCATCGCTGGTCGCAGGCATTTTTCTGCCGGCGACGTAATCGATCTTGTCGACGGTACCTGCGATCGGCGAGCGATTTACATGCACGTTGAAAGGCGACAGGAAAACGCTGACCAGCTTTCCGTTCTCGTTCTCCTCGATCCTAGTCACGCGGCCATCGGCAGCGGATAGGACAATATCGTCGCCCTTCGGTATTTCCCTCCGCGGATCACGGAAGAAATACCCCATGAATGCAGTGATCGCGAGGAATATTGCGGCCAGCGCCCAAAAGCCCAAAAAGAGAAAGCCGCCGGCGACGATGGCGGGAATCAGCACAAATGGAATTCCGTCTTTAACCATGCAAAAGAAATTGAGGTCAGAAGGGGAAGTCCGAAACCAAAACTTCGCCGGTCCAACCTCAAAAATTCAATAGCTATATTATATGAATTCGCCGCGTTTTGAAAATAAAAAGGCCCGTAGTCTACCAAGACCACGGGCTAATGGAGGATTGCATGAAGAAGTTCTAGACGCGCACCGGATTCTCTTTCGCGTAGCTGTATGCACACCACGCAGCTATAAGATGAACGACCCAACCGAACATTCCGGCGGTACCGATCCACGAAAAACCTGTCAGGACCAGCCACAGCAAACCTATCAGCACTCGGCCGTTATAGATCTGCCCGAGCCCGGGAAGAAGAAGACTCAAAATACCAGCTAAGATCGGTTCACGCATCGTAAGATCACCTCTGCACATTAATACGTGCGAGGCGTCGATTAGTTCCACGAATTTTTTCGGAATATTAGACGTCGCCGAGGACCCGATGGAGGGCGAAATGAAGTACGAAGAAAAGCGCTACGCCGGCAAAGATCGAAACTGAAACGCCCATCCGATTTCCGCCGTGATGATTTACCTCGGGGATCAGGTCGCTTGCAGCGACATAAAGCGTGACACCGCCCGCTATCGGTAGGGCATACGCCACAGTAACGCCGGCGTAAGTGCCGATAAAATAGAAGATCAGGGCGCCCAGCAAGGTTGTGCCGCCAAGCAGAGACGTGGACCAGACGACCTGTTTCAGGTCCTTTCCCGCCGCAAGGATCATCGAACCGATCGTGAATCCTTCAGGAAATTTATGAAGGAATACCGCGAGGAATACGAGGATCCCAACCTTGGCATCGATCTGCGATGCAGCCGCGATCGAAACACCGTCGAAAAACGTGTGGACCATCAATCCACCGACCGCCGTGTATGCGGACGTTTTCGTTATTAGCTCGTCCGAGTGCATTTCCTCGCCCAGATGAAAGTGCGGGGCGATGGTGTGTTCGAGGAATTGGGTCAACAAATAGCCGCCGACCAACAAGACCATCGGTACGAGAAGGTCTTCGCTCGCGTCTGGATGCGATCTCTTCCAGATAAGCACTGTCTCGGGGACGATCTCAAAGAACGTCACCGAGAGCATGAATCCCGCCCCTAAAGCCAATAGAAACCTTAGATAACCGCGATAATCGTTGCGGACCTTTGACGGAAAAAGGATCAGGCCGCCCAAAATATTGGCTGAAGCGGCGACAACTCCGAAAATAAGCAGGCGGTAAAAGGAAGGATCCATAAACGCGATATCCGTAAACTTTATATCAATTTATGGTGAAAGCGAAAAACGTGAGGACCCAGTTTTTGCTCTTGATCAACGCTAACAAAATTTTAAGCACCTGATTAACGAAAAGTGCAAAAAAATCTTGACACCGCGCCTCGGACAGGCATAATATGCAGGTAACTTATTGGCGATACCCGATAAACCGTTACCAAGATTTGGGTCTATTGGTAAAGGAAGTGTTTAAGGGCTTAAGCAATAATTGTTCGAAATTATCCAAATTAACCGCGCGACACCCGAATTCTTTGAAGAAGCGGCCGCACCCAGTTGATCCGATCAATTTTATGGGATTTGATCCGCAGCCCGCGTGTTAAGGCCGCCAAACGATGTCGCCAAGGGGAAAGGTGCCGGCAGAGACCGCGCAGATCTTTGATATGCAGGGAACGGAAGCCGAGAATTTGCACACTCCGGTTTTGCTTGAGGAGACGATTCGTCTGATCGAGCCTGAAAACGGAGGTTTGTTCGTCGATGCCACATTGGGGTTAGGCGGGCATTCCGAGGCAATTCTCATGGCGTCCGATGAAACCGAGTTAATTGCGATCGACCAGGATGCAGCCGCGATCGCCAAGGCGGGGACCAGACTGGCACCATTTGGTAGTCGGGCTCGTTTGGTCCACGCAAACTTTGCCAAGATGAAGCCGGTCGTTCGAGGTTTAACCAAAGAACAGCCGCAGGGAATTCTCGCCGATCTCGGGGTTTCATCACTCCAGTTCGACAGCGACTCGCGAGGCTTTAGTTTCAGGTTCGATGCTCCTCTCGATATGCGAATGGACCAGCAAGGCGATGGCGAGACGGCCGCCGACATTCTCGCGACGCGAAGCGAGGAAGAGATCGCGAACATTATTTATCATTTCGGCGAAGAACGTCACTCCCGTCGCATCGCCCGGCGAATAGTCGAGGCAAGGGAGCATGGAGAGACGGTTAAAACGACCGGCGAATTGGTCCGGCTAGTTGAAAGGTCAGTGCGGCGTAGTCCGAGGGACAAGATACATCCGGCGACGCGAACCTTCCAGGCCCTGCGGATCGCCGTTAATAATGAGCTCGAGATCATCGAAGGATTTATCCTCGATTCGATCGAAATTTTGAAAACTGAGGGAATACTCGAGGTCATCACATTCCACTCCCTTGAGGACCGCATCGTAAAGCAAGTATTCCAAAGGCTCGCGGGCAAATGCAGTTGTCCGCCGCGGATACCGCAGTGCATTTGTGGGGCCGCGAAGAGGGTCGAGATCCTAACCCGCAGGCCGGTAATACCGGGTGATGCTGAGATCTCAGCTAACCCACGAGCCAGAAGTGCCAAGCTTCGAGCCTGCAAGAAACTTGAATTTGAAACACTGTCAGGAGACCTGCCATGAGCCAACAACCTCGCCGCCAGACAAAACCTCGCCGATCAGAATCCCGCCGACAGGGCATTTCGTGGAAATATTCCGCGCTGACTTTGGTTTGCGGAGCCATCCTCGTAACCGGTTTTTTTTTCGCCGGTAAACTGCACTTTTCTTCTATGGACTACGGGATCCGTAATTCGCGGCTGCGAAAACAGCTTGATGAAATGGAAGCCGAAAAGCGACGCCTGCTTTTAAGCCGCGAGATCTCGCTCTCGCCCGCCGAATTGATGAAAGCCGCAAGGAAGATCGAATTCAGCCAGTCGAGCGACATTCCGGAAGTTGCCAGAGCCGCTACTACCGCAGAGATGGTGAAAGCTAAACCAGCTCCGTCGGTTGCTGTCGTGCAGAAGACTGTGATCAGCAAACCCGTTGAGCCGGCAAAAACAGCTTCTGCTCCCAAACCTGTAAACGTTGAAAAACAGGCAAAGCAAGAATCGAAGGGAAGCAACAAAAAAGTGAAGTCCTAAGCTCGCGATATCGGGTTTACCGTTAGCGAATGAAGAAAAAGCCCATTAAAAATAAGAAGAAAGACCTGCGTCAAGTAGCGTTTACGCGTTTCATGCTGATCGTTGCGATTTTCGTTTTGTGGATGGGCGGGATCGGGGTTCGTCTTGTTCATCTGCAAGTGAGCCAGCACAACTGGCTTCGCGAAAGGGCACTCGACCAACGCCAGGAGGTTAAAAAGAGCAGGCTCCTCCGCGGAACGATCTATGACCGCAACGAAAGGGCTCTCGCGATGAGTGTGAATGTCAAAACGCTCTACGCTGACCCGACCGAGATAGAAGAGGTTGAAACCGCCGCAAGGGATATTGCCAAGGCGGTCAAGGTCGATGCCAACGCTCTGCACAAGCAGCTAAAGGAAGGTAAAGAATCTGGGAAGCGTTTCATCGCGATAGCGAAGAAATTAGACGAAACGACGGTCCAAAAAGTTAACAAAGCTTTGCAGACAGCCAACCTCAAAAAAGCCGACTTACCTGGGTATGCGGGCCTTCATTGGAAGGAAGAGCAGAAGCGGAGCTATCCGAATGGCCCATTGGCGGCGAACGTGCTGGGTTTCAGCAATGCCGATGACGTTGGCCAGGCTGGGATCGAGCAGTCGCAGAACAATATCCTCCGCGGCGCGGACGTTCAAAAAGTTCAGGACCGCGACCGGCTCGGCCGGGTTTATGACGAGACGGTTTCCGACCACGGACTGCCGAAAGATGTGTATCTGACGATCGACAACTCGATCCAGTACCAGACGGAACTCGCGTTGGCCGAAGGCGTGAGGAACGCGAAAGCAAAGTCGGGAATGGCGATCGTGATCGATCAGAGGACGGGCGACATTCTCGCGATGGCAAACTATCCGAGCTTTGACCCGGAAAACCTCGCGAGCGCGAAAGGCGAAGCGGTTGCCGACCGTGCGATACAGACTGTCTATTCGCCCGGTTCGGTTTTCAAGCTCGTTACTTATAGTTCGGCTCTCGAGAAAAATCTGATCACGCCGGAAGGCCCGGTTGACGCGGGAAACGGAACGATCGACGTCGCGGGACATAAATTTTCCGATCATCACACTGGCGTGATGAGCTACGCCGAAGCTTTGGCACATTCGAGTAATATCTGCGCGATCAAAACCGGAATGCGTGTGGGCAAACCCGACTTCTATTCGATGGTGCAGAAGATGGGCTTTGGACGCAAAACGGGCATCGAGCTTCCGGCTGAAACTGCCGGCATTGTTCGCAATCCTGACCGGTGGAATGGCGACTCGTTAGCGTCGATGTCTATCGGTTATGAAATTGGCGTGACGGCGTTGCAAATGGCAAGTGCATTTGCGACCATAGCCAATGACGGGGTCAAGCTACAACCGCACATAATCAAGGAAATTCGCCAGCAAGATGGAACAGTTATTTCCGCCGCTCAACCTGATCGAACGCAGGTGGTGTCGGCTGAAACTGCCAGAAGCTTGCGCAAAATGCTCCGGCAGGTCGTGCTTACCGGAACGGGCCGACGAGCGCAGTTGGATGGATACACGTCTGCCGGGAAAACCGGGACTGCGTGGAAGTTCGATCCGAAAACGAAGCGTGTGGAATCGAGCAAATATGTTTCTTCGTTTATAGGATTCGCACCGTACGAAAATCCGGCGATCACAATTGCGGTCGTCATGGATGAACCGCAGGTCGGTGCACGCGACGGCGGCATGGTTTCGGCTCCGGTTTTCAAGCAGATCGCCGACGCGATCCTGCCAGGATTGAATGTAGCTCGTGACCGGGCGGTCGTTCGCGAGACGCTCACGGCCGAAAACCTGCCCGAAGAGATCGCGGGAGATCCCGTCGAAGCGAAGAAGATCCTGATCGAGGATACCGATACGGAAGAAAGGTCGTCTTTCGCGAGAACGGCGAAACCTGCGAAGGGTGAAGATCGAACGTCCGAGAAGAACGAGCCGGTAAAGAAGGCCGAACCTCCGGCAAAAAGGCAGGAGAAAGAAATACATCCAGCCGCTGGGAAACCGAAGCTAGTGATCAAAAATAAGTCGTCGACCGAGAAGGGGAAGCAAAAGACTTGAGATTCGAAACTGCCATCAAATATATGAACGCAGCGGCACCGAACCTCGACCCCGCCTTGCTCCAACGTGAGACAACGTCATTCGTTATCGACTCACGCGAAGTAAAGGCGGGCGATGTCTTTTTTGCGCTCTCGCAGCCGGAATATCAGAACAACGGGTTCAATGGTGACTTTGACGATGCGACAAAATTCGCCGCCGTTGCTCTTGAAAAAGGCGCCGCGGCCTGCGTCCTGCGCACAGACCGCTACGCCGAGCATAAGGCCGAACTCGCGAAATACCACGATCGGCTCGCGTTTGTCGACGACGCAATACTCGCACTTCAACGTCTTGCTCACGGCGTCTATCTCGATTGGAACAAGCCTATCGTTGCGGTAACGGGAAGCGCCGGGAAGACCACAGCAAAGGAATTGACGGCCCACGTCCTTGCTTCAACAGGGCGGAAAGTTTTGCGCAACATTAAAAATTACAACAACGGGTTAGGGCATCCGCTAACGGTTTTGAATCTGGCCAAAGACAAGACTTATGACATCGCCGTTCTCGAAATGGGAATGTCCACGCCTATGCACGAGATCCAACGTCTCTGCCGGATCACGCCGCCCGACGTCGCGGTGGAGTTGAACGTTCTGCCGGTGCATGTTGAGCATCTGGGTTCGATCGACAATGTCGCAAAAGCGAAGGCCGAGCTCATCGAGGGAATGAAACCGTCCGGCACCGCGGTTCTTAATGCCGACGACGATCGTGTCCTTGCAATGCGTGACCTCGTCAAAGGAAAAACGATGACCTACGCCATCGACACGGAGGCCGATGTTCGCGCATCGAATATCTCCTTTTCCCGGTTCGGGGAGACGACTTTTACGCTGACTACGCCGGCTGGAAAGGCTGACGTTAGGTTTCCGCTCAATGGCAGGCACAACATCCTGAACGCCCTCGCCGCCGCCGCCGTTGGCCATAATTTGGGGATGTCCGTCGAAGCGATCGCGTCCAGCCTGGCTAGCGTCGAGCCTCCGCCCCAACGCGGCGAGGTGCTGCATTTTGCCAATGGTTTTACGGTTATCAACGATTCTTATAATTCAAACCCGACCGCGTTGCTTTCGATGACCCAGACCCTCGTCGAAGGTGCGGGAGAAAATTCGAGAAAGATCGTGGTTGCGGGCGAGATGCTCGAGCTCGGCCAAAATGAAAAAGCGATCCATCGGGAAACCGGAGACGCTCTTGGACGGTCTATGATCGATATGCTGATCGGTGTCAGGGCACTGGCGGCCGAATTGGTTGAGGGAGCAAAGGACGCAGGCCTTACGGCCTCTGTATTCGCAGAAACTTCCGATGCCGCCGGCGAATTCCTGGTGCAAGAGATACGCCCAGGAGACGTTGTACTTGTTAAAGGCTCCCGCGGTGTGCGGACAGAAAAAGTGTTGGAGAAGTTGTTGGAAAAATTCGAACTGGAGGGAAAGGAATCGGCCAAGCCATAAGATCCGTGTACCGCGTTCCAAGATCCCCCGATGCTCTATTACTTCTTATACAAGATCCTTTACCAAAGCTTCGGTACCGCGCCGGATTCGCCCTATTTCTACAAGGTTCTGAACGTTTTCCAGTACGTTACCTTTAGAACGGCGATGGGCACGATCACTGCTCTGTTGATCTCGCTTTTGTTCGGCAGCCGCGTGATCGAAAAATTGGCGGAGATGAAATTCGGCCAGGAGATCCGCGAAGAGGGGCCGGCATCGCATCAGGAAAAACGCGGAACGCCGACCATGGGCGGCATTCTTATCATCTGTTCGGTGTTTCTCTCGACGATCCTGTGGGCTCGTCTTGACTCGCTTTATTTATGGCTCGCACTCGGGGCGACAACCCTGTTCGCGGCTGTCGGTTTTGCGGATGACTACATAAAGATAGTCAAAAAAAGGAGCCTTGGGCTTACGGGAAAACAGAAGCTTCTAGGCCAACTTATCACTGCTTTGGCGGTATGGGGGGTGCTTTATTTCTTCACCGATTATCACTGGAATTTAAGTATTCCATTCTGGAAGGATTCGGCGATCACCACCGTAACGGTCGTGCCCGCTCTTGTTTACCTCTTCTTTATCGTCTTTGTACTTCTCGGTTCGTCGAACGCAGTAAATTTAACGGATGGCCTCGATGGCCTCGCGGCGAGTGTTACGTTCATTGCGATGTCGGCACTTACCGCTTTAACGTATCTCGCAAGCGACGCCCGATGGGCGGAACGCCTTGATCTGACGCACAATCCAGCGGCTGGCGAATTGACGGTTTTTTGCGGTGCGATGGTCGGGGCGAGCCTTGGTTTTCTCTGGTATAACGCTCCGCCTGCGCAGGTTTTTATGGGCGACGTTGGGAGCCTGGCTATCGGCGGTGCTTTGGGCACCGTCGCAATACTGACCAAGCAGGAATTCCTGCTCCCATTCATCGGCGGGGTGTTTATTTTGGAAGCTCTCTCCGTGATGCTTCAGGTCTCTGTTTTCAAGATCACGAAACGCGGCGGCAATCCGGGAAAGCGCATTTTCAAAATGACGCCGCTGCATCACCATTTTGAGATGGCCGGCTGGAAGGAGCCGAAAATAGTTTTCAGATTTGTAATCGTCGCAATTTTATTTGCCCTCTTGAGTTTATCGACGCTCAAACTTCGTTAAGTTGGAATGGAGATCAAAGGAAGAAAAGCCTTAGTTTTGGGAGCCGGAAAGTCGGGCACAGCGTCGGCGAAGTTTCTCGCCGAGCGCGGAGCCGTTGTTGCTCTGCATGACAAAAAAGAGGTTGATAACTGGCCGGATTCCGCCAAGGCGTTGAAGGAGACTCACAGCGTCGGCCTTATGTCGGGCCGGATCCCGTCTTGGCTGCTCGATCAGGTCGACCTCGTGGTGATCTCGCCCGGCGTTCCGACGAATACCATTCCGGCAAGATACGTCGATCGCAAAGATGGCGAAGTGATGGGCGAGATCGAGCTTGCCGGTAGATTTCTCAAGGGACGCATCGTCGGCGTCACTGGTTCGAACGGTAAGACTACAACTACGACTTTGATCGGAGAACTGCTGAAAAATTCCGGTATTCAAACGCAGGTCGGCGGCAACATTGGGACGCCGCTTCTAGAGCTGACTGAAACTTCGACCGACAATGGCTGGACAGTGGTCGAGTTGTCGAGCTTTCAGCTTGAAACGATCAGGGATTTTCGCCCGAACATTGCGATCTGCCTGAACGTCACGCCGAATCATCTCGACCGTTACGAATCGTTCACCGACTACGCTGCGGCGAAACATCGCATTTTCATGAACCAGACGGCCGGCGATCTCGCGATCCTGAACGCCGACGACACGATAACCGCGAGTTGGTCGGCCGGACTAAAAGCCAACGTTACGATGTTTAGTATAAAGCGGGAATTGGACGACGGCCTTTTTCTTCGTGACCGCGACCTTATCTGCCGGGCCCAAGGTAAAGAAAAAGTTTTGACGACTCGCGACGAGACATTCGTGCGCGGCCTGCATAACGTTGAAAACGTTCTTGCCTCGCTAGCCGCGGGACTTGCATGCGGTGCAACGCCTGAGTCCATGCGCGACACCGTCGCGAATTTCAAAGGCGTCGAACACAGGATCGAATTTGTCGACGAGATCAACGGCGTTAGATTTTATAACGATTCGAAGGCGACCTCGGTCGATGCAACGTCTAAGGCGCTCGAAGCGTTGAGCGGAGGCGATGGCAAAACCATTCTCATCCTCGGCGGCCGCGGAAAGAATGCTCCTTATGCTCCACTTATTCCCCTGATCGAAGGTTTGGTCTCCAAACTGATCCTGATCGGTGAGGACGCGCAAAATATCGAGTCGCAATTGAAGGAGCATGCCGAGATCGAATTCGTTGATTCGATGGCTGACGCGGTGACCGCTGGACTTGCCGCAGCGCGGAGCGGAGACGCGGTGTTGCTTGCTCCTGCTTGCGCGAGTTTTGATATGTTCAAGAGTTACGAGGAACGCGGTTCTGTCTTCAAGCAGGAGGTCCGCGATCTAAAGGCGAAGGTCGGGAAAACGCTGACGCAGAATGGTTAAAAGAGGCTACACAGATTGGTTCATGTTCGCGATCGCCGCAACTCTCGCCATCTTCGGCGCGATCATGGTGTACAGCGCCTCGGCGATGATCTCGCTGAAGGAAACGCAGGAACAAAGCCAGTTTGCCTATTTCTATAAACAGCTCGGGTTCACGCTCGCGGGCCTGGTCGTCATGTTTGCCGCGAGCCGCGTCGATTACCATGTCCTCCAAAACAAATATGTCGTGTTCGGTGCGATCGCGTTATCGGTTTTGCTTCTCTTGGTCGTGTTCGGCTTTCCCGCAATAAACGGAGCGAGACGGTGGATCCGCATCGCGGGATTTTCGCTACAGCCGTCGGAAATTACCAAGGTTGTGCTGCCTGTTTTTCTCGCCTGGTTTCTTACCCGCAACGAAGAGACAGTGGGTGAGCTAAAGTCGACCGTCTTTCCGTGTATCGCCGTCCTGGCTGTGCTTGGCGGCCTGGTTTTTATTGAGCCCGACCTCGGCACGGCTATCGTCCTTTGTGCGATCTTCTCCGCCGTTTATTTCGCGGCGGGTGCGCGAATCCTGCATATCGCGAGCGCTGCCGCGGCGATGGCGCTCGTCGGGATCGGAGCTTTGATCTTCGCTCCGTGGCGCGTTCAACGGATCATGGCGTTTCTTGACCCGTACAAATATGCTGACGACGCCGCGTATCAAGTGGTCCAGTCACTATATGCGATCGGCTCGGGCGGAATTTTGGGTGAAGGCTTTGCGAAAGGCCAGCAAAAACTTTTTTATCTTCCTTACCCGTACTCCGATTTTATTTTCTCGGTCGTCGGCGAGGAACTCGGGCTGGTTGGTACTCTCGCTGTTGTTCTCGCATTTGGTCTGCTGCTTTGGCGCGGAGCGAAGGCGGCGATGCAGGCTCCGGACCGATTCGGAATGCTGCTTGGCATCGGTCTTACGACCGGAATTGTTGTTCAGGCATTATTCAATATCAGCGTTGTGACGTCGCTCTTGCCCGCGAAGGGAATTCCGCTTCCGTTCATATCGTACGGCGGTTCGTCCGTAATAGTAACGCTTTTCGCTGTCGGAATTCTGCTGAATATTTCCTTGCAGGGAAGCCGCGGCGAAGTCGTGGAAAAAGTCCAGGCTTCTGAGCCCCCGGTTTATAAAAGGAAAGCGAGGGCAGCCGGAGCCAGGTAGAAAGATGAAGGTAATGATCGCCGCCGGCGGTACTGGCGGGCACATTTATCCGGGAATTGCCGTCGCAAATGAGATCATGCGGCGCGATCCCGCGTCGGAGGTCCTCTTCGTCGGGACCGCGCGCGGACTCGAAACCCGTATCGTGCCCGAAAACGGCTTTCAGCTTTCACTGATCCACAGTGCCGGCCTGAAAAGCGTCGGAATAGGTGGGCAAATAAAAGGATTGGTGATATTGCCGCGAAGTTTCGTCGAAGCCCGCCGGTTGCTCAGAGAATTTCGGCCGGATGTTGTGGTTGGAGCGGGCGGATATGTTTCAGGGCCGGTGCTGACGATGGCAAGCGTGATGAAGGTCCCAACGTTGGTGATGGACTCCAACGCACTTCCCGGGTTTACCAATCGGCGTCTCGCGATGTTCGTAAAACGGGCGGCCCTTACGTTCGATGAGGCTCTGCCTTATTTCGGCAAGAAAGGTGTGGTTACCGGGAATCCGGTGCGTAATGAGTTCTTCGACGTGCCGGTGCGAACGCCGGGCGAACAGCCATCAATACTGATCTTTGGCGGCTCGCAGGGAGCACGTGCGATAAACGAAGCGATGATCGAGGGCCTAGCGGAACTTTCCGAATGGAAAAACGAGATCAGCATCACGCACCAGACCGGCGAAGCCGATTTTGAACACGTTCGCCAGGCCTATCGCGACGCTGGTTGGGATTCGGTCGATGTGCGGCCATACATTTCTAATATGGTCGACTCGTTTGCCGCCACCGATCTTGTGGTCTGCCGGGCAGGAGCGACCAGCTGTGCGGAGCTTGCCGCAGCGGGGAAGCCGGCGATCCTGGTCCCGCTTCCAACCGCCGCTGACGACCACCAAAGAAAGAATGCCGAGGCCCTCGAACGCGGCGGAGCAGCAAAAATGGTCTTGCAAAAAGACCTTACAGGTGATGGTCTGGCGAATGCGATCATTCAACTGATCGCGGCGCCTGAAAAACTTGTTGAAATGGGCTTGGCCGCGAGAAAGCTAGCAAAGAGAGATGCCGCCGAAACAACCGTAAATATTATTGAGGAATTGAAAAAGGATCGTGGAGAGTAGTTCGTGGTCGTTTGATCAAGATGTGAACGACCACTAACCCTGACGGCCGACTGACAACTGACAACTGACAATGTTTAGACACGTAAAGAGAATTCATTTTATCGGGATCGGTGGGATCGGGATGAGCGGCATCGCGGAGGTGCTGTGCAATCTCGGGTTTGTCGTTACCGGTTCCGACGCCAAGAAATCGAAAAATACCGATAGGCTCGAAAGGCTTTTCAGCGTAGGTATCGCCGAAGGCCACGCTGCGGAAAATGTTGGTGCGGCCGAGGTCGTCGTCTATTCGTCCGCGGTTAAGGAGGATAACCCTGAGGTCGTGGCTGCAAAGGAGCGCGGAATTCCGGTTATCCCGCGTGCGGAAATGCTGGCGGAATTGATGACGCTCAAGCCGTACGCTGTCGCTATCTCCGGCACGCACGGTAAGACTTCCACGACAACAATGGTCGCTACGATACTCGGACATGCGGGTATCGATCCTACTACTATTGTCGGCGGTGTTGTGGATACGCTCGGTTCAAATGCGCGGCTCGGCGCCTCGGAGTGGTTTGTGACCGAGGCCGACGAGAGCGATCGCTCGTTCCTGATGCTTTATCCGACGATCGCTGTCGTTACGAATATCGACAAAGAGCATATGGAGTCATACAAAGGCATGGACGACGTGGTTCAATGCTTCACCGATTTCGTCAACAAGGTGCCGTTCTACGGAGCCGCGATCATTTGTCTCGACGATCCGAATGTTCAATTGATCATCCCGAAGATCAAACGCCGCCGTGTGACCTACGGGATGACGGCCCAGGCTGATATTTCCGCGCACGATATGCGATACAACGAAACCTTCGGTTCGACATTCTCAGTGTGGAAGGGAGCGGAGGTCCTCGGTGAGATCGATCTGCCCGTTCCGGGCAAGCACAATATTTACAATGCACTGGCCGCGACCGCCGTCGCACTCGAACTAGAAGTTCCGTTCGACAAGATCGCGAGTGCATTTAAGATCTTTAAAAATGCGAACCGGCGTTTTCAATTCAAGGGCGAAGCGAACGGAATTATGGTCGTTGATGATTACGGTCATCACCCAACGGAAATTCTCGCGACGCTTTCGGCCGCTAAAAATAGCTCGGGCGGGCGGCGAACCGTCGTCGTCTTCCAGCCCCACCGCTACTCGCGGACGCAGGAGCTGATGGACGAGTTCGCACTTGCGTTCAATAACGCAGATGTTCTTTATGTTCTCGACATATACGCCGCAAGCGAATCCCCGATCGAAGGTATTACGGCCGAGATCTTGACCGGGAACATAAAACGATATGGGCACAAGAATGCAATGTATATCGGCGACATCGACACGGCGGCACACCGGGTAGCGAAGGACCTGCTTCCCGGTGACCTTGTGCTCACGTTGGGAGCTGGAAGCGTCACACGCCTGTCAGAGGAAATTTTGGAAGTTCTTTTAGGTAAGGAAAACAATTGATTTTTATGGCGTCCACGAAAATTAAAAAACAAAGCAAAAAACCGGCCGCGACGAAACGAAAGAAGCAGAGCCCGGCGGTTAACCGATCAGGCAGAGCCGACCAGATTCGCGCCTACGTGCTGCCTGCGATCCTGATCGCGGTGATCCTGGGCTGCATCGGATTCCTCGGCATGATGGGTTATCGCACCGTCGCCGCGTCGGAGTTTTTCGATGTGAAGCGCGTTGATGTTCGCGGGGTTTCTCGTGCATCGAAGGATGAGATCGAAAAAATAGTTACGAGCCAGACGCAGCATTCGGGTGTCTGGAACGCGGATCTGATCGACCTCAAGGCAAAGATCGAGAAACTTACATTCGTCAGATCAGCCGCGGTTTCGCGCGTCCTGCCGAACGGTATCCGCGTCGGCATCGTTGAGCGCCAACCGCAGGCGATCGTGAGTCTCTCGTCCGGCGATTACATTATCGACGAGAACGGCGAGATCATCACGGCGGCCAAGAAAGGCGAAGACCAGGCTCCTGTAGTTATCCGCGGATGGGACGAAGCCAAGACCGAAAGGGCACTAAAGGATAACCAGCAGCGGATCAAGCTGTACCAAAAAATGATGGTCGATTGGGACCAGTTTCAGCTTGCGAAACGCGTAAAGGAAGTGAATCTCTCCGACATGCAGGAGCCGAAGGCGATCATCGAAGATTCGGGAGCAAATATTTCCGTGGCGCTCGCGAAGGACAATTTTGCCAAGAGCCTGAAAGCTGCCATTGAGGCCGTCGCGGGCAAGGGACAAAAAATAAAGGCGGTCGATTCAGCGGGCGTTTATCCCGTGATCGAGTATATCGGTAACTAACTAAGTCATGAGTCGTGAAATACATGCAGTAGGTTTGGACGTCGGCACGAGCAAGGTTCGCTGCGTGATCGGCGAACCCGCGGACGACGGCAAGATGAATATCATTGGCGTCGGCGAAGCGGACTGCCGAGGCCTGCGCCGCGGTATCGTTACCGGTGCCGAATCCGTCGCCGATGCTATCCGAAAAGCCGCGGGCGAGGCTGAGCGTGTGAGCGGACTCGATCTCAATTCGGCGGTCGTAAATCTTTCCGGTGAGCATTTTCGCGGCGAGAACAAGAGCGGGGTTGTCGCCGTTGCCGGCGTCGGACGCGAGATATCCGAGGACGATGTTTCCCGCGCGATCGAATCTGCGAGCGCAATGCAGCTTCCTCCCGGTTGGGAGATCGTCAATCGTCTCCCGCAGGAATTCATCATCGACGGCCAGGACGGAATCACGGAACCCGTCGGAATGACCGGAGCCCGGCTCGAAGCGCTCGTTCATATCGTGATCAGCCCTAGTGCGGGCCGGCAAAATTTGGTCAAGGCGGTAAATCGTGCCGGATTGGATGTAGATCGAATGATGCTCGAACCGCTAGCCGCGGCCGAAGGCACGCTCACAGACGACGACAAGGAATACGGCTGCGCGATCGTCAACATCGGTGCCGAGATAACGAGCATGATGATCTTCGGCCGAGGCGCCGTTCAGCACACAGCCGTCTTTCCGTTCGGCAGCATGCACTTTACCAAGGACATCGCCGTCGGCTTACGCGTTTCGATCCCTGAAGCGAACAAGATCAAGCACGATTTCGGATGCGTCGCGTCGTTCATGATGGACGAGCACGAACGTCAGCAGGTGATCGAAATAATGCCGGTTGGGCGTAGCGAAGCACGAGGTTTGTCGAAGGAAATTCTTTGCGACATTATGCAGCCGCGTGCGGTCGAGCTCCTTCAGCACATCGCGCACGAGGTAGCCGCGTCAAAGTCGCAGATCTCTGGCGGAGTCGTTCTCACGGGCGGTGGTTCACTCGTGCGTGGGATGGTCGAGATAGCCGAGCAGGTTTTCGATGCACCGACACGGCTCGGATTTTTGGACCCGCAGTATTTTGGCGGACTCGCCGAGAAAGTGCAGAGTCCGGAGTGGGCAGTCGCGAGCGGACTCGCTTTGTCCTCAATGCGTACACAAGTTCGCGACTCGAGCAACAGTTCAAAGTCGCCGACAAGAAAGGTCGCTGAATGGTTCGAAAATGTTCGAGGAAAATTTAAATAATTGTCATGTTACGGCTAGCTATTTACCCCCAATCGTTGTATGCTTTTTGCCCGAGTGCACAATATATAGTAAGTAACGCGCGCATTCCCCAAGCATCAGAAACTGCCAACAAAGGGTGAAACTTCCCGGGTGGAAGGCGCATTTTATTTGGAATGGAAAGATCATAATGAGTAATAACGGAATCAAGATGTTTATCGACGAGCCGCCTATCACCGGAGCACGCATCAAGGTGATCGGCGTCGGCGGCGGAGGCGGAAACGCTGTCAATCGAATGATCGACGCCGGCATAAAAGGTGTCGAGTTCATTGTCGCGAATACCGACCTGCAGGCTCTGAACGCCTCAAAGGCTCCGATGAAGATCCAACTCGGAAGCAGATCGACTCGCGGACTCGGCGCCGGATCGAACCCCGAGGTTGGGCGTGAAGCGGCACTTGAGGATACTGAAAAATTGATCAACGTTCTCGAAGGCTCCGACATGGTCTTTGTCACCACCGGCCTCGGCGGCGGTACCGGCACCGGTGCCGCGCCGGTCGTGGCGTCGCTCGCCATTGAGCTGGGCGCGTTGACTGTCGCCGTCGTCACAAAACCGTTTCTCGTCGAGGGTAAAAAGCGCATGCAGCAGGCCGAACGCGGGCTCGCTGAGCTCCGCGGCTGCGTCGATACCATAATCACGATCCCGAACTCGCGGCTTCGTGAGGTTGAAGAGCGGATCACGATAATGGATGCTTTTCGCCGTGCCGACGATATTTTGCTTCAGGCCGTTCAGAGCATTACGGATCTGATTCTCACGCCCGGAATAATCAATCTCGACTTCGCCGACGTGACGACAGTGATGCGTGGCAAAGGCGTTGCGTTGATGGGAATCGGAACGGCGTCGGGCGAAAACGCAGCGTCGGTCGCGATGCGAGAGGCCCTCGATTATAAACTTCTTGAGGAAAATTCGATCAAGGGAGCCAAGGCCGCTTTGATCAACGTCACGGGAGGCGAAAATTTGCCGCTCGGCGAGGTTGAGGACGCTATCGGAATGATCGAAAGTGAAGCCGATGATAATGCCGACATCATCTGGGGGAATGTCATTAAATCCGACATGGGAGACGCGATCAAGGTCACGGTCATAGCGACCGGTTTCGACAGCATCGCCCAGCTATCAATGCCTCAGCCCCGCGTTGAAATGCCGATCGCAGTCGGTGCCGGTGCCGGCTCATACGGAATGGAACCTGCCGGATCAGAAGACCTCGACGTTCCGACCTTCATCCGGCGTCAGGCGGACTAAACAGAACGCATTTAATTTCAAACGGCCCGAACTCATCGCAGTTTGGGCCGTTTTTATTTTCGCTTGAATCGAATACGATAGAAAGGCTCGCAATTATGTACGATAGCAACGCTAATCTTCCCGTTGTGGCCATCACCATGGGCGACCCCGCCGGGATCGGCCCTGAGATCGTGTTGAAATGCCTGATCGAGGGCGACATCGCGACCGTTTGTTCGCCGATGATCATCGGGGACCTTGCTCTACTTGAACGCACAGCCGGCCAGATCGATATTGACCGGGCGGATTTCGAACAAAAGATCGTTCCTTTTTCTCTCGATCTCGCCAACGTCCCGGCGGACGTGATTCCTGGCATCGAATCGGCTACGACCGGCAAGGCTTCCGCGGAATACATCGAAAAAGCCGTCGAACTTTGGCGTGACGGAAAGGCAGATGCGATCGCCACCGCTCCGATCAGCAAAAATGCGATCGCCATGGCCGGTTACCTGTTTCCCGGACACACGGAATTTTTGGCATCGCTTACTGACACCAAAGAATTCGCGATGAGCTTTTTCGCCGATGATCTTCGCGTGGTGCTGCTCTCGACGCACGTTTCGCTTCGCAATGCGATCGATCTCGTTAAGACCGAATCGCTAGTAAAACTGATCGATTTCTCCGCGAAACAACTTTCCGTTCTTCTTGGCCGCAGCCCAAAACTCGCCGTCGCCGGCGTCAATCCGCACGCGTCCGAAGGCGGAATGTTCGGTGACGAAGAATCTCGCGAAATAATCCCTGCTATCGAAGCATGTCGGGCAAACGGCATCAATGTCAGCGGGCCGTTCTCGCCCGATACGATCTTCCTTCGCGGCTATCGCGGCGAGTTTGACGGCGTTATCGCCTGTTACCACGATCAGGCAACGATCGCTGTCAAATCGCTGTCCTTCGGCAGTTCGGTAAATGTCACTCTGGGGCTGCCGCTTATCCGCACATCCGTCGATCACGGCACCGCGTTCGACATTGCGGGCACGGGCATTGCGGAATTTTCCAGCATGACCGCCGCGATCAAACTCGCCGCAAAGCTCGCGATTGATGTTCGCGAACGATACACTGTGCCCAAATGAGCCGGAATTCAGCGAGATTTCTTGACCTCAACCCGAACAAAATGATAGGTTCAAACGTCGACGGATTTTTTTCTCGGAGATCCGTTTCAACCCTCAAAAAAGGAGCAATAGCCCTCTAGTGCCTAATCGAAAGTTACTCTTGGCTGACGACTCCGTCACCATTCAAAAGGTTATAAATCTTACGTTTGCGGACGAGGGGATCGAGGTTTCCGCCGTTAGTGACGGCGACGCCGCGATGCAGCGTTTCAATGAGTTTCGGCCCGACATCGTTTTGGCTGACGTGAACATGCCCGGGCTCAACGGATATCAGATCTGCGAGGAATTGCGTGGGCGAGAGGACGCCGCGAATATCCCGGTGATCCTGCTTGTCGGCAAATTCGAACCCTTCGACGAAGACGAGGCCCGCCGCGTCGGGGCGAACGATTGGATCACAAAGCCGTTCCAGTCTATCCGGCAACTGGTCGCTCGCGTGACCGGTCTGCTCGACGGTGCCGCGGCCGAGCCTGAACCGGTGACTGAAACACCATCGGTCGCAGACCACTACCGAGCTTCGGCAGCGGACGATCTGCAGGTTATCGACACTGCTCATTCTAACGTTCCCGAGAACGAAGATATCGACAGCCTATACCGTCAGAGCATTGCCGAAACGGTCGAACTTCCGCGATCGTTTACTCGCAATGCTGGCCTGGGCGATTCGGGAATGGACGACGACATGATCGAAATGAGCTACGGTGCATCGCTCGAGTCAGCCGAATCGACCGCGACGCCTTTTGATTTCATTTTGCCGCAGGAGCCAATTTCATTCGAGCCTGTAACTACCTTCGAGCCCCTTCCGCACGAAGAACCGATCCTCGAAAACTTCGACGATCGTCCCGAACCAGCCTACGAACACGACAGTGCGAACGACACGCTTCCTGCGATCAATTTCACGCCGGTAGATATCGACCAGCGGCCCGAGCCAAAATACGAATATATTCATCCGGCTTACGACACGGTCCCAAGCCCGATGCCGGAACCTGAGCCGGAAGCCGAGACCTTACAGGAAGAAGTGTACGAACCTGTCCATGAAAGCGTTCCAGAACCGGAACCCGCGTATGAACCCGCTCCTCATTTCGCGGCCGAGACAGCTCCGCTCTCATACGAGACACGTCCCGATATCCAGAATATTTCTAATTTGCTCGAGATACCAACTGCCGTGGCAGAAACCCGGGAGGATCCCCGTCAAACCGATGACGTGATCGGACTCGACGCTCCGGCCCCGGTCCAGCAAGACCTTTCGCCCGAATTTATTGAAGCAGTCGCAAGAAAAGTGATCGAAAAGATCTCGGAGAACGTGATACGTCAAATAGCCTGGCAGGTCGTCCCGCAGGTCGCGGACAGCGTCCTCCGCGAAAAGACCCAGCGAGAACCCGAACAGTAAGCAAAAACAAAAATAAAATTTGCGGCCGGTTTTCGCCTGATACGTGAAAGCCGGCCGTAATTGTTTTAGAATGTTCAATTCACTCGATCAATATGGAAATCGCCAAAGCCTACGACCCGAAAGAGGCTGAAGAAAAAAATTATCAACGCTGGGAATCTCTTGGCTTTTTTGCGCCGGAGATCAACGGAAACCCGGACGCCGAAGCTTTCTCGATCGTCATTCCGCCGCCAAACGTTACCGGCAGCCTGCACATGGGCCACGCGCTCCAACATACGCTGATGGACGTACTGACGCGCTGGAAGAGGATGCAGGGATATCGCACTTTGTGGCTACCGGGAACTGACCACGCGGGTATCTCAGTTCAGAGAAAGGTCGTTGAGCAATTGAAAAAGGACGAGCACAAAAAGCCGATGGACATCGGCCGCGAGGAATTCGTTAAGCGCGCGTGGAAATGGAAAGAGCTATACGGCAACACCATAACCGAACAGATGCGCCGCGAAGGTGCGTCCGTGGACTGGACGCGACAGCGGTTTACGATGGACGAATCGTTGTCGCTAGCGGTTCGAAATGTGTTTTGTACGCTTTACGATGAAGGGAACATCTATCGCGGCTTAAGGATCGTAAATTGGTGCCCGAAAGATAAAACCGTGCTGTCCGATCTCGAGGTCAAAGAAGAGACGAGCAAGGACGGAAAGCTCACGTATCTTCGTTATCCGGTCAAGGACAGCGACAAAACCATTACGGTAGCAACGACGCGGCCTGAGACGATGCTGGGCGACACGGCGGTGGCTGTGAATGGCGATGATGAGCGTTATAAGGACCTTGTTGGCAAGATGGTTCTGCTGCCGCTGACCAATCGCGAGATCCCGATCATCGCTGACGCATACGTTGACGCTGAGTTCGGAACCGGCGCAGTTAAGATCACGCCGGCGCACGATCCGAACGACTATCTAGTCGGCGAGCGTCATAATTTGGAGCAGCGGCTCGTAATGAATATGGACGCCACGATGAACGCCGCCGCCGGGACTGAGTTCGAAGGCTTGGACCGTTTCGTCGCTCGTGAAAAGGTCGTTGAGGAATTTGAAAAGCTTGGGTTGCTGGAAAAGGTTGACGATTACGAGATCACGCTGCCTGTTTGCGAGCGGTGCAAGACGATCGTCGAACCGATATTGTCGGAGCAGTGGTTCGTTAAGATGGACGAGCTCCGCGATATGGGGCTCGAGCTTATTAAGCAGGAGAACGCTCCGCATTTCTCGCCGGAGGTTCCACACTTAAAGGTTTATACGGCGTGGCTAGAAAACCTAAAGGATTGGACTATTTCGCGCCAGCTTTGGTGGGGCCATCAGATCCCGGCGTGGTATGACGCGGATGGGAATGTTTTTGTTGGACGCACCGAGGAAGAAGCGAAAGAGAAAGCAGGCGGCAGGGAACTGACGCAGGACAGCGATGTTCTCGATACGTGGTTCTCGTCGGGCCTTTGGGCGTTTTCGACATTGGGCTGGAACGGCGATGTTACGACTACGCTTGATCTGGAGACATTTTTGCCGACTGACGTATTGGTGACAGGCCGCGACATTATGTTTTTGTGGGTTTCGCGAATGATGATGCTCACTAAAAAGTTCGTTGGAAAGACCGCTTTCAAAGACTGTGTCATCACTGGCACTGTGCTTGGCAAAGACGGCAAGCCGATGTCCAAATCGCGCGGCAACGGCGTCGACCCTATCGAAATGTTCGACAAATTCGGCGTGGACGCGACGCGTATCTACCTTGCTTCGATCGCGACCGGAGCCGATATTCGCTGGAACGACATCGGCGTCGAGACCTACAGAAACTTTGCGAATAAGATATGGAACGCCGCGCGGTTCTGCTTGATGTATTCCGAAGCTTCGGATTTGGATTGGGCTACTGCCACTCAAGAGGAAAAAGATAAGTATAGAGAGGAACGAGGAAGACTTACGCTTGCCGACCGGTGGATCGATTCTCGAGCTGCCAAGACCGCTCAGGCCTTAAATCGATCTCTCGAAAACTACCAGTTTCACGAAGCAGTTAACTTAGTCTTTCATTTCTTCCGGGATGACTTTTGCGACTGGTACATCGAACTTAGGAAGGACGAAATTGTTGCGGGAAATATTCTTGCATCGGCTCATCTTTTTTGGGTTTTGGACATGGCATTAAGAATGCTCCATCCTTTTATGCCATATCTGACGGAAGAACTGTGGTTAAAATTACCCGGATCATCCGATGCTCTTCATAATCCGGCCTATAGAGAAGCGGACGCAAGTATTATGCTTGCTGATTTTCCCGTCGGAAATCCGAAATGGTTTGACGATATTGCAGAAAAGGAAATGGAATCCGTCATAGAGTTGATAAAGAAGGTTCGTAACATCCGGGCTGAAATCAATATCTCAACTGCCGTGAAGTTTACTGTTCATGTGGCCGCACACGAATATTTTCAAAAGGTCTTTGCAGCGAACGAGGCTCAGATATTAAAGCTCGCAAAGGCCGAAAAGCTCGTGATCGGTGAGACGCTGGACGTTCCGCGTGCTTCTGCCAAAGCCGTCACGGCCGACGCGTCGATCGCGGTCCCGCTCGAAGGGCTGATTGATTTCGACAAAGAACGCGAACGTCTCCAAAACCAGATCGAAAAGCTTGACATCGAACTCCAACGCCTTAACGGTCAGCTTTCAAACGAGAATTTTGTCTCAAAAGCCCCGGCCGAAAAAGTCGAGGAACTTCGTGATCGTCAGACCGAGATCGAACAGCAAACAAAGACCCTCACATCAAATCTGGAGTCGTTAAACGTTTAGGCGATCCTTATTTATTGAATCTACTGTTGACCAGATAAGGCTGATGCGATAGCATCAGATGTATGAGAACCACCTTGGATATTGAAGAAGATGTTCTGCAGGCAGCAAAAGAACTCGCAAAACGCGATGGAGGAACGGCTGGTCAGGTAATTTCGCGGTTAGCTCGACGGGGACTTGCGGAATCGCATAGTCCTTCAAAAAAGTCTTCAGCCTCACGCGGGGGCGTGCCAATACTGCCATCACGTGGCGAAGTCATAACGCTGGACCACATTCAAAACCTAATGGACACTGAAGGCATTTAACAGATGCGAGCACTGCTTGACGTAAATTTTGTGATCGCTCTTTTTGATCCCGACCATGTATTTCACGAACGCTCACATGACTGGTGGGCGGCGAATCGGACGAACGGATGGGCGAGCTGTCCGCTTACGGAGAATGGAGTTGTCCGTATAATGTCTAACCCGAATTACAGCCGAAAAGCCCGTTTTACGCCGGGTGACATAATAGCCCGCGTCGAGAAATTTGCGACCGACGCTGACCACGAATTCTGGCCGGATGAGATCTCATTGCGTGACGAGTCTTTTTTCGACCGACGCCGATTACACACTTCGCACCAGCTTACAGATCTTTATTTGTTGGCTTTGGCGACGCAAAACAACGGACGACTTGTTACATTTGATACGGCGATCCCCATTTCTGCAGTAGTGGGTGCCGAAATGTTCAGACTGAGCGTCCCGTGATCTGTTTGCAAACGCGCTTAGGCAGGAGTTTCAACGTCAACCAAAAAAGAACGAATCGACATCGAGCTTCAGCGCGCCTCAACGGCCAGCTTTCAAACGAAAACTTCATCCAAAAGCCCCACCCGAAAAGGTCTAGGAACTTCGCCACCGACTGGATGAGTTGTGCGGGCAGGTCGAAACCCTTGACTGTAACCCAGGGCCCTACAATACCATGAGACGAATTAACATAATTATCCTCTGCTTAACGGCAACAATAAGTACTTTTGGCCAGGTTAAGACCCTCACCAAAGAGCAGTATGACACAGTCGTAACCACTTCCCGTGACCAAGTGGATAAGTTGCTCCGTCGAGTTGTGTCGGAAACGACGAAATATAAGGGTGGTGTTATCGAAACGACGGAAACACTGACCAAAGAATCCTTGCCAAGCGGAGACAACAGATGGAGCTTGATCACCAAAAAGGAAGGCGTGACCCTTAATAAGCTTCAATTGGTCTACCTTGGGAAATATGAATATCGTAAAGAAGGAGAAAGTGATTGGAAGAAAAGATGCGTAAAGGATTGTTCGAGCTCTGAGTCGGAAGGTTCTTATGGAATTTTAGGCAGTGCAGAACTGCCAAAGGTTCAAGAGTTCTTGGTATCTGATTCGACGGCGGCCGGTCAATCGGCCACGGTTTATGTTTCCTATCGGGTTTATCAGATTGGTTCGATTCTTAACTTTTTTGAAAGTAAAATTTGGATCGGTTCCAATGGTCTGATCTTGAAGGAAGAATCAATAGATAGCGATGTTTTTCCGACAAATAGAAAATCGTTCGAAACGATTTCTTATGCGTATAACCCAAAAGATGTCGCGCTCATTGAGGCCCCTATCAAATAAACCTGCACGGAACACGAAAAAGCGAGTCGTAAATTACAACCCGCTTTTCTATTCGCCATAAACCTCGATAATCCTTAATTATCGTCGTCGTCTTTATCTTTGTCCTTATCGTCCTTGCCTGCCGGTTTGTCGTCTTTGTGCGTTTCGACGGGTGAAGCGGCACCAGCTTCGATCGTGACGGCAGCGGATTTGCTGTCTTTTTTCTCGCCGGTCTCGTTCAACATCTCGGCAACGACCGTGAACTTACCGCTTTTCATGCCGGTGGGAATCGGCAGGCTGTATTTTGCGGTTCCGCTGCCGGGTAGATCGACTTTGACCTCGCTGCCGGGAAGCGCCTCGCCTTTTTTCGTGCCGGGTCCGTCGGAGTCCGGCGTTAGATACATCTTGACGGTGACCTTGCCCGGTGCATTTGCGATCACGGCATTCGCATAGATCGTCTCACCGGCCTTAAAACTCGACGCATCCTGCTTGCCGTCGGCGTCCTTCGATGTCTTAAAACTGCTCATATTCGCCGTCGAAAAGCTGCATGAGCTTACGGCGAGAGCTGCTGCTGCGAGCAGCAGTAAAAAGAAAAATTTGTTTTTCACGGATTGTGCTCCTTTTTCGCCGCCAGACGCGACATTTGTTGAATGTTCGGAAATCTGCTGGGATGAACGAGCGTATCCCTACCGCGACGCGATGTCAATCGGGTCGACCGGGAAACGGCGGCACTGCCGAAAGGCCGGGAATGTCCTTGCGGGAATTGTCCATTCCGTCGATAATCGAATGAATATGAACTGGCTCGACAATGGCGAAGTGCTTGCATCGATCGGCGAATTTCTG
>JBDTZW010000100.1:0-14122 GCA_040004905.1 Acidobacteriota bacterium
GTTTACCTCCGAATTTGAGATATAGACTGTCACAACCGGCCGATTTTGCGTAGCGTGCTTTTTATTTAGCTTCCCAGCGATTGTCGGTTTCGTTGGCATCCATCCAGATGCCGCCGACGAGTGCGAGAGACTTGACCGCCTTCTTTGAAGGAAGCCCAATCTTCGCCTCTTTCGGATCGGCTTGCCAAATCGCAGGGGTCTGATGAAGGGTTTCGGTGCTTCCGTCAACATACGTCACGAGCAGGTCGACCGGTGCCGGCATGCCGCCAATGTTTTTGATCGTGATCTCATTTCCGTTGACCCCGCCGATGCCTAGATCGATGTACCCGTAACTGAAATACCAGTTGTTAAAGAACCAATTGAGATCTTTCCCCGACGCGTTGTTAAACGAATTGAACATATCCCACGGGAGCGTATGTTTGCCGTGCCATCGGCCCATGAATTCGTGCAGGCATCGTTTGAATTCAGCGTCGCCGAGCAGATCTTTCAAGGCCAAATATCCGAGTGCACCTTTGCCATATTCGTTATTGCTGAAGCCGAGACCCTGCATCGCGTCACCTGGAAGCATGATCGGCAGATCACCGTCGGCGGACGCATTCTTGATCCACGAGGCGACCCGGAAATTCTGAAAGAGTTTTGTCGCTCGTTCATTGCCGAGGTCTTCGCGACCGATGAGGTATTCGAAAGCGGTCGTCCAGCCTTCATCCATGAATCCGTATCGCCGCTCGTTGATACCCATATAGAAAGGGAAGTAGGTGTGGAGAATCTCGTGCTCGACAATGAACCGCGTAAAGTTACCGTCCTGCTGCGAGCTGTCGTTGACCATCATCGGATATTCCATATCGGCAAATCCGCGAACAACGGTCGTTTTCTGATATGGGTACGGCACCCCGGGATAGTTGTTCGAGATCCAGTCGAGAGCGTGCTTGGCATACTCGACCATCTTCTGAAAATCCTTTGCTTCGATGTTGTAAGCGGCTTGAACGCTTGCTCGACGGTTCGTGGCCTTATCGACCACGACGCTGCCCGCATCCCAGATAAAATGATCGCTAACGGCGAGGGCTACGTCGCTGACATTATCGGCCTTCCATTTCCAGGTCAGCGTATCGCTCTGAGCGGTCACGGATCTACTGGCAAGTTCGTCAGCCGACGCGATAGTGATCACATCGTCGCTGGTAAAAGAATCCTTGAGCCGTTTGGCGTATTTCGGTTGAAGCACTTCGTCGGCATTCAGCAGGTCGCCGGTTCCCCAGACGATGAAATTCTTCGGTGCGGTCACCTGGTAGTTATAGTCGTTGAAATCGTTGTAGAATTCGTGGCCTTCCATGAATGCGTTGCTGTCCCAACCGTCCGTGTCGTCATAAACTGCAACGCGAGGATAGTAGTACGCGATGAAAAACGTGCTGGGATCGATGGCACCTTCGCGACCGCTTTCGACTGACATGTCGTAATGCCATTTGAACGAGAGCTTGATCGTTTGGTTCGGAGCGAGTTTAGCGTCGAGCTTGATGCGTTGGTCCGTTAACTGATATGCAGGATTTCCAGCCCATTTTTTAACCGTTCCGTTTTCCTTGTATTCATCGATATGAACGCCCGAGGTAAGGTATTCGTTCGTTTGCGGAACTTCGCGGGGAGATCCCGGAACATGGGAGTTCAGTTCGAGCCGAAAAACGATATTCTCTAACGTGTTCGGACTGTTGTTCGTGTAGATAATGTCCTCAGTGCCGGTAATGGTCCGATTTGGTGGAGCAACCGTGATCTTTATGTCGTATTTACCAGTGTTCTGCCAGTAATTCTTGCCCGGATGTCCGTCGGGCGAACGCGTCTGGTTCACAAAGGCACGCTGGACATTCCGCGGCATGAACGGCTGCTGAGCGTTCAATAGAACCGACGCGGACAATAAAGAGAGTATTGCGTAAAAGAGTTTTTTCATTTTGATTACGTTGGTCGAACGAATATGTCGTGGATATACGCACTGACTCATCCAATTGTTTAGATTTCTGGATCGATATCTTTCGTTTCGGCGGAACGATACCGGCAGAAAGATCTGGATTTTATGATAAAGTTTTTTTGTATGAAAAAGCTGGGTGGTTTGATCGTTTTGCTGCTGGTGGGCTTATGTTCGTTTGCTCAGGACGGGCCGCAGGGAATGCTCGGGTCGGAGAAGGAGTTTGCAGCGGCGACTTCGAAAAAGGGCATTAAAGATGCGTTTCTCGAATTCCTATCTGACGATGCGATCGTTTTCCGGCCAAACGCGACGAACGGTAAAGAGTTTTGGAAAAGCTATTCTGACCCAACGCCGATGGTGCTCGTCCGGCAATCTGTTGACTCCGATCAGTCATCAAACGGTATGCTTGGCTACACGACCGGTAACTGGCGGTTGTATCCAAACGGGAAGAGCGAAGAGTTCGGCCGTTACGGCGAATACGTGACGATCTGGGAAAAACGAGGCGATAAATATTTGGCGACGGTCGACATCATAACGACTCACGAAAAGCTGACGACGGCCGCGACTGGTATGGTATCGGACGCAAAGCGAACGACCGACTCGAACAAGAACGGTTGGTCCGTCGCTGACGCCTCCATGAACTTCCTGCGCGCGAGCATGACAAAAGAAGGTCTGGCCGGAGCGTATAAGAAGTTCGGTTCGGACAACTTGCGGCTCCTGATAGAGAACGCTCCGCCGCTCGTCGGCAAGAAAAGCGTTGGCCACGGCATGCGTCAATACAAGTCGATCGAGTTTCCCCAAAAGGTAGCTCTTTTTCAGGCTGCCGATATGGCCTACACTTGGAATCCGTGCCAGTTTGCAAACAGCAATGAGGGACCCGAGAGCGGCAATTGCCTGCAGGTATGGAAATTCCACGACAAAAAATGGTGGATCGTCCTCAGCGTATACGCTCGCGTCACCAACGAAACCAGGCCGGAGCTCAAGGTCAAGCAAAAGAACAAAAAAGCGAAGACCTGAGTTCTAACCGAGTTCTAGTTGAACTCACCTTGTTGATTATTCGTCCATCAAGCGGCAAGATTGCTCGGAGCCTCACTAAATATGAGAACAATTTATTTATTTTTCGCGATCTTGGTCCTTTCTATCTGCTCGTTAGCGCAAGGCGATCTTCAGAAGCTCGTCAACACCGAGAACGCGTTTGCTCAAGCAGCGGCAGACAAAAGCACAAAGTCCGCTTTCCTTCAATTTCTCGCTGACGACAGTATTGTTTTCAACCCCCAGCGGGCAAACGGCAAACAGGTTTGGACGGCGCGTAAGGAATCGGTGTCGATGCTTTCGTGGTATCCGATCTTCGCCGATATTTCGTCGAACGGTTTGATGGGCTACACAACGGGCCCATGGGAGTTTCGCCCCAAGGGTAAAGACGACGCTCCGACGGCGTTTGGGCATTACATGACGATCTGGCAAAAACAGCTCGACGGTAACTACAAAGCTGTTCTTGATTTCGGTATCTCGCACGACAAACCGTCTGGAGCCGAAACTAAACTTACGAATATCTCGGACGTCAAATCGAATGGCAAAGGAGATTCGTATTCCGGCGATACCGCCGCCAGTTTTTTTGAGACGCTGGCCGCACGAGGAGCCGAAAAAGCGTATCGCGAGTTCGCCGCGGACGACATTCGCGTAATGCGCGAAGGCAAGCAGCCGTTCGTAGGGAAAAAGGCCGCGCTGAACGAGATCGGAAGCTACAAAAGCATTCTTTCGACAAGCAAACGCACCGCGTTTTATGGTTCGGCGGACATCTCTTACACCACCAACACATACAAAGAGACCAGGGATGGCGTGGTCGTCGAAACCGGTAATTTCGTCCAGATCTGGAAGAATCGCGGCGGCAAATGGCTGATCGTGATGGACATTTTCGTAGCGGACCCAAAATAAGCGTGAGCGGCAAAACACAAACAAAACCCGCGAATTTTGACGGCCCCGGCAAGGTTGTCGATATTATGCTGCTCGAGGCGGCGGCGATCCGGCGGACCGCGGATTCGCTTGACCGCTCAACTATCGAAAAAGCTCTCGACTTGCTTCGGTCCTGCACCGGCAAAGTTATCGTGACCGGGGTAGGCAAGTCCGGCGTCATCGCGCAAAAAATTGCGCAGACCCTTACCAGCACCGGCACTATTGCTATTTTCGTAAATCCGTCAGACGCTCTGCATGGCGGGCTAGGCGTCATCATAGGCGGCGATGTTGTCATCGCGTTGAGCAATTCCGGCGAGACTGACGAAATACTCGCGATCCTCCCATCGATCGAGAGCCGCGATGTTTCCCTGATCGCGATCGTGGGAAACTTAGAATCAACGCTCGCCCGGCGGTCGGCCGTTGTTCTCGATGCTTCGGTCGACAGGGAAGCGTGCCCGCTGAATCTAGCGCCGACGACCTCAACAACTGTTGCACTGGCGATAGGCGATGCGTTGGCGATGGCTTTGATGGAAGAACGAGGATTGACCGACGAGGATTTCGCCGTCAATCATCCGGCGGGGCGTCTCGGAAAAAGGCTGACGATAAAGGTGAGTTCGCTCATGCACGACAGCCCAAATGTGCCGCCCAATGCCGGTTGGCTCGAAGTCGTCAAGGCGATCTCTAAATTCTCATTGGGTGCTGTGAACGTTGTCGACGCCGGCGGCAAATTGATTGGCATCGTGACAGACGGCGATCTGCGTCGAACGATCGAGAAAACGGCCGCCGATGGCCTCGCGGCATTGACCGCACGCGAGATGATGACGGCCGATCCGATCACCGCTAATGCGGAAATGCTTGCTTTTGACGCTCTCCAACTTATGGAAAACCGGCGCTCGCAAATTTCCGTTCTGCCGGTGGTCGACGACCACGGAGCGTTAGTAGGATTACTTCGGCTTCACGATATCGTCAAAAGCGGTTTGTAGACCTGGATCGAAAAAAGAGGTGTAGTATGCGCAGTTCGCTCGTGGGAATTTTTATCGCGGTTCTTCTGTTTGTGTCGGGCTTGCGTGCCCAGCAGGCCGACGTTACGATCACTCTCAACGAGCAGTTCTTCGACGCGCTTCTTGATTCGATTTTCGAACACGGCGGGCCTCCCGAGATACCGATCGCTGGCCGGAAGATCGAAAATAAGAGCAATATCAAACTTTCGAATTCTTTCATCTCGAACAACTTCTCCGGTCCGTGCACCGAGTCTTTGAAGCTTCTCCGAGAGAACCAAGCCGTTCGCACTGCCGTTCGTTTTCGCGAAGGCAAGATCTATATGCCGATAGCGTTCTCCGGCGGGTACAATCCGCCTCTGATCGGCTGCGTCGATTTCGGCGGGTATGCTGAATCGAACATCGATCTTGAATTCGACAAGGCGTCTCAAAGGCTGATCGGGCGCGTTACTGTCCTCAACGTTGTTCTAAACGGCACAGCCGGGATCGGCAGCAGTGTTGTGACCAAAATGGTCCAATCGGCGATCGACAGACGCTTGAACCCGCTCGAGATCATCAAGACCGAAAAATTGTCTATTACATTGCCGATGCAGAACTCACCGGTACGGATGGAAGCCGCCGGCATTCGCACCGAGATCGTGAACAACACCCTGCAGATCCATGTCGATTACGTTTTCCCGAAGTGACCTGCCATGTATGAGAATATTCCATTCGGTCAAAAGACTGACCATTTGGTATTGGAAGCTTCGTGATGGTGTTCCCTTAAATCCAACAAAATAAAGGTGAATGTGCTGTGGAACACCTTTTGCAATCAAGATGTGCGGGGCCGGAGATCAGCTTCGGCGAGAATACAAGGATCAGGGGTGATGAAGATGAAATCCAGCAATCTAAAGAAATTAGGAACAGTCGGTGTGGTTGCGGGCAGTTTGTTATTTGCTTTGGGATCGCAGGCCAATGCTCAGGGACGCGGCCGCGATAAGGACCGTGGCAAAGACGACAAACAGCCGCAGCAGCAGGTCGAGCAGAATAACAACCGTGGCCGTGACGACCAGCGTCGTCAGCAGAACGATCAGGCTCAGCAGCAGCGTCAACAGCAGGTCCAGCAGCAACAGCAGCAACGCCAGCAGGTCTTTCAACAGCAGCGACAGCAGCAGGAGAAGGAACGCGAAGCTCAGCGGCAGCAGCAGAATAACAATAATAATCAGCGAAATATCGACCAGTTGCGTCAGCGTCAGATCGAGCAGCAACGACAGCAGCAGAATCAGCAGGCCAGCGAAGAACAGCGGAAGCGTGATTACGAACGCCGCCAGGTTCAGCAGCAGCAGAATAACAATAATAATCAGCGCGGCATCGACGACCTTCGCCGCCGCCAGTTAGAACAGCAGCGTCAGCAGCAGAACAACAATGGCCGTTGGAACAACAATAACAACAACGGTAACAACAACAACGGCCGCTGGCAGGGCAATAACAACGGCAACACTCGCGGCATCGACCAGATGCGAAACAACAACGAGGTTTGGGAGCGTCGGCGTCAGCAGGAAATCCAGCGTGAGCGGCTGGAGCAGTACAACTCGCGTTGGAACAACTGGCAGAACATTCAGCGGCAGCGTGACAACCAGCTAAGGAACGAGCGTCGGAATAACTATCTGCGATACCAAAACAATTACTGGAACCGCATTCAGCAGGACCGTCTCCGTCTCCAGCAGGCACGGTTTTACGACAACGTGTATAACAACTACCGCTACAATCGCGGCGGGCAGTATTACTACACGAGCTCGTACGGTGCCCAGATGCTTCGGAATGCTCTAAACAACGGTTACGAGCAGGGCTTTGAAGCTGGTCAGTCGGACCGTCAGGATAACTGGCAGTCTAACTATCAGGACTCTTACGGGTATCAGGATGGCTCGTATGGATACGACAGCTATTACGTGGGCCTCGACGAATATAACTACTACTTCCGCGAAGGCTTCCAACGCGGCTACGACGACGGCTACTACGGCCGTTACCAGTACGGCAACTACTCAGGCGGCAAGTATACGCTGCTTGGCAATGTCATCGGTTCTATTCTCGAATTTGTGACCGATTAACCAATAGCCGCATTCTGGCTTTTCACGGGCTTCGTCCGAAATGGACGAAGCCCTTTTTCTTTTGGCTCATGCGGTTCTCATATCAGCTGATCCGCGGTGAGAGGTTAGTTGAACTTGGCGAAAGCTCGATGCTCTTCTTTTGGGTCAGAAAGCAAGCGGGACAAATAAAAGTGAAAGGAGCGAGAGCCACGCAATTCGCCACGTTTTTATAATGTCGGGAGCCGTTCCGAACACGGGATGGCCTGAAGGCTGTATAGCACGCGATATTAATGGGTTCATCAAAACGGGACCAGAGCTTTCTGTCGAAGATCTGGCTGCGGCGGTTGGGATTCAACCCGGTCACCGCTACTCCTTGCAACTAGCCTGCCGGGAGTATTCGCCGTCGGCGACGTAAGGAGTGGCAGTATTAAGCGGTCGCTGCCGCTTTTGGTGAGTGGGTCCAACTAGTTCTCAAAGCAGCGCGGGCATCGTCCACCCTCGATATTGATCAACCGCAAAGATCTCTGAAGGACGACCGCACGGGATCGTCCAAATATCTATGATTGGAACTATTAGCAAGTCCTATAAAAGACGAAAGAGAAGACCGAACCTTCATCGACCTTCTCTCTCTCTCTCTCTCTCTCTGTAAGGTATCGAGATCCTCAAGATCTCGAGCTAGTGGCTGCGTGGGCCTTTTTGAATTTGCCCTCCTCAGCCGCCATTGCCGCACCGAGTTCTTCGAGGACGTCAGCGGGGAATTGTTTCTCGACGAGCGGAAACATCTCAGCTTCTTCCTCCTTAACGTGATGCCGCGTATCTTCCATCAAGACTTTTAACTTGGCCTCGAATTTGTCGGCGTCCTTCGACAAAGCAGCGATCTCTTTGAGAAACATTTTCATCTGGCGGTGTTCCTCGATCCCTTCCTTTACTATCGACCGAAGCTCTTCGTCCCCGTCTTCGATCATCCTGGGATAAAAGATCGTCTCCTCGATGTGCGCGTGAGCATCTAGCGCATCTTTGATCTTCACAAAGATAGCTTCATGTTTACTCTCGTCCGCCGTCTCCACTTGCGCGAATAGCTCCCCGACTTTGTCGTGCTCGGCTTTTAACAGTTCTGTTGCTTTCATTTCTTCCTCCTAAAATTCGTTCGGGTCGATCCCGAAACAGTTAAGTTCATGAACCGCCGGTGCCGCCGGTTCGTCCGTCGAAACGATCTCTTTGCCGTCTTCGTCAACCAGAAAACTTACCGATCGCTCCAGGTTGATCTGGTCAAGATCTATGTACCGCCGGACGAACTGGGGCACTCCTTCGAATCGGTGTTCCGGATTCGACATAAACCCTCCCATGGCCTAAACCGACCTACGGCCGGTAATCAACTGGATCACGAGGACCACGACAGCGATCACAAGCAATATATGAATGAGATTTCCGACGGCGGCTCCCGCGAATCCGAATCCTAAAGCCCACAGAACCAACAAAATAATGATAATTGTCCAAAGCATTGTTTTTTCTCCCTTTTGTTTTGTTTATTTAATATCTTCTATTTCTTTTTTGATGTAGCCGTTGTCTTTTTTCCACTTGTAGCGGAACCTGACTTTGCCGTGCTCGGCTTCTTGGTCGAAGAAGAAGAAGCTTTAGGAGCCGCCTTTTTCGGTGATGAAGCAGCGGCTGCAGACTTTGCCAGGCTCGCCTTTTTCGCCGCGGTTTTCGGCTTGGCCGCCGGCATTGAGGCTGCCGTTTTTGCCCTTGAAGTCGAACTCGACGATCGCTTCGGCGTTACCAGTTTCTCGACGCCAGTAGCATCGATCGCCGAAGCCGCGGCCCCAACGACAGCGCCGCTCGCCGCTCCTGATGCCACGTCACCTATCACCTCGGTCGCCTTATGATAGAGTTTTGAAAGTGTCCCTTGCCGTTTCCGTTTTGTGGCCATTTTGTAATATTCCTCCCTGTGTATTGATCTTGTACAAATTCTAAATTCGAATAGACAAATGCAAAGCATGTGCCAGCACTCCGTGGTTAACCACACATAATCACAGGCCATGTAGTAGACTGGCGCTATGGACGATAAATATCAGATAACCAAGCCCAAGAAGCCGGAAACGAAGATCGAAATATTGCAGGAGAAGATCGAAGATCTTGTAAAGCTCCGCGACAAGGAAAAAGATCCGGCAGCCAAGCAAAAGCTCAATGCCGAGATCACGAAACTGTTCGCTCAATACGAGCGAGCAAAGTTGTAGTCGGCTACTCTCCTTTAGATCAGAATAATTAACCCATGCCTTCCGAACGATCGCGAATTTCGTCCAGTCAAGTCCTTTTTTTTACCGAGCGTTTGCGAAAAAGCAAGGTTAAGTTCAATCCGCTGGATGCTTTTTGTGTAAACCCGATCGATGCAGGCAAATCTGAATCATCGCTTTATTGATCATTCGGGTTTTGCGAAGGCTTCTCAGGTAAGGCCTACCTCGCGTTCGCGATCTATACGCTCAGATCCGTCAAAATAATTTTGCTCGCCGGCAGCCACCTATGATACAGTGTCTTATCTAAGATGCAATTGCGGTATATCGGCGCGCGGTTATTCGTGTGATTCCTGAAATGCCGCAGGATGTTGAAACGGTTTTATCATGCGTGTGGGACAGTGGGACATGGGACAGGCACCATGAGAAAGGATAGAGGCGAAAGGATAAAGTCAAAGGAGGGTCCTGTGCAAAAATTGCAAAATTCGTGGAACAGTGAAACAGAGTCAATTGATCGCTCAAACCCAGTAAATGGCTGGCCGAAAACGATGTTTCGCCTCAAAAAGCTGTATTACAAATTAATACAATGCAGGGTAAATCAGGCGATCTTTTCAAAGTCGATGTAGTAAAGATCGGTTGCCGCGTCGAAGCTTTCCATCTTGATGTCGGTTTTTAATGTCTGCCAGTTGGTAGTTGGCATGATGATCTGCCAGTGGTCTTTTGTGCCGATCTTGACCGGCATTGTGAAACCCGGTTCGGCGGCGATCCAGCGATAGGCAACATGTCCGTTGGCGGTGGGCCTAACCTCCAGTTTCGGGATCGCCGTGTGGTGGAGGTATTGGTTGAAGACGGGTGTCAGGTTCATTCTGGTCGTCTGGTCGAACCAGGCGACGACGTCTTCGGTCATGATGTTTCGATATTTGAAATGTTGGTAGAACTCGTGGATCAGTTTCCACCATTTTGTGTCGTCATTGACGATGCTGCGAAGCGTGTGAATGAGCAGCCCGCCTTTTGAATATTGATCGAGCGACGGCTCGGTGCTGGTGCCTCGGGGTGTGATGATCGGGGTTTTGTTCTCGACCAGCTTTTTATACGAGTTGACGTATTTCAGATAGTCGTCATGGCCGTATGTGTATTCGACGTAGAGACACTCGAGGTAGGTCGCCCAGCCTTCGTGGATCCACATGTCGGAAATGTCAGACGCCGATACCGCATTGCCGAACCATTCGTGAGCGCTCTCGTGAATAATTATGTAGTCGAACCGCATCGAAATGCCGGCACCGGTGTAGTCTTTGCCGATGAAGCCATTCAGGAAGCGATTACCGTAAGCGATTGCGCTTTGGTGCTCCATCCCGACGTAGGGAGTTTGGATCAACTTGTAGCCGTCTTTTTTGAAAGGGTATTCGCCAAAGTAATGCTGGTAGGCCTGGAGCATTCCGCGGGCCTGCTCGAACTGCTTTTTCGCTTTATCGAGGTCTTCGGGGACCGCGTAAAAATCCATGGCGAGGTCGCCGAGTTTCTCAGGCCAGTGTTCGTACTTGCCGATGTTTACGGAAACGCCGTAGCTGTTTATCGGGTAATCGACTTTCCAATCCCAACGGGTGTAGCCGTCGCCGAGGTCTTTCGATCCGATGAGTTGGCCGTTCGATATGTCGGTGAGGCCGGTCGGGACGGCGACGCTGATCGTCATGTTCTCGACCTCGTCGCGCCACTGGTCTTTATTCGGCCACCAGAGACTGGCACCGTTGATCTCGCAACTCGATGCGATCCACGGATCGCCGGCTTTGTTTTTCTTGAAGAACAATCCGCCGAAGTTCGTTATCACGGGCTTTCCGGAATAGTAAAAATCGATCGAGTACGTGCGGCCGCTCTTCAACCTAGCGGGAAAATCGATAAAGACGGCCCCTTCGTCGCGGGTGTATTTGAGTTCTGCCGATCCGAGCAAGATCTTTTCGACCTTCATGTTCGGATATAGATCGATCTGGATCCGAATGTCGTCCTTGAGCATCTTGAACCGGATCATGTTCTTGCCCGTTATCAGCTGTTTATCAGGATCGACGCGAACATCAAGCGCATAGGAAAGCAGATCGTTATTCGCACGAAACGGGCCGTACGAACCTCGCAGGAGGTCGGCGTGCGTCGGTGTCTGAACGGACTGAGCAAGTGCCTGAATGGTGCAAAAAAGAAAAATGCCCGCTTGAGGAAGACATTTTAAAAGCCGGTTCCGAAACTTCATGAAAGAGTTCTCCAGTCCAAGGTCGATTAAGACAATTTCGGACGAAGTCTTTCAGGCACGGTGGCAGGAGTTCGGGTGACTACATCAAATAACTGCCGTCAGGCGCATTAACGGGACTTGCAGGAGGCGGATCGGATGGAGATGCAGTAGGAGCGAAGGATTCAGTGGAAATGAGCATAGAGGCGAGTTCGGCGGGAACCGGCTTTGAAAAGAGAAACCCCTGGACATATTCGCAGTTCATATGATGGAGCAAACCACGCTGAATCTCGGTTTCCACGCCTTCCGCAACGACCTTCATTTTCAATTTTGCAGCGAGCGTTATGACCGTTTCGACGATCGCCAAGCTCTCTTCGTCGTCCGCCATGCGGTTTACGAATGACCGGTCGACCTTGAGAATGTTCACTGGAAAACGGTGGAGGTAGCTGAGCGACGAGTAGCCTGTGCCGAAATCGTCGATCGAAAGCTGAACACCGATCGCCCGAAGCTGCCGGAGCATAACGATGGCCGAGTCAGCACTGTCCATCAATATGCTTTCCGTTATTTCAAGCGTCAGGCAGGCCGGGTCGAGTTTCGATTGATGAAGAGCCTGCTTGACCTGTTCAACGAGATCGAACTGTTTGAACTGGCGGCCTGAAAGGTTAACGCTCATCGTGAGTGGCTTTCGCTTACCCGTCATACGCTGGAACTCACTAAGCTGGCGGCACGCTTCGGTCAGCACAATTTGGCCGAGCGGCACGATCAGGTCGGTTTCTTCGGCAACGTCAATGAAATCGGCAGGCGAGATAAACCCGCGTTCCGGGTGATTCCAGCGAACGAGGGCTTCGAACCCGGAGATGGTGTTCGCGGCAAGTTCGATGATCGGTTGGTAATAAACCTCAAATTCCTTTCGCTCGATGGCCTTGCGTAGATCATTTTCGAGTTGGAGCCGAGAGATAACCCGAGCATGCATTTCGCGATCGAATATTTCGAAGCGGCCGTTTCCTTGCTCCTTCGCTCGATACATTGCAGTATCGGCGTCGCGAATGATCTCCTCGGACTCCTTGTATCCGCAGGTGGAAAGGGCCATTCCTATGCTGCCGCCGCTGAAGACTTCGTGCCCGGCGAGGTCAAAGGGAAGTGCCAGCTCACGGCGGATCCGTTCCGCGATCGTTACCGCGGCGTTCTCGCTCTTTAGGCCCTTGAGAAGCACGGCGAATTCGTCGCCGCCGAATCTCGACACGATGTCATTCGGGCGAACGCACATTTCGAGGCGGCGGCCTACGCTGATCAGAAGCTGATCGCCCATTGCGTGGCCGAGGCTGTCGTTTACGTTCTTAAACCGGTCGATATCGAGAAAGAGGACGGCGTATTGTTCGTCATCGGCGTTTCCGGAGGCCCGGTCGATGGTCGACTGCAGCCTCTCGGTAAATCGGGCTCGGTTCGGAAGGGACGTTAGCGAATCATAGAATGCCGCTCGTTCGAGCTTCGCTTCGCCCTGTCGGCGCTCGGTGATGTCCTGGGCTTGAAAAACGAAGTGCATCGGGCGGCCGTCAGAGTCCGAAACGGTTGACATGCTAATGATCGTCCATATCTCGCGACCGTCTTTATGGAGGAATCGCTTTTCCGTCGTAACGGTGACGACCTTTCCTTCAAGCAGGCGATACATATCAGCCAGCTCACCGCCGAGATCTTCGGGATGCGTTATCGACTGGAGATCGGTTTGAAGCAGCTCCGATTCGGAGTATCCGAGTAACCCACAAAAGGATTGGTTCACCCGGAGCCACCGTCCGTTGGTTCCGAGCAGGGCCATACCTACCGCGGCATAGTCGAACGCACCGCGAAGATGTTCCTCGCTCTCTCGCAATTCGTGGCTGATGCGCTCCTGTTCCTTGGCATGCAGAATAGCCTGATCCGCTTGCTCGGTCTTCGCTTCGAGCTGTTTACGATAGGTCTCGTAAGTGAAGTAAATGATGCTGATGATCGGGAGTGCGGCGATAAAGGCGTAGAAACCGTTGCCGGTGATAAGCTTCGCCGTGACGCCCGCCGCCGACCCGCCGGCAAAATAGGTAACGGACGTCCACAGAAAATGCTCCTTCCAGGTCGTCCAGAGCGGTTGCCGGGTTTTTAGTGCGAGGCGTACCGCGGCGATGCTCGAATTAGCTAAATACTGTGTTGCGGCCAGAATGCCGATCGCCATGGCGAACTCCGTCGCGCGGCCCGAACGCGTGAGTTCGACCGTGGAGCCAAATATGAGCGTAACGACGGCGCTCGCGATGAAGGTGGAGGTCCCCAGAAGAGCACCGTTAAAAGCACGCGTGAGCCAGAGCCGCGAAAAACGAAACGACGACCAAAAGGCTTCGGCGGCCGCGACCAGTACCGCTGCTTCGCCTCCGTATAAGAGCAGGATCAGAAAAATGAATGTATCCGAGACCGTTATTTGGACCTTGTGTCGCGAGAATTCTATTCCGACACGCGAGCTAAGGAACACAGTCGCCAGAGCAAGTACGATCAGCGGCAGATCGACCTCGCGGACGGGGAAATTCAGAAGCGCAAGCAGGCAAGCCGCAGCCCCGATAGTGACCACGGTGTACATGAAGGGGCGATTAAGATCGATCCTTTGCGGAGAGATTTCTTCCATGATTGCGGGCGAAGCGACAATTCAAAATGGGCAGAAGGCAATGACCTTTTATCAAGATCGATCGCCTTCTGCC
>JBDTZW010000024.1:0-4157 GCA_040004905.1 Acidobacteriota bacterium
ACTCCCGCTCATGGTGCATGGGGTAGGATTTGAACCTACGTAGGAAATTAATCCGTCGGGTTTACAGCCCGATGCCATTGACCGCTCGACCACCCATGCTTACCTATTTATGATTGCAGCAACCGGCTTTTAGAGCCAATTAGCAAATTTCCAATACTAGCGAAAATCATTTAAAGATGCAAGTTGGCGCCTAAAAATGAGCCGATTGTTAGCTTTTTGACCGTGGGTGAAACTTGTCGTAGGACTTGCGAAGGTGGGCATCGGTGATGTGCGTATAGATCTGCGTCGTGGAAATATCGGCGTGGCCGAGCATGAGCTGGACCGAGCGGATATCGGCACTGTTTTGAACCAAGTGAGTGGCGAATGAGTGCCGCAGCGTGTGTGGTGAAACGTCCTCAAGCCCGCATTTTTCGGCGTATTTCTTGATCAGGCCGTGAAGGAGCTGGCGGTTTAGAGGCTTGCCGGCCGGCGTGACGAACATCCGGTCGACGCCGATTTCTTCTCGCTTGCGGCGAGCCGCCAGATAGCTTTTTACCCATTCGACGGCGCTCGAACCGACAGGGATTCGACGGGTCTTGCTGCCTTTTCCGGTGCAGGTCAGGATGCCGCCGTCGATGTCAAGATCTTTTATTGCAATATTTACAGCTTCGGATACCCGGAGCCCGCAGGCATACATCAGTTCGAGGATCGCACGGTCTCTAAGGCCGGTCTCGGTCGAAACGTCAGGGGCGGCGAGGAGCGATTCGATCTCGGATTGGTTGAGAAACCGCGGCAAATACGAGCCTTTTTGCGGCGTATCGAGGTCTTCGGCGGGATTGGCCGTGATATGCCCGTCGATCATCAGGAATTTGTAAAACCCCCGTAAACTGCTGATAAGACGGAGTTTAGAGTTCGCCGACAGGTCCGAATGCCCGAGGTCGATGAGCCATTCGCGCAGGTCCTGACGGGTTGTCGCCGCGATATCGATATCATTCTTACTTACCCAGGCGGCAAGTTTGGCGAGATCCCGCTGGTACGATTCGATCGAATTTTTGGCAAGTCCTTTTTCTACCTTGAGATAAAGCAGATATTCGCGGACTAGGTCACGGTTGATCACCGGCTTATTTTATCACGAGGCAAGAAATTGGCGTTCCCGAATCCGTCTCCGTTTTGTTGCAGACATCTCAAAGGTATGACCCAAGCCATTATTAATATGACCCAGACCAGCATTAATATGACCCAGGCGGCTCTTGATATGACCGCCACCTGCCCGCAGAACGCCATCTCAGGCCGTAAGCGTCCATCTCAACTATCTCTACGGAGTTCACGAATCGGCAGATCTGTTTTCAGGCTCAGAGAAAATTCTTTGTTGACTTTTCTAAAACGGTCGTGCTAGTCTTGCATCGCCATCTCATCTATAAAACAACAAAGGAGGAAAGACAAATATGCCGCTTGATAGAAAGTGGGAGAAATTTCAGGGTGGCCCAGCCGGGGCCGGGGAACTTCGTGTCACGATAAACAGTCGTGGAATGATCTATCTTAATAGAAAGGCATACCAGGTATTCGGGAACCCGCAGGCCGTGGCCCTGTACTATGGACGCGAGAACGACTCGATCGCCATCGAACCGGCCTATCCGCGGTTCGCTGAAAATTTCAAAGTGGTGAAAAAGCAGGAAGGCTGGGGGATACACGCCTCGACCTTTTGCCGCCATTTCGGGATCAGGGTCGTGTCAACGCAGCGTTTTCTGCGACCGAACCTTACGAACGAGGGCCAATTTATCCTCGGTCTGCGGGAAACCGTCATTGTGGGCGGCAGGAAGCGGAAATCGAATCGGAGCTGAGCCAGGATATGTCCGACGGCTGGCAAATCGCTATTGAACGACCACGCGGCAAACGACGCGAAACGCCGATGATACCCTATGCCAGCATTAACAAACGGGGCGAAATCGCGATGAACGCCGAGGCGTTTCGGCGTATAGGCTCACCGGCCAGCGTATCGCTTTTTTTCGACCGGGCACAGAATGCGATCGGTGTGAAATTTCCGATCTCCGCCGACCGGAATTTCTTTCCGGTTAGAGCCTACGGCCGAGGCCGCCGCATGCGGATCATCCGCGCGGCGCGGCTCCTGAAGCAGTTCGAGATCGAGATCAACCAAACCCTCGCCTTCCGCCCAACCCCGATCGCTACTTACGACGGTCACCCAATGTTGGTGCTGCACCTCGACGCAGGCAAGCCGATCACAGTATGAACTTTGCTGATCCAATTAAGTGCCCGTCGAAGAGCGATCATTAAGGTTGATCGATCATAGGGTTGAGCCTGGCCCGGTCATTAGATACTGAGGCAAACGAACTGAGAATCAACGAGTGCAGCAAGGCATTGGAGTGAACGCCAATATGCCTTAGTTTTTTTAGTGGTGGTCAATCGGCGGCTAAATTTTTCCTAATGCTGAGAATCCAATCATCATACTTAGGATTGTTCCTTAGGCGTTTAAGGGCTATTTCGGCGTCATACAACGCGTCAAACACCTCTACGAGTACAGTTCGTTTAAATCCTTTGCTCGAACCGACAACTTCAAAGACAAGCTTCATGTGTCAGCGACGCTAAGGATACTTCTCTTTTGCTTTCTTTTCGGCAGCTAGAGGCTTATCTTTCGCGGACAGATTTGCTTTCGAATCTTATAGCCGGTCGTTGAATCAGTCGCCTAGGCGCAGTGCAATGCTATCGCTCGATATTTTCTCCTTGGGAGACAGGCATTGCCGGTGGGACGTAGAGATAGCCGTTGCGGCAGCCGCCGAGAGTTTCGGCGGCGGGCTCGATGGCCTGTAGTGAAGTCGAGGCACGTGAGCGGCCTAGGTTCCAGCTTCGCAGATCGCCTCCCTGGGTCTTTTGACAGTAGCGTTCGGCTAGTCGGCGGACTACCCGGTCTTGATATTTTGGATCGAGCTCGTCAAAGGCATTGACCAGCGAAGGAATGGCATCGTCGCTCAGATGCGAATTGTAGTTGGTGTCGAATTCCCTGCCCTGGTGCATCAGAGCAATATTGGTATCGACGATCAGCTTGTCGGGGTTGAGAAAGTGCGTGGCTCCGAGGACGAAGAACGCAGACCAGAGAGCTCCCCATGCGAAATATTGCCTTGCATTTCTTAGCACGGTCAGAGCAAACCAAACGAAAACGATCGCCAGCCAGCTCATCAGGATCATCGGGTAGAGACGAATAGTAGTCATGCCGTAGCCCAGGTTTCCCGTAAGCAGAAAAAGCCTCTGTGTTGCCGAGGCCATTATCACGAAGAGCAGGACGATCTGGATTCCAGCGAGAACGCGGAAAAGCTTTGCTGCGACAGGGCTATTTTTGCGGATAAGCCAATGCGCGGCGAGCAGGATCGGAAGCACGAGGGCCGAAACAGTGACCAGTTCGCCAAAGCCGCGTCGAGCGTATTCCGCCAACTTAAAGTCCGGCGTGTTTTGCACGAGATCCATTCCTCCGAAGAGATATGGGATCTGGACGATAACAAAACTGAGGAAGAGAAGATCGATGAGCCCGAAGATCAAACCGATCTCGATCGACCCGAGCGTCAATGCTGGCGGGAACTTTGAGCTGTCGACGTGTGCCCAGTCGAAGGGAGTGCGAGCGGCACCATTCGGTTTGGCTTCGGTCTGCGATGATTGATAAGCCGTTGCTGACGCGTGGGCTTCGGCATCGGGAGCGGGTTGTGTTTCTGCGGTCGGAGCATCCGGTGGATCGCTGATGTTGATGTGCTCGACGGCGGTGCGATAGTCAGGTAAATGGGGTGAGGATTCAAAATTAGCATTAGTGTCATCGACGTGGGGCACGCCCGCTGCGAACTGTGCATCTGCCTTCTCATTTGCGGCGGCCGAGGCCTTTGCCGGGTCGGGCACACTCGCTGCTGCTGGTGTTGCTCCCTCGGCCGGTTCGTTGCCCAGCATGACGCCGCGGAGATAGCCGGCGGACATCCACGCAAAGGCGGCGAACAGGAGCGAGTGGGTGAGGATCGTTTCGGGCTGAATATTAAAGATCCGCTCGACCATTCCCTGATAGACCGCGTCAGCGGCGACGAACAGGCCGCCAAAGATCAAAATTATCGGCGTAACGATCGCGAGTCCGCGCATGACGGCGACGAGATGTTTCGACCAACCGGTCTGCGGCATCTGCTTCCATT
>JBDTZW010000421.1:0-4141 GCA_040004905.1 Acidobacteriota bacterium
TTTCTTCGGCGGTTAGGACCTCGGCCTCATACTTGTCCATGAGCCACGAGTAGTCAATAACATCCTGACGGAAGTTCGAGTTGCCGCCATTCACGAGGTTGCGGGCTAGCTCACCAAGACGTTCCTTAGGATGGATCCGGTATTTGATCAGGCCAAGCATCTTTTCAGCGGACTCGGCAAATTTGCCAGAGCCGAATTTAGCCAGGCGCTGTTCGGCTTCCGCATAAAATCGGGCCGCCTTTTCATTGTCCTTTGTCAGACTTGCTTGACGCACCAATGTTCGCGCAACTAAGTAGTCAGCCGTCTCCTGCCACGGCGAATCCTGGTCCTGTGCGATCTCTGAAAAACGAAGTTTCGCGCCTTCATAGTCGAGCGAATAGAACGACGCTGCGGCGATCTGATATGCGCGGTCCTTCTGCAGCCATTCAGGTGAACCGGGCGGTGCCTGTTCCGGAAGTTTCTTGCCGTTAGAACAGTTGGCAAAGACGGCGTCTTGTCCATTCAGCCACGATACAACACCAGGATCGCTGGGTCCGTGGGTGGCGACCCTATCTGTCAGAGTTTCTGTCGCGGTTTCAAAAGCGTTCTTCGCGCAATTTGGAAAGTACTCGTAGCCGCTGCCGCGATCGGCATAAATGTCGGGGGTTTTCTCGTCTTTTCCGACCACATCCTTTCGCTTATCGACCCACGCCTGGACAGCCTCGGTAACGCTCGTATCGAGGTAGTTCTTATTGTCGAAGTCCGCTTCCCAAACTTGTACCAATGCTGCCTGTTCCTCGGGCGAGAAACTCACGCCCCCGAGATAACGGTAGGCTGCGTAAAGGACAGGACGATGAAATCCCGGCTTGATGATCCCTAGATCTCCGGCGGCAAAATTGGCATACGGGTCCTCGGGCGAGCTGTCGTATTCGAATATCGGTGTTACGTATGCCGGGCCGCAGGGAAGTGCGTTCGTTAGAAGCGCAAAAATGACGGCAAAAATCGCAAGGGCGCGTCCGAGAGTTTTCATAATATTCGAGCGGGATGAACCGCTCAAATATACTTCAAATAAGAAGCGATAGAAAGACAAATCTTTGCGCGAAAATGCCCTTGCCGATCGGGTTCGACGAGGGCAGAGTGATTCCTCAAAAATCGAGATGGTGTTACACACTCATTATCTCGGTTTCCTTGTTTTTTGCGAGCTCGTCGATCTTGCTGATATATGTGTTTGTGTGCTTCTGGACCTGATCTAACCCACTTCGTTCATCGTCCTCAGAGATCGCTTTGTCCTTCGCCAGTTTCTTGAGAGCATCGTTGGATGCATGGCGGACATTCCGAATGGCTATCCGATGCTCTTCGGCAATTTCGTGAACTTGTTTGGCAAGCTGCCTTCTTCGCTCCTCGTTGAGCGGCGGGACCGGCAGACGTATGACCTTGCCGTCGTTTGACGGGTTGAGGCCGAGGTTGGCGGCGATGATAGCCTTCTCGACCGCACCAAGCTGTGAGATATCCCACGGCTGAACCGTGATCAATTGCGGCTCGGGTACGGCGACCGATGCCATTTGAACTAACGGCGTCGAGGTTCCGTAGTAATCGACATGCACCGTATCGAGCAGGCCAACCGTAGCTCGCCCCGTTCTTACGTTTGAGAGCTTTCGCTTAAAATCTTCGACCACCCCATCCATTTTCGGGCCGGTGTCCTTCAATACATCTTCAATGCTCATAATCAATAAACTTAGCCATTCGTTACGAGAGTCCCAATAGAAAGGTCTCCTTGAACGGCTTTAATAACATTGTCTGATTTCCGCATATTAAAAACCATTATCGGCAGGTTGTTATCCATGCACAGCGATATGGCCGACGCGTCCATCACCTTCAACTGCTTTTCCAAGACTTCCTGGAACGTGATCGTTTCGTAGCGGACGGCCGTAGGGTCGAGCATCGGATCAGCCGTGTAAATTCCGTCGACCTTTGTGCCCTTAAATATCGCCTCGGCCTTTATTTCAAGTGCCCGAAGTGCGGCCGCGGAATCGGTTGTAAAATACGGATTCCCGGTGCCCGCAGCAAAGATCACGATGCGCTGTTTTTCGAGATGCCTGACGGCGCGGCGCCGGATAAACGGCTCGGCCAACTGTGGTATGTCTATCGCCGACATTACGCGCGTATAGACATCCTGTTTTTCCAGGGCGTCCTGAAGGACGACGGCGTTCATCACGGTCGCGAGCATCCCGATATAATCGGCCGCCGCACGGTCCATGTTTCCGGCCGATTTAGAAACGCCGCGAAAAATGTTGCCGCCGCCGACAACGATCGCTATCTCGATCCCGAGAGCGTGCAGTGTTTTCAATTCTCTCGCCACATTCTCTGCAACCTGCGTATCAATGCCGTAGTTCTGCGAGCCCATCAGGGCCTCGCCGGAAAGCTTGAGCAGTATGCGTTTGAAAAGCGGCTTCATTTGCGGTTTCGAGACCTGGTTACAAGTTTCGAGTCGAAAGCGATCCGAAACTAGAAACCTAAAACTCGAAAATTGTTAGCTGACCATCGACGCGACTTCAGCCGCGAAATCGTCGGCTTTTTTCTCGATCCCTTCGCCCATTTTGTAACGGGTAAAGCGGCGAATAGTAATATTTTCCTTGATCGAACCGATCTTTTCCGCGACCAATTCGCCTACGGTTTTCGAAGGATCCTTTACAAATGGCTGATCGACGAGAACCGCCTCCTCATAGAATTTATTCAGGCGACCCTCAATGATCTTCGCGAGAACGTCATCTGGCTTGCCCGCGTTCTTGGGATCGTTTTTGAGCTGTTCCTTGAGGATCTCGCGTTCTTTATCGAGTTCGCTCGCCGGAACCTCGTCGCGATTCGTGAAACGCGGATCTGCCGCGGCAACGTGCATCGCAACGTCCTTCACGAGCTGCTGAAATTCTTCGCCGCGCGAAACGAAATCGCTTTCGCAATTGATCTCGACGAGAACGCCGACTTTGCCGCCCATGTGAATGTACGATCCGACCGCGCCTTCGGCCGTCACACGGCCTGCCTTTTTACCGGCCTGAGCCATGCCCTTTTTGCGGAGGATCTCGATCGCCGCGGACTCATCTCCGTCAGATTCAACCAAAGCGTTCTTACAATCCACCATCCCTGCGCCCGTTTTCTCGCGGAGGGATTTAACTGCACCTGCTGTTACATCTGCCATAACTTACTCCAATAAATATTGCGTTAAGAGATCAGATAGTGCCTGTTCAACATATATCCAAGCGCCGACGCATGCCTATCTGAACTTAAGAAAAAACGCAGCCTTTTCCATTGTCAACGGATAAGAGCTACGTTTCGAAAAATAAAAAATTTAACTAGCTAGCGACTGCTTCGTTGCTTTCTTCCGTTTTAGGTTCTTCGGTCTCAGCGGTTGCTGGCTCTTCGGCTGGTGCCTCGACCTCCTCGTCTACCGCTTCGTCCTCAGTCTCGAGTTCGACATCATCGTCGCCTTCATCCGGATCGCGGAACTCTGCCGGGATCACGACCGTGGGCGTCGTAAGCGTATCTTCAGTCGCACCCTCGTCGTCCGTCGTCTCAGCGACCGCGACACTCCCTTCAGTACCGACCTGCCGTCCTTCGAGGATCGCATCGGCAATTCGCGAAGCGAACAAGCGAATGGCTCGAAGAGCGTCGTCATTTCCAGGGATCACCTGAGTGATTCCTTCTGGAGAACAATTAGTATCAACGACGGCGACGATCGGAATACCGAGACGATTGGCCTCCTTGATTGCGATGTCTTCCTTGCGCACGTCGATGACGAATAGCATGTCAGGCAATCCATTCATTTCCTTGATTCCAGCAAGGTTTTTCATCAAACTTTCATGCTCACGATCAAGCTTGAGGCGCTCTTTTTTGGTGAGCATCTCGAAGCGGCCGTCTTCACGCATCGCTTCGATCTCTTTTAGCTTTTGGATCGATTTTTGGACGGTTTGATAGTTGGTCAGGAGGCCGCCTAGCCAGCGGTTGTTGACGTAGAACTGGTTGCAGCGTTCGGCTTCTTCTTTAATGGCCTCCTGGGCCTGGCGCTTGGTGCCGACGAAGAGTACTTTTTGACGCGGGCGCTCGGTGAGCGATTCGGTGACGTAATTAAGGGCGTCGCGGAATAATTTCTGGGTCTTTTGCAGGTCGA
>JBDTZW010000314.1:0-13980 GCA_040004905.1 Acidobacteriota bacterium
ACCGGACCTTTTTCCGGCCGATAAATCGTGTGATCGACGCCCGTGAAAAGCAGAAGGGCGGTTACGGAAGCGAGGCTGAGAATATCCTCAAAACCGCCGCCGATAAGGAATCCGAATACAATAAGTCGACCCTCGACGCCCGAAGTCTAGGCTACGAGCTGATCGAAAAGGAGCATGCTGCTGCGGTTGCCTCGCGCGACCAGGCTATTGCGGCTGCTAAAGCCGAGCTTTCCGGCGAAATGGAAACCGAGCGGGCCTCGATCGAGCAGCAGTCGCGCGAGGCACGGGCCTCGATCGCGTCGGAAGCCGAACGGATCGCCGACAAGATCGCCGGCGACATTCTCAAAGTCTAAGCCTTTATTATTATGTTCGCCTTTATATACAAGCCAATTTTGCTCCTTGCCGAGGGCGGGTTCACTAAATTTTACGAGAATTGGCTGAATATTCCCGGATTTGAAGCCTGGAAATTCCTGAATCTCGCGATATTTATCGCGATCATGGTCTATCTTCTTAAAAAACCGTTGAGCGACGCCTTTAAAGCAAAAAGGGACGCCATACGAGCGGAATTGATCAAGGCAGAGCAGGAAAAACAAGCCGCTCTCTCGAGGTTAAGTGAGGTTGAGGCCCGCCTAACGTCGCTCGAATCAGAAGTCGCCGCGATCTTGGCCAAAGCGCAAAGCGAGGCTGCCGAAGATAAGCAGCGGCTGGCCGAGCATACCGAGATCGAGATCAAACGCCTTCGCGAACAGGTAAATTCTGAGATCTCACGTCTCGCTCAGCAGACCCGCATTGAACTCCGACGGTTTTCTGCCGAGGAAAGTATTCGCCTCGCGGAGGAAAAGCTGCGGGCGCGTGTAGATGCCGCGCAGGATTCCCGGCTTGTTAAGGCAAATATTGCCGAGATCGGAGGATTGAATTAATGAGCATTGAAACGATCGCACGGCGATATTCCGTAGCTCTTGCCGATGTTGTGGCTGGATCCGGTCAGGTCGACATTGTGAAGGCCGAACTCGGAGAATGGCAGCGGCTCATCAGCGGAAATAGCGACCTCCAAAGCGTTTTCAGCAATCCGGCGATCCCGCACGCCAATAAAGAGAAGCTTCTCGAAGGCTTGCTTGAAAAAACGCGGCCCGCTAAGCAGACCGCGAATTTTCTGCGGATTTTGCTCAAGAACGGCAGATTGACAGAGCTCGGTGAGATAAACACGCGATTTGAATCAGAGCTCGAATCACGCGGCGGCATTGTCTCGGCCGAGGTGAGTTCCGCACGTGAGTTGCCTGAAGGCGACCGTAACGAGCTTCGCATCAATCTCGAAAAGCTGACGGGGAAAAAGATCAAGATAGACTTTGCGACGGACCCGAATTTGATCGGCGGAGTCGTAACGCGTATCGGATCAACTGTTTACGACGGCTCCGTAAAAACGCAATTAGAGAATCTGAAAGAACAATTAGTGAATGGTTAATTAAGACATGGAAGCAATTAAAGCTAACGAAATAAACGAAATAATCCGCGCCCAGATCGAAAATTTCGATGCGAGTATGACAGTCGCCGAGGTCGGTACGGTCATCAAGGTCGGCGACGGAATCGCCGAGATCTACGGCCTCGAAAAAGTAATGGCCGGCGAGCTGCTCGAATTCCCCCACGGCGTCCGCGGCCTCGCGCTCAACCTCGAAGAAGACAAGGTCGGAACCGTGCTCTTCGGCGATTTTCAAAAGATCAAAGAGGGCGACGAAGCCAAGCGCACGCGCCGCATTATGAGCGTTCCGGTAGGTGATGCACTGATCGGGCGCGTCGTTGACGCTCTTGGAAATCCGATCGACGAGGCAGGCGAGATCGTGACCGACACGTATTTTCCGATCGAGCGTATCGCCCCCGGAATCATTGACCGCCAGCCGGTGAAAGAGCCGCTCCAGACCGGCCTGAAAGCCATCGATTCGATGGTGCCGATCGGCCGCGGACAACGCGAATTGATCATCGGCGACCGCCAGACCGGCAAAACCGCTGTCGCGATCGATACGATCATAAATCAGAAAGGCAAGGACGTTATTTGCGTTTACGTAGCCATCGGGCAAAAGGCTTCGACGGTGGCTCAGGTCCGCCAAAAGCTGGATGAATTCGGCGCGATGGATTACACGATCATCGTCAACGCTTCGGCATCCGATCCGGCGGCGATGCAGTTTCTTGCTCCTTACGCCGGCTGCGCGATGGGCGAATATTTCCGTGACAACGGCCGCCACGCGCTAACGATATATGACGATCTTTCGAAACAGGCTGCGGCTTATCGTGAGATCTCGCTGCTGCTGCGCCGACCTCCCGGCCGTGAAGCGTACCCCGGAGATGTTTTCTATCTTCACTCACGCCTTCTCGAGCGTGCGGCAAAGATGGCGGATGTCCGCGGAGGCGGAAGCCTGACCTCGCTGCCCATTATCGAGACACAAGCCGGCGATATTTCGGCATACATTCCGACCAACGTTATCTCGATCACGGATGGCCAGATCTTTTTGGAATCGGACCTTTTTAACTCCGGCGTTCGCCCGGCCATCAACGTGGGCAACTCGGTTTCACGTGTCGGCGGTTCGGCCCAGATCAAGGCAATGAAGCAGGTTGCGGGCACGCTCCGTATCGATCTCGCTCAGTATCGTGAATTGGCGGCGTTCGCGCAGTTCGGTTCGGACCTCGATAAATCGACGCAGTCGCAGCTCGAACGCGGCAAACGCCTCACCGAGATACTGAAGCAGCCCCAGTATAAGCCGATGCCCGTCGAAGAACAGGTTTTCATTATCTGGACCGTAACTAACGGGCTGGCGGACAATATTGAGGTCGAAGACTTGAAGCGGTTCGAAGAAGAATTGACGAAATTCGCGCAGGGCTCGCATCCCGCCGTCTTGAACACGCTTCGCGACAAACGCAACATCGACGACGACCTCAAGGGTTTGATGAAGGAAGCCGTCGAAGATTTCAAAGCCACACGTTGGCAGAAGGCTGGAGCGGCGGCCGCTTAGGTAATTGTGAATGATGCACCTTGAATGATGAGTGTTAAGACATTCACCGTTCACTGTTCACCGATCACCACTCATTCTTATGGCAAGTCTTTTGGACATGCGCCGGCGGATCAAGTCGGTCAAAAACACGCAGCAGATCACTAAGGCGATGAAAATGGTTGCTGCTGCGAAACTTAAACGTGCTCAGGACCGAGTCGTAGCGTCGCGGCCTTTTTCGTCAAAGATGACCGAGGTGCTTGGCGGCTTGAGCTCGCGGGTTGCGGACGAATTCTCGCATCCGCTCCTGGATCCGCGTGGTGATGAAAAGTATCTGATCGTTTTGGTCAGTGCCGACAAGGGATTGGCAGGCGCGTTCAACGCAAATGTGATCAAAGCGGCTCAGGCATTTCTTAAATCAAATGCTGAAAAGCAGGCCGAGCTGATTCCAATAGGCCGCAAAGGACGCGATTTTTTCAAGAGGCGTCAGGTCGACATCGTAGACGAATATGTCGGCCTCACAGGCAGCGGACAGGTTGTCCATCAGGACGCTCTTGATATAGCCCGGAAGATAATCGCCCGGTTTACCGAGGACACGACGATCGACAAGGTTTTTCTCGTCTATACGGAATTCAAAACAGTTCTTTCGCAAAAACCGATGATCGAGCAGATCCTGCCGATACCGCCTGTTGCGGCGGGCGACGGCGAAGGTACTTCGACTGAAGCCGAGTATATTTACGAGCAGCCGGCCGCTGAGATCTTCGGCAAGCTGTTGCCCAAGCAGGTCGAGATCCAACTTTACAAGGCTATGCTCGAATCGGTTGCGTCCGAGCAGGGTTCGCGAATGACGGCGATGGATTCGGCGTCGAAGAACGCGGGTGAATTGATCGATTCGCTAACGTTGAATATGAATCGGATTCGCCAGGCGGCCATCACCAAAGAAATTATCGAGGTAGTTTCAGGAGCCGCAGCAGCGGCTTAGCCTCGGTTTCGTCTTCCTTGGAAATGAGCGAAGACATCAAGATCGGACATAACTGGCGCGAGCGTCTCATACGCTACGCGCCGCTTTTTTTATGGACGATGATCGTTCTTGGGTTTTCATCCACGCAGGCGTCCTCCGAACAGACCTCGCGCATTTTTCTTCCTCTCCTTAAGTTTTTGTTTCCGTCTGCACCGATTGAGACGATCGAAATCTATCACGCGGTAATTCGCAAACTTGCCCATCTCTCCGAGTATGGCATTTTGGGTTTTCTCTCATTTAGGGCGTTCGCAAGGTCATCGGTTCAGGCTCTTAAAAAATATTCATTCGTTGCCTCGATCCTTTCGGTACTTATGGTTGCGTGCATCGACGAATATCACCAAAGTTTTGAACCCACCAGAACATCATCGCCATGGGACGTCGCGATCGACATGGCCGGAGGCATCGCTGGGGTCGGACTTCTTTGGCTCTGGATGAGAGTAAGAAAACGAAACGATCCCAACCCCATCGCTTCGGGTCCATAGACTTGAGTATGAGCTCCCGTATCAGGCGTAGGCGGGTCAAAAGAAGTCTGAGAAGAAATGCATCTTACGTCCGGCGTATAACTTAGCCCCGTCAGCCCAAATTTCAAGCTTACGTTTTACGTCCGTTACAAGAAGCAGAGACTGGCTGCATCCGCTTTATAGCACAATATCTTATATACGAAACAGTCAAACTCCGGATTTTTCGCAGACGTACCATCCATCTTATTCTTCCAATTATCCGAACTTTGTGGCATATTCTATCGTTAATCACAGAGGCAGAAAGGAGAATCGATAATGAGTATTCTGGACCAGGTCAAAAACGCAGCATTCAATCAATTCATCGAGGTGATCGAATGGCTGGATAGTACCGGTGACACGATGGTTTACCGGTTTCCGGTTGTGGGACAAGAGATAAAGAATGGTGCTCAGTTGATCGTGCGTGAGTCGCAGGCCGCTGTTTTTGTCTTCGAGGGCCAGGTGGCCGACGTTTTTGGTCCTGGACGTTACTCCATAGATGGCGGGAACACTCCGATATTGTCCAAGATCGGTGCGTGGAAGTACGGCTTTAATTCTCCTTTCAAATCCGAAGTCTATTTTGTGAATACAAAGCAGTTCACCGACATGAAGTGGGGAACTTCAAATCCGGTAATGCTTCGTGACGCTGATTTTGGGATCGTTCGCCTTCGCGCGTTCGGTGCATACAGTCTGCGTGTTTCAAATCCAGCTGAATTCATCAAGCAGATAACTGGGACAAATGCACAGTTTCAAACCGAGGATATCGAAGGACAGCTCAAACGCTCGATCGTCACCGAATTTTCGGACGCTATCGGCGAACTGAAGATTCCAGCTCTCGACCTTGCCGCCCAATATAAAGAAATGGGCGAATCGATCCGAGGCAAGATCAACGAGGATTTCTCGGATTGGGGACTCGAGGTAACCAAATTCTTTGTCGAGAACATTAGTCTTCCACCCGAAGTCGAAGCCGCGATGGACAAGCGTGCATCGATGGGAGCATTAGGCGACGCTCAAAAATACATGCAGTTTCAAGCCGCGGACGCGCTTCGCGACGCCGCACAGAACGAGGGCGGCGGAGCGGGCCTCGGAGCCGGGCTTGGTGCTGGATTCGCGGTCGGCGGCCAAATGGCGAACGTGTTCGGCCAGCAGGCGCAGGGTGCTGGCGGCGGCGGTGCGGCTGCGGCAACTGTCCCGTGCCCCGCTTGTGGTAAGGCGAATATTCCCGGAGCAAAATTTTGCGCGGAATGCGGCGGAAAGATGGAGGTCGCTCAGGTTCCCTGCGTAAAATGCGGCGCGAAACTTCGCGAGGGAGCTAAGTTCTGTTCGGAATGTGGCTCAACCCAGGAAAAGGCCAAATGCCCTAACTGCCAGGCCGAGCTCGCTCCCGGTGCAAAATTCTGCCCCGAGTGCGGAACCAAGACAGAAGCGGCGGCATAGATCTAGTTAACTAAACCGATCTCAGACGCACGAAAAGGCAATACGTCCTTTTCGTGCTTTTTAGTCTGGATTTTGCGCCCAGCTGCCGGGATCGGACGGATTCCTTAAATAAGTAGATGGATGGCGATTCGCGTCTGGCATGACGCCGCCATTGGGACCATAGACCAGTACCAAACCCTCAAACGTGTCCAGGCGGCCGTACGGAAGCACCCTTCCGCTTGCGCCTACCTGCGTTTCGGTCGACGCTACAACATAGCATCCTGCTGCCCTTGCTACTTCGGAACAAAAAAGGTTTCCGTCTCCGGCGGTTGGCGAGTTCGGCGTAGTAATTCGCGCGACTGAACAGCAATGAAACCATATTTTCTCCACCAAACCGGTCCAGGCACGAAACATCGAGGTGTGTGACCTATCGAAGGACAGTCCCATTTGAACATACGCCGCGGTTCCGTGGCATGAAAATACGAGGTTCTTCAGTTTACCGCCTGGCGCACTTCTCGCGATGTTTGCGACATGCTCGATGATATGCTCGCGGGATTCGGTTTCCGCAACCGAGCATGTGTTCCACATTTGTACCTTCGACCACGAGCGTCTGTCGTTCAATCCCATATGCGGTCCTTCTAATGTGATCATTCCTGTTTCTCCTTCCTCGAATTTGTGAAACTCGAACTTCTTTGTTTGCTGGCCTGCTGATCCAGAATAGTGCGGTCCGCCGGATCGCTTATCATTCCCGCGAGTATTTTTCTACCGGCCCTTTACCCATTGCCGGCAAAGGTCCCGCTGATGTAGCGACGATAATGATTGTCGCCGCGAAGGGATGCCCTCAGCTCGTTCAAATTCGCGGTGGAAACGCTGTGTCTTGCGGCGATCCCGTCGGCTATCAGCATTCCGGTCAAAACTTCGTTATTTTCTGATTGCCCGAGGCGATTGCGGTCGAAATTTGACGTGCGTAAATAGCATCCTTGAGCTATGTACCCGGCTGCCTCGCTATCAACTTCGGGAAGACTAATGTGCCGGATATCGAAAAAGGCGTGAACGGCCTCATGAATGATCAATGCCTCAAAGATCCGCGACTGTCTTCCACCCACGCCGATCGAGAGACGGTTGTGCCATCGGTTATAGACCGCCGCTCCTTGCGGCACGCCGCCTTCATGCAGGTGGATGTGTTCTTGTTCGATCGCATGAGCTACGGCCCTGAACGAGTTTTGATCGATGGTTACCGAACCGCCTGTAGTCGTCGTGAAGGTAAAATTGATTCGTCGAGCTTCACCGCTGCATAAAATTCTCAGAACGTCTTCTCTCAATCCCATCTATTTGGTCACTCCTTTTCTTCGTAATGTTGCCGGAAACGGGGTCTGGGTCTAAAATGTTTCTGTCCTGCGACAGGAAGAACAGCATCGGCCACTCCCGCTAACATTGCGATAGACAAGATTTTTAACAAGAGTTTGCTGAAATGACACTAGGTTCTGACTCAATTGAATCTCAATTTAATATCAGTCGGTCTAACTCTAATCAGCAGAGCACTTATGTCTTTGAGAGCTTCAGCCTCGATGCCGGGCGATTGATGCTTTATCGCGACGGAAACGAGGTCGAGTTTGCTCCTAAGGTCGTAGAGACGCTGCTGGCTCTGATCGAAAAACGAGGCACGATCGTTTCGAAAGACGAGATGTTCTCGCGGGTTTGGAAAAACTCATTCGTTGATCCATCAAACCTCACGCAAAATATCTATCTTTTGAGAAAAGCTCTCGGTTGTTCGATGGCTAGCGGAAAGGCGTTCATCGAAACCTTTCGCGGACGGGGTTACCGTTTTAATGGAGAAGTGGAAGAGATCGTTGGTTCGGCGGTCAAAAGCCAAATAGATCATTCCCTTGCTGTCCTGCCCTTCAAGAACGAAAGTGCCGACGTAAATGCAGAATATTTAAGTGATGGGATAACCGAGAGCATCATTAGCCGTCTGTCACAGCTTGATCAATTACGAGTAGTGGCTCGTGGGACAGCTTTCCGTTACAAAGGACAAAATGTCGTCCCTGGTGATGTCGGCCGCGAGCTAGGTGTGAACTCAATACTCACCGGCAGGGTCTTGCAACTCGGTGATTCGCTGATCGTTCGTGCCGAACTCGTGGAAACCGCTACCGGCTGGCAGCTTTGGGGAAAGCAATACGATAGTCGTGATTCAGATATCCTCGGTCTCCAGGAAACAATTGCTAAGGAGATCTCGGAAAATCTACAGCTTAAATTGAACGGCGAGGACCGGAGACGGTTGTCCAAGCGATTTACTGAAAGCACTGACGCCTACCACTTATACATAAAGGGCCGTTACTATCTTCATAAACGCCGTACGGAAAGCATTAAAAAAGCTGCCGATTTTTTTCAACAAGCCATTGGTATTGATCCTACATACGCGCTTGCGTGGGTCGGCCTTTCAGATTGCTATCCTCTTCTTACTCTGTACGGCGAGTGGACGCCGTCGCGTGCGTATCCACACGCAAGATCTGCGGTCAAAAAGGCGCTGGAGATCGATGATCGCCTGAGCGAAGCTTACAACGCCCTGGGCGTTGTAAGCCTCTTTTACGAATGGGATTGGAACGGGGCCGAAAAAGCATTTCGGACCGCGATCGAGCTCAACCCCGGGCGTCCCGACGCTCATCAGCGTTACGGCATGCTTCTGACCATACTCAAACGCTTTGATGAAGCTGAGCTTGAACTGCGTCTTGCCCAGGAGCTAGATCCCTTGTCATTGATCACGAAAACGATAGGCGGCTATCCTTTCTACTATGCCCGCGACTATCCTCGGGCCGGCAAACGCTTTCAGGAGGTCTTAGCAATGGATCCTGACTACTCGATGGCTCATTTTCGACTTGGGTTAACCTACGCCCATCAAAAAGAATATGATGCCGCGATCTCGGAACTTCAAGCCGCTCAAAATATCTCGAACGATCGTGACACTGTCGCGGCGCTGGGCTACGTTCAGGGGCTGGCCGGAAACCTCGACGAGGCCCAAGCGGCCGTTGCCGTGATTGCCGAGCGGGAAAAAGTCGGTTATGTTTCGGCCTATGACCGTTTTCTACTCTACCTGGGGCTCGGTGATCAGGAAACGGCGCTGGATTGGCTGGAGAGGGCGGTCGAAGAGCGGTCATACTGGTTGATCTATTTGAATGTCGATCCAGCGCTCGACCCCGTACGCAGTCATTCACGCTTCGAGGCGATCGCGAAAAAGGTCTTTCCCGCGTCCCTTTAGTATTCCCACCTATTATTTCGAGCCTGATCGCGTTAAAATTAAAAAAACCAGCCCTGATGGAGGAGGAGAATGCCAATTAGTCCAGAGCTTTTAGAGATCTTACGGTGCCCGAAATGTAAGTCCGAGGTGAAAATTACAGACGATAAAACTGGGCTGAAGTGCCAAAACGACGAGTGCAATCTCGTTTATCCGATCCGTGATGAGATACCGGTAATGCTTGTGGAAGAAGCGCGGGTCGATAACTAGTGGCCGGTGAGATCGATTGGTCAAAAGTGCGGCGTGTTCTCGTCGTCAGGCTGCGGTCGATAGGCGACACCGTTTTGGCCACGCCTTCGCTGATCGCATTAAAGAAATTTATCCCGGAAGCGGAGGTCGATATTTTACTCGAGGATTGGGTTGCACCCGTCCTCGATGGTTTTCCATTCGTCGATAATGTGATCACGGTCGGCAAGAGCGGACGCGAGCGGCTGCAAACTGCCTGGCAGATCAGGCGTAGAGGCTACGATTTCGCGTTTAACTTGCATGGCGGTACAACTGGAACATTTTTTGTTGCCGCCAGCCGTGCCCCGCACCGCGTCGCCTATGCTGAATACCAATACTCCTTTCTTTACAACCATTTACTCACATCAGCGGCCGATTTTTGGCAGAAGCCGGATCCCCATTCAGCAGAGCAGCAGACGGCATTATTAGGCTATGTCGGCGTTCCGGTAGAGTCTGATCAAAAGACACATCTTGCCGTAACTGACGCGGCCCTTAGGTCAATCGACGCACTGCTTTCAAATTCCGCACTCCGCACTCCGCACGCCCCATTTGCCCTCCTTCATCCGGCCGCAGCGTTCGCCACGAAGCAATGGGCGGCTGAGAACTTTGCGCGAACGGTAGAATTCCTCACCGAGAAAGGCCTGGGCGTGATCGCCGTCGCCGCAAAAAGCGAGACCGCGGTTCTGGAAAGGCTGACTGCCCAGTCCGACGTTCCGATGGCCACCTTTAACGACCTTTCACTGCCTGAAATTACTGCTCTCGCTTCAAAAGCGAAGCTGTTTGTCGGTAACGACTCGGGAATCGCTCACATCGCGGCCGCTGTAAACACGCCCTCCGTCGTAATTTTTGGCTCCTCAAACCGCAACAATTGGCGCCCATGGACCGACGCCCCAAACGAGATCGTCTTTGAAGAATTCCCTTGCCAGCCATGCCCCGGTTACGAATGCAAGGTCTACGGTGAACCGAAGTGCATCCTGGCCGTGCGGCCGGAAAACGTTTTCGCCGCTATTGAACGCGTTCTGGCGACAAGATAATATTTTGATATAGCACTTGCGCATCGGGCGTCATCTTTTGCCTGAAATTCCCGTCGAGATGGCGAGATGGCTGATATGGACAGAGATAGCCGGAAATGGAATTTCCCGCATAAAAGCGGTCATATTCGCTCCTCCCTGGGTCATATCCATGTCGCGTCCGGTCATATGAAACGCGTTTTGATCCGGCCGTAAATTTCCAGTCTTTCTTGACTGAGAACGCTCAAACCAGTAGTATTCATAGTTTCGACTCTTGTGGGCGAAGTGTCTCTATATGTTCGAATCGCTTTCCGATAAACTGAAGAAAACGCTGAAAAATCTGCGTGGGCAGGGGAAGTTGACCCCTGAGCATGTGGACGCGGCGCTTCGCGAGATTCGGATGGCTTTGCTCGAAGCGGACGTTAATTACAAGGTCGCAAAGGATTTTGTTGAATCGGTAAGGTCAAAAGCCGAGGGTCAAGAGGTCTGGCAAGGCCTCAATCCGCATGAACAAGTGGTCAAGATCGTCTATGACGAGCTTGTATCCTTAATGGGCGGAACGTCGTCGCGGCTTGTTTTTACCAAGCAGATCCCGAACGTTGTGATGATCGTCGGCCTTCAAGGTTCAGGCAAGACGACTTCGACCGGAAAGATCTCGAAATGGCTTGCTGATAATCAGGAGCGAAAACCCTTGCTCGTATCGGTTGACGTTTACCGCCCTGCGGCTCGTGAGCAGCTCCGTGTCGTGGGTGGAGCGGTTGGAGTGCCTGTTTATCAGGACAAAGAGACCAACGACCCGCTAACGCTTGTGCAGGGTGCGATGAGGCACGCACAGGAATTGGGTTTCGACACACTGATGATCGACACGGCTGGCCGTCTTCATATTGACGATGAGCTAATGGTCGAGCTTGAGCGGATCAAGGCCGAAACGAAACCGATCGAAGTTTTATTCGTCGCAGATGCGATGACCGGCCAGGACGCTGTCCGTTCGGCTGAGGTTTTCCATGAGCGTGTAGGGATAACCGGTGTCGTCCTCACAAAAATGGACGGCGATGCTCGCGGCGGTGCTGCCCTTTCGATCAAGCAGGTGATCGGACAGCCGGTAAAATTCGTAGGTGTCGGCGAAAAATACGACGCGATAGAGCCGTTTTATCCTGATCGTGTCGCCCAGCGTATCCTCGGCATGGGCGATGTGCTGACACTGATCGAAGAGGTCCAAGGCAAGATCAGCGAGCAGGATGCGCAGGCACAGCTTCTGAAAATGACGCGTAACCAGTTTACGCTAGAGGATTTTCGGAATCAGCTCGGACAGTTCAAAAAGCTCGGTTCGATGTCCAAGCTGATGAAGATGCTGCCGGAACAAATGACCGGCGGAATGCAGTTGTCGGATGAGCAATCATCCGAGGTCGATTCGCAGATGAAGCGGACCGAGGCGATCATTGACTCGATGACCGCGCAGGAGCGTCAGGGAATTAAAGCTCTCGACGCGAGCCGCAAGACGCGCGTCGCCCAAGGTTCTGGTTCAACAATTGCCGAAATCAACCAGCTTCTTCGTCAGTACGAACAGATGAAGAAGATGATGGCCCAGATGAACCGCGGCGGCTTGCTCGGCGGCCTCGGTAAAAAGATGATGGGCGGCCTAGCGGGCGGTTTGGGCGGAATGCTCGGCGGCAGCGGCGGTTTGGGCGGCCTAGGCGGAATGCTGGGCAGCGGAATGGATGACGATGGCGACGCCAACGGTTCGGCATCGACCAAGATCAAGAAAAAGAAAAGGCACAAGAAAAGGAAGTAGTGGTGAACGGTGAATGGTGAGTGATGAATGAAAGATCATACACTCATCACTCATCACTCATCACTCATCACTAAATTTATGTTAGCAATCAGTTTGATGAGAATGGGCGCGAAGGGCAAACCTTTTTACCGCCTGGTGGTTAAGGAAAAGCGCTCGAAGCGTGATGGAAAATATCTTGAAAATCTCGGCACCTATGACCCAATGGTCAATCCGGCTGAGGTCAAGATCAATCACGATCGGATCCAATACTGGATCGGTGTCGGCGCAAAGCCGACCGAAACGGTTGCGAGCCTGATCAAGAACAATCCAGCGGAGCAAGTCGAGTCAGTCTAGCAGGTCGGAGTCTAGAAGACCGATAAGGCAAGGGTCTCTTTTTAGACTGGCCAGACGGTCTAGACTCAAAAAAGATGAAAGAAGCTGTCGAGAAAGTTGTCAGATCGCTGGTCGGCGAACCGGATGCCATTGAGGTGGCGGAATCGTCCGACGGCAAGAACGTACGTATCGAGGTGCGAGTCGCTCCTGGCGATTATGGCCGTCTGATCGGACGTGAAGGCCGCACGATCAAAGCGATCCGCAGCATTCTTTTCATGGCCGGTCAGAAGCAGGGCAAGCGATTTCACCTGGATCTACTCGAAGATTGACCGTACGGCAGGCATCGGCTTGCCGGAGCCTCAATGGAAGAACTCGTCGCAATCGCCAGGATCGTTCGTCCCCGGGCTTTGCGGGGCGAGCTCGTCGCCGAGATCCTGACGGATTTTCCGGAACGATTTGAGAGTTTGAGAGATGTTATCCTCGTGTTCCCGGACGGAACGCAAGGTGAATTGAAAATTGAAGAGCACTGGTTCCAGAAGGACCGCATCATTTTGAAATTCGCCGGTTACGATTCGATCGAGAGCGTCGCGGCATTGCGTGATGCCGAGATCTGCATTAGCGAGGCCGATGCGGTCGAGCTTGCGGACGGCGAGTATTTTGACTGGCAATTGGCGGGCTGCCGGGTCACGACCGTTGATGACAGGGATATCGGCGTTGTCAGCGGAATTATGCGAACCGGCGGCACCGAGATACTCTCGGTCACAGGTCCTGAAAAAGAGTTCTTGATCCCGTTCGCGGAATCGATCTGCCCTGAGGTCGATATTGAAGAGAAAAGGATCGTGATCGATCCGCCCGAAGGTCTTCTTGAATTTTAGATCTCGGATCTCGGATCGAGATCCAAAATGAGAATAGACGTTCTAACAATTTTTCCGGAATTTTTCGGACAGGTCTTTGATTTTGGAATAATCCGCCGGGCAAAACTCGCACACATCGTCGAGATCAATGTTCACGACATACGCGAGTTTGCTACGGACAAGCACAAAATGGTCGACGACCGCCCGTTTGGGGGCGGCGACGGAATGGTGCTAAAGCCGGAGCCGATCTTTGCGGCGGTCGAATCGCTGCTGGGAACCAGCGATAAGACGTCGTATCCCGCCGGAACGAAGGTCGTCCTACTTTCGCCGCAGGGTCAACCGTTCGAGCAGGCAATTGCTTCGGAATTTGCGGAAACGCTCGATCATCTTGTTTTGATCTGCGGACGATACGAGGGAGTCGATGAACGGGTCAACGAAACGCTCGCCTCCCAAGAGATCTCGATCGGCGACTATGTTCTCTCGGGCGGTGAGCCGGCTGCGGTGGTGGTGGTGGATGCATTGGTAAGGTTGCTGCCCGATGCTTTGGGCAGCGACACTTCGGCCGGAAACGATTCGTTCTCGA
>JBDTZW010000374.1:0-13933 GCA_040004905.1 Acidobacteriota bacterium
TTCGAAGCAAAAGGTTGTCCATGTAAACCCGGCGAGCGATCTCGGAAACTACATACGCAATAAGGGTTTTTGTGAATCCGTTGGCTCCGAGAAGTCCGCCGCTCAGGGCGTCGATAGATAGTCCGGCGAAAGTTCCAAAAAAGATGGCCCGGATCGAATTGCGCTGAAGAGCAGCGTAAACGACGATGATCAGGGGAAAATCGACGAACACAAAAGGTTCAGCGACGTTCCGGAGTGTCCACTGAAGCAAGATCGCTATGATCAATGCAATTGTCAGCTTGATCTGATCCATTCTATCCTTGAGCTACTTCTTCTTTGCTTCCTTGACTGAATTCGGCAACCGCTGCTCAAATTCCGGTTTTTGCGGCGGTTCGTAAAGCAGGACGCCGACTTCCTGCATAGAGTTCAGTCTTGCCGCCGGCTGTATCATGATCTGCAGGGCCTCCGATGCCGAACCGCCACCGACGTTGACGATCTCGCCGATCTTAAGTCCGGCGGGAAAAATTCCGTCCTGTCCCGTCGTAAAAACAGCTTGGCCAACCTGCACGTTCGTGCTTCCGGGTACATAATGCATCTCCAGCAGATCTTTTTTGCTTGTGCCGCTTACGACCCCGAGTGTCAACGAGCCGATCTCGCCGATCACTCCGCCGACACCCGTTTTATCACGCGTGATCAGATCGACCTGGGCCGTCAGCGGACTCACCGCCGTCACCCGGCCAACTAAACCGCCGTCGGTTACAACGGCCATATTCAGCTTGACGCCGTCGAGACTTCCGCGGTTGATCACGGACGAATCAAACCACGCGGAAGGATCGCGCCCGATTATTCGAGCGGGCAAGACCTTATATTTGCTTGTTTCCTTTAGATTGAGGAGCGATTTGAGCCGGTCGTTTTCAGCGGTCAGCTCCTCTCTGCCCTTAATCTCAACCTGAAGCTCCTGAACCTTCTGTTTGAGTTGGTCATTGTCGGTCTGGGCAGATCGAAGCGAGGCTATCGAACCGAAATAATTCGAGATCGAGGACGTAACGCTCGTAACAGGCGATTGGACAAAGTCGGCGACAGTGAGGCCCCACACGCGAATGATACGCTGGCCCGAGGTAATATCCCTGGCGCTAAACGCCATCAGAATAAAATTCCCGAGCAAAAGCACAATCACTAGCCATGGCGTCAGTCTCCAGACATCTTTCTGACTTCGCTCAACCATTCTTCAGTCGTCGGCGGTCATTAGTCAGTTGTCGGCAGATGCCTTACTGACAACTGGCAACCGACTACTGCCCACTGTTCCTAACTTCCTGTCATCAATGAATTGTCCCACTTAACGCGCTTGAGGAGCTCGATGTCTGAAAGCATTTTGCCGGTGCCGAGCACGACCGAGGAGAGCGGGTCGTCGGCGATTACAACGGGCAGGCCGGTTTCGATCATCAATCGCTTATCAAGATTTTTGAGAAGAGCACCGCCACCCGTAAGTACGATTCCGCGTTCGACGATGTCGGCTGAAAGCTCGGGCGGTGTGCGTTCGAGGGCCACTCGGACGGCGTTAATGATCGTCGAAACCGCGTCGGACAGGGCCTCGCGAACCTCTTCGTCGGTCATTGTGATGGTTTTGGGAATTCCCTCGATGAGGTTGCGGCCCCGAACATCCATGGACAGCGGCTCGTCGAGCGGGAACGCGCTTCCAAGCGCGATCTTGATCGCCTCAGATGTGCGTTCGCCGATCAGGAGATTGTATTTGCGCTTGATGTATTGCGTGATGGCCTCGTCCATCTCGTTGCCCGCGACTCGGACCGCGCGAGAATAGACGATACCCGAAAGCGAGATGACCGCGATGTCCGTAGTGCCGCCGCCGATATCGACGACCATGTTGCCGTGCGGTTCGGTAATAGGTAAACCTGCACCGATCGCGGCAGCCATCGCTTCCTCGACAAGGTAAACTTCGGACGCCTTGGCACGGTATGCCGAATCCTCAACGGCACGCCGTTCGACCTGCGTGATCTCGGACGGAATTCCGATCACTACACGTGGACGGACCCACGATTTACCGTTATGAGCCTTACGGATGAAATGCTGGAGCATTTTTTCCGTCACTTCGAAGTTCGCGATCACGCCATCCTTCATCGGACGTATGGCGACGATATTGCCTGGCGTCCGGCCAAGCATTTCTTTTGCGTCGCGGCCAACGGCTTCGACCTGATTGGTAACTTTGTTAATTGCGACGATCGACGGCTCCGAAACCACGATGCCGCGGCCCTTGGCATATACGAGCGTATTTGCCGTGCCCAGGTCGATCGCCAGATCGCTGGAAAATAAACTAAATAAAGACTTAAATGCCATTTTGAGAAATGTACCCGAGCTTTTTATGCTTACTTAGAACTAGGGTTTGAAAAGTGGTAAGACCGCTCTTTGGAAAGCCTTTTGAACAATTCAGTTACGAGAACGCCGCCGCCCCAAACGCCTAATCCACTAGCATACACCTATTGTTCAGCGTTTTTCTACTGGAAAACACTATTTAATGCGAGTTTTGAAAGAAATTTATTCGGTGGGCTCTGTGCGGGCTTGTGAGAAGCCGAATGACGGTCTCACCACATTGAGATTAACAACATCGAGCGGGAACTACAAACCGGAATAAGGACAAAAAGGCGGCCCGAAGGCCACCTTTTGGTTAGATCGTGCTAGTTCTGTACCGCAGTCAAGTTCACCCCGGTAAGATTATCGTTTATAAGCATCACCTGAGGCGTAATAGCATAGCCCTTTGCTTTAGCACTGATAGTATAGGTTCCTCCAGCCGCTACATTATCGAAACGATAATTGCCGAACGAATTGGTGATGGCTACTCGCGTATTGTTGCTCGAGTCTGTGATCGAAATACGAGCATTACCTATCGGATTTCCAATTGCGGTCGCGAGGCGGCCGGAAACCGAAACGGGCGGAGAGGTCGGTGCCATGATCTGGACCGTGATCGGAGAGCCGTTTTTGTAAAAGCCGATCGTCGCCGTCACCAACTGTGGGGGGCGATTGGCGTCAAAGCGAAAGTTATACAAGGTGCCCCAGCGTATGGCGTTTGCGTTTTGATTCTGCGCAAATGTTTCGGAACTCCAAGTTATTAAGCCGCCTGCCTGACTTTGAGCCCAAGGTGTATTGCTAAATCCGGCACTTCCGACAGTCCCGTCGGCGGCCCAGCCCGGCTGCTGAGGAGGTGCGTGGAAGCCAATATTATTAAGAATTACGGCACCGCCAAGGGGAAAGCCGAACGATTGGATCGCCCGGTCCAGATTTTGGTTATAGATCGCATATTCGTAATGCCAGACACCCGGTGACGGGTTTGTGACCTTATAGCCGAGTGTGCCGACGCCGTCGTTCACGGGATCGGGTTTAATCTCGGCCAAGGTAGCCCCGCCCCAGGCGGTGATCGCAGGTTTTGACCTGACAGTGGCGGCGGCGGGTGAAAAGCCGTAGCACCCGCTGGAACCTGACGCGCAGGTCGTACCTGACACGGTATAACGACGGTACGATACATTGTTGTACATATTGCACTGGCCCGGATTGGCCTGGCACCATGCGTACTCGTGCGGCGTGATGTATTGAGCTTCGGCAAAATATGAAGCACCGGGATTCAGCGTCGTATTCAGATCATTGACCTCGGTAAGGATCTTGTGCGCCGGGCCGTTATGAACATGCCCCGAGTGGTTATTCGGCGGCGTAGCCGAATCCGCCCGCGGATAGCCACCCGTAAAGGGATTTATCCACGCTCGGGATCCGAGATTTGGTCCGGCATTCAGGCTGGCAACATAAGGATCGGAGCAGCCGGATCCCAGTGCGGTTCCGTTGGGATTCGCGTTGCAGCCAAAGCCGCAAATGTTGTCCTGGAGTGCCGTAAAAGCGTGTTTGACGCTTGACTGTCCGACCTGTTCGAAACGCTCGTCATTTGTCGTTCCGCCGCTCAAGCGATAAAGATTCTGAGGAATGACCGGATGGTCGTTACCCGGCGAGGCAACCCAATTGAGGGGCACCGTACCGGCGTTGCACGAGTCTGTTCCGACTGCCAAGCCGACCTGTGTTCCCGCGCTCGCTCCGAATTGAGCCAATCCAGACAGATCACCAACGATCACGTCCGGGCCCGGCACCGTTCCAGACGAAGGCGTCATCGGCGGCAGGACGTCAGATTTGACCTCGCCCTCGACTACCTGGGTAACCTCGATCACGTGCATCGCTGCGGTTATCGAGATCTCGCCGACGACAGATCCTGTGTCGGCCGGGCGGCCAAGATCCGCGGCAAATTCCTTTGATAAAAGCAGGCGGCCGCCCTGGATGCCAAGCGTATGCTCGTTAGCATCATAATCGTATTCGTGCCCTTCGATATCGAAGAAAACAAATCCTGATTTTGCGTCGCGAACAACGAGTTCGTACGGTTCGCCCCATGAGGCGCGTTCAATGAGGAGTCCTCGATACGAGCTGCCCAGCCGTCCCGGCAGGGCAGCGTTGGTCTGCGACACAAGCGTCATCGATCCTGGAAGCGGTCCGCGAACTTCGCCGTTAAAGACCTGTACAGGGAAAAAAGAATCGGCCTGGATGTCGAAACGAAGTGAGCTGGGCCGAGAGACCTTTGCGGAAAGACGTCCACCGTTGAAGCGTATCAGGTTCACATCCATGGTTACGCTTCCGCTCGATGGGATAATTTTTTCAAGCGTTCCGGTATTGCCGTCCCGGCCGCTCTGGCTGAGAACGTCTAAAGTTTGATCCGAACCATCGCTAAAAATAGCAAGCAACGGCAGTAACGCGACGAGAATTATCTTTAACATAATTTCGAACTACAGCCATGTGGCCAGGCAAGTGATGAACTCCAAAGTCTATGTGGGTTACGTAAAATGTATCTTTCCTTTTACACTCTTTTAGGTGATTTAATCAAGCTGGGTATAGTAGTCCTTTATCCTATGGATAAGCCAAGACCCAGCGCCGAGCTATGAAAAGTGGTTGTGAAAGCAAGCAGGAAGAGGCCCGCCGGCGGGCTGAACTTCCCGTCCTCAAAAATTCCCGTGAGGAGGAAAGCGGCATTCGTCGATCACGGACCAGCCGCTGGAGGGCGGTAGCGCTTACCACCCTGACCTTGCTCATGGCCGTTCACGTTGTTCAGTGGCTAGCTGTCGGCAGGACAGTTTCGCCCATCGAACCGTCGGAGACTATGTACACTCTCCAAAACGGATTCGTGAACGCGGGCTTCATCTTCTTTACTCTGGCTATCCTAGCAACGCTTGTTTTTGGGCGATTTGTATGTGGATGGGGATGCCACATAGTCGCCCTCCAAGACCTCTGTGCCTGGTTGCTCAAGAAGATCGGCCTGAAACCGCGGCCGTTTCGATCGCGGCTGCTTGCCTTCGTTCCCATTGTCGCTGCACTCTATATGTTTGTTTGGCCGAGCGTAAATCGGTTATTAGCAGCTGTCCCGAACCAGCCGCTCATTCCGCAATTCACGAATCATCTGGTCACAGAAAATTTTTGGGCCACGTTTCCATCGATCGCAGTAGCGATCCCGTTTCTCTTTATATGCGGATTCGGGACGGTCTACTTTCTCGGATCAAAGGGTTTCTGTACGTACGCCTGCCCTTACGGTGGCGTTTTCGCTTTGGCGGATAAGTTGTCTCCCGGAAAGATCCGTGTCACAGACGCCTGCAATCAGTGCGGGCATTGTACGACAGTCTGTACCTCGAATGTCCTCGTCCATGCCGAGGTAAAGGAATTCGGAATGGTTGTCGATGCAGGCTGTATGAAATGTATGGACTGCGTCAGCGTCTGCCCGAACGATGCTTTGTATTTCGGTTTTGGAAAACCCGCGGCCGCCGTTGCAAAGGCGACCTCGAAAAACTATTCGCTGACCTGGCCCGAGGAATTGGTCGGGGCGGCTGTGTTCTTTGCAAGTTTTCTGGCCGTTTGGGATGTTTACCAGCTTGTCCCGATGCTGATGGCGCTTGGGATCGCGGCGATCACGGCGTTTCTCGCTCTCAGAAGCGTGCGACTATTTCGCGCCCACGATCTCTCGTTTCATAGATATAGTTTGAAATCGGCCGGGAAGATCAAGATCGCGGGTTGGGCGTTTCTTGGATTTACTCTGCTTTGGATCGGATCGAATGCTCACAGCGGTTGGGTGCGGTATCATGAGCGTGCAGGAGCTTTGGCATTCCAGAATATTCAAATACCGGACGAGCTTGCGCTGGCGCGGACAAATCCTAAGATCTGGCTAACGCCGAGCGAACGCACGAATATCGATGAAGGTCGGCACCATCTTCACAACGCTGTGGATTTCGGTTTATTCACGAATACGGAAGCGCTTCCAAAGCTCGCGTGGCTTGAGTATCTTTCCGGAAATACTGAACGCGCTGTTCAATTGCTCGCGAGAGCGGCCGAGTATCAAACCGGACAGGGCAAAGCTCTGAGCCTGTATTATCGAGGCGCGATCCTCAATCGGCTCGGCCGTTATGACGAGGGGTTAACGAGTCTCGAACAGGCTTTGACGGCGGCTCCCGATCTCATCCTCGCACGCGAGGAAATGGGCGAATCGCTATGGCAAGTAAGTCGCAAACAGGATGCGGTGGCGTCGTGGAATGAGGCGGTGGCGGGCAATCCGGATCTAGTATTAGCCAACTACATGCTGGCGGGAGCCGCCGCTTCGGGCGGTGATGCGGATGCCGCGGTACGTTATGAAAACGAAGCAGATTCCTCGACGCCAGACGATGCTCTTTTTCAATGGATGGTCGGGCTTCGTTTGGAAAATGTCGGAATGAACGCTCTCGCCGATAAACACTTTCAACGAGCGATCGAGCTCAATCCCCAATTTCGAGGCCGCCGAAATCTGGACCTCTTGAATCGGCGCTAGATCTTTATACGTCCGTTTCCTTTGCAATAAGCCGGTCGGCCCCGGCATGGTCAGTCCCGTCGGCGTTTTGCATGACGAAGGTCGGCCGCTCGGATTCGGTCACGTGATCCTCGAGCGCGGCGTTCAAGACCTCGCTGATCCTCGCTACCGGAACGAATTCCAGCTCTTTTCTCACATCTTCGGGAATGTCTTCCGTATCGGATTCGTTCTGATACGGCATAATGATCCGGCGAATGCCGGCGCGATGGGCAGATAAAACTTTTTCCTTCAAACCGCCGATCGGAAACACCAAACCTGAGAGCGTGATCTCGCCGGTCATTGCCGTATCGGTGCGTACTTTGCGTCCGGTGTAGAGCGAAGCAAGGGCCGACGCCATCGTGACGCCGGCGCTCGGCCCGTCCTTTGGGATCGCTCCGGCGGGTACATGCAGGTGAACGCCGTTGTGCTTGATCACCTCAGGGTCAATGCCAAACTCGGCCGCGTGCGACCACAGGTAGCTTCGTGCCGCCTGTGCGGATTCCTTCATCACCTCGCCGAGCTGGCCGGTTAACGTTAAACCGCTGCCGCCGGGAAGCAGTGTTGCCTCGATGAACAGAACCTCGCCGCCCATCTCGGTCCACGCCATGCCGGTCGCAACCCCGGCCGGTAATTCCTTTCGAGCCTGTTCGGGATAAAAACGAGGTCCGCCGAGATATTCCTTGATGTCATCAGCAGTTACCTTAACTTTTTCCGTGGCACCTTCGGCAACCTTTAGCGCGACCTTTCGGGCAATGTTGCCGATCGTGCGTTCAAGCTGCCGCACGCCTGCCTCGCGTGTGTACCTGCCCGTCAATAGATTTATCGCGTCGTCTGTGATCTCAAGCTGTTCTTGTGTCAGGCCGTTCTCTTTGATCTGCCGGGCAATCAGATACTGCTTGGCGATATTTAGCTTTTCCTGATCGCTGTAACCCGCGAGCTGGATGATCTCCATGCGGTCCCGAAGCGGCATCGGGATGGGGCCGAGCTGGTTGGCCGTGGCGATAAAGAAAACCTTCGACAGATCGAACGGAAGATCGATGTAATTATCGCGAAACGTATTGTTTTGCGCCGGATCAAGGATCTCCAGCAAAGCGGCAGACGGGTCGCCGCGATAATCGTTGCCGAGTTTGTCTATCTCGTCGAGCATCAGGACAGGATTGTTGACGCCGACGCGGCGAAGCGACTGGATGATACGCCCCGGCAGAGCTCCGATATACGTCCGGCGGTGGCCGCGAAGTTCCGCCTCGTCCCGCATTCCGCCGAGGCTCATCCTTTCGAACTCTCGACCGAGTGCACGAGCGATCGAACGGCCGAGGCTGGTTTTACCGACTCCGGGTGGGCCGACAAAAAGAAGTATTGGGCTCTTCGAATCGGGCCTCAGCTTTACTACAGCCAGCGATTCCAGGATGCGTTCCTTGATGTCCTCGAGGCCATAATGATCCTCATCGAGGATCTTGCGGGCTTCGTTGAGATCGAGTTTTTCTTCGCTCGCCTTTCTCCACGGAAGTTCGAGAACGTATTCGAGATAAGTGCGGATTACGTGATAGTCCGGGGCCGACTGCGGGAGCTGTTCCATCCGCTTTAGTTCGCGGGTCGCCTCCTTCCGAACGTCGTCCGGGATGTCCGCGGTCTCGAGTCTTTCACGGATCTGATCCGCCTCAGCCTTTTGCCCGGTTTCGTCCTCGCCCAGCTCTTTTTGGATCGCCTTCATCTGTTGGCGGAGAACGTAGTCCCGCTGCGATTTGTCCATCTCGGTGGCAGCCTCGCTGGCGATCTTTGAGCGGATCTGCATTATCTCGACCTCGCGGGCGAGAGCGGCGTGGGTAAGAGAAAGCAACTCGTCCACAGTGCTGGATTCGAGCATCTTCTGTTCCGTCTCGACTCCCAGATCGAGAACCGAAGCCAGAAAATATGAAAGCTGGACCGGATCTTGCTGCGACATCACGGCCATGCGAACCTCGGGCGGCACTTGCGGAAGCATGGCGAGAGCCTGCTGCACCATTCCCTGAATGTTGCGCTTAAGTGCTTCAATCTCTTCGTCATCGACACGAATCAAGTCCGGCAGAATTTCGATCTTTGCCTTTAGGAACGGCTGCTCCGACGTAAATTCCAGCACCTTGAAGCGATCGATGCCTTGGACAATTAGCTGCATGATGCCGTCGTTTCGCATCATTCGCTTTATGTTTACGACCGTCCCGACCTTGTAAAGATCTTCCGGTTTTGCGTTGTCGCCGTTTATGTCTTCGCCCTTGGCAGTGATCGCGGCGATCAATTTCTCCTCTGTCGCCAGCGCGGCATCGACAGCCTTAACCGATCTGTCGCGGCCCACCGAAAGCGGCACGACCGTCTCGGGAAACAGCGTCGTATTTTGCAGCGGCAGCACCGACATATCAAACTGCTCCGGTTTGTGAGTATCGGGCGTTTCTGCCTGTTCTTTTTTAGTTTCTTCCGCCATATTTTCGTTACGACAGACGGCCACGTCTGCCGGTGAGCGTTCAAATTTCTATTTCGCCAACATTACTTAGCTTTCTTCAACCTGATCAAAAGCAGTCCGTTCTCAAAATTATGCTCGACCACGGCTCCGTCGATCGATCCCGGGAATTTAAGCGTTTTCTCAAAACTGCTGTACGTGATCTCCATCTGGTGATAAGAAAAATCGCCCATGCAGGATCGATCCTTTCGGCTGCCTGCGATGAAGAGAACGTTTCCCTGAATATCAAGCTGAATGTCCTCCGCCGATACGCCCGCGAGTTCAACCTTGACCAGCCACCCGTCCGGCGTCTGGTAAACATCCGCTGCCGGATACCAAAGCTGCCCCGAGCGCATATTCTTCGATGAACCTAAAAATTGAAAGTGGCGATTTAAAGATTTTGCCATTAGTGTCAGTAGTCAGCCGTCGGCCTTTTCGCTGTCCGCCGACCGCCGGTTATTTCTTGCTCCAAAACGAGCTTCCCGATGATATCTCTTCCAATGTTTCGGCGATTTCGCGTTCGTCTTCCATTTCGAGAGCCACATCCGCCATTGCGATGATACCGGCGAGTTCGCCTTTCTCAGTCACAACTGGGATTCTACGGACCTGTTTGTCGCCCATCAGGCGGATCGCTTCAAAGACAAAATCGTCGGATCTAACTGTAAAGAGCTCGGTTGTCATTGCGTCCGCCACGGTCGCATCGGCGTTTTTGCCGTCGGCAATCGACCGAACGACGATGTCCCGGTCAGTAACCATTCCGACCAGCTTTCCGCTTTCGATGACCGGAACCGCCCCCACGTCGCTATCGCGCATGATCGCGGCCACCTCGCGAAGCGTGGTCTCGCGAGTCGACGTTTTGACGTTTTTCGTCATTATCTCGCTGCACCGCTGCCGGGCACGCGCCGACGTTTGTTCCTCGGCCATTTTTGGTAATACTCCTTTCGATTATTTTGTTTGACTTGCCAGAATAAAGCAAGCGTTAGGATTTGCGATTTGTACGCTACACAGGCAACACTGACTCTAGCGAACATATGGGGAAGTGCAGAGAAAACAAGAGAAAGGCGCACCTTACTGGCCGCCTTGCAACTGTCGCGAGGGTCGAGGACCTGCCGAAGGGCCGAGGAGGTAGAGTAAAATTGCGGGACGGGTCGCAGGTCGCCCTTTTCAACGTTAAAGGAGAGTTTTATGCGATCGAGAATTTCTGCCCACATAAGGGCCTTCCATTAGCGAACTCACGGGTTCACGGGCACAAAGTCGAATGCGAACATCACGGCTGGCGCTTTGACCTGCGGGATGGCCGCTGCCTCAAGAAGCGGAAATGCTCGGTGGAGAGTTATGAGGTTTTAGTTGAAGATGGCTGGATAAAGATCAAGGTTTGACCTTCCGCCAGATCATTTCTTGTTTTCCGTAAGATCGATCATCCGCTCTAGGGCAATTCCCGCGAAATGTTTGGTTTCGTCATCGACGACGATCTCGTTTACGACATTGTCATCGAGAAGGTTTTCCATTGCCCATGCCAGATTTTGCGGTGCGATGCGGTACATCGTGGCGCACATGCAGAGGTCGGGTGCGAGCAGGCGGATCTCTTTATCAGGGAATCGTGCCTGCAGGCGGTTTACGAGATTAACCTCAGTTCCGATGGCCCATTTTGAGCCCGCGGGTGAGTTCTCGACCGTCTTAATAATGAATGACGTCGAACCATCGAGGTCGCTTTTTTCAACCACCTCTCGCGGGCATTCGGGATGAACGAGTATCTGCATTCCAGGGATCTCATCACGGATCTTATCTACATGCCACGCCTTGAATCGGCCATGTACCGAGCAGTGGCCGCGCCACAAAATTAGTTTCGCCTGATGAAGCTGCTCCTCCGTATTTCCGCCGAGTTCTTCGTGCGGATTCCAGAGCACCATTTTGTCGAGCGGGATGCCGAACTTGGCGCCTGTATTTCTTCCCAGATGCTGGTCGGGAAAGAAGAACATCTTGTCGAACTCTCTCAGGAAAATATCGAATAACGGAACGGCGTTTGACGACGTACAGACTACGCCGTCTTTGCGGCCGCAGAACGCCTTGATCGCAGCGGTCGAGTTCATGTAAGTGATCGGCGCGACCTTGGATTTGAGAACTCCGATGTCTGATAGCTGTTCCCACGCATCTTCGACCTGATCGATCGATGCCATGTCCGCCATCGAACAACCTGCGCCGAGGTCCGGCAATATCACGCGCTGGGCAGGCTTGCCCAAAATATCTGCGGACTCCGCCATGAAATGCACGCCGCAAAAGACGATATATTCGGCCTCAGTCTGCGAAGCCATCACGGATAATTGATACGAATCGCCCGTAAGATCAGCATGCTTTATGACATCATCGCGCTGGTAATGATGGCCGAGAATAAGGACGCGCTTTCCGAGCTCTTTGCGGGCTTCTTCGATACGAGTATCGATCTCCGCGTCGGACATTACGAGGAAATCTTCGATCAATTGTGGTCTTTCCAGAACTGCTGACATGATCTGCCTCCAAAGAAAAATGATGTCACTCGTCCCCGGTTTTAGCAAGGATGCTCAGAATCGTCCCCGATTTGATCCAAATGGAGGGAGAATTGACGATCGGCGTCAATTTTCTTGCTCTAGCAGTGTCCCAGGATTCGCATATGATCAAATATGCGAAAAATTCCACGGTGTCTTGACACCGAGATAACCTATTGTTTTCAAAGATCTTACGTATTATGGCGACGGACCGAAGATCTCGATTTTTGTCCCATGTCCCACTGTCCAACACAAACGATAAACATGTTCTAACAGTGAAATACGTTACGATCTACGCAACGCATTTGATAGGATAAATGCATTCGACCATTGTATGCAATAATTAATTTTGCGGCTGGAAAATCACGCCTTCGGATAGCGCGGGAGGACCAGGGGCCCGAAAAGTCTATACGACCCCGACGAGCTTTTCGATCAAGAGAATAACGCCGTAAGAAAGTGAGGCAATAATGCCGGCCGCGGGGATCGTCAAGATCCAGGCCCAAACAATTCTGGTCGCGACGCCCCACTTAACCGCTGACAAGCGCTTTGCCGCACCGACCCCCACGATCGCTCCTGTGATCGTATGAGTGGTGGAAACAGGAATGCCAAAATAAGTATTCGCAAAGAGCGTTATCGCCCCGGCGGTTTCGGCACAAAACCCTCCGACGGGCTGAAGTTTTACGATCTTGGTGCCCATCGTCTTGATGATCCGCCAGCCACCCGAGAGTGTGCCGAGGCCGATCGCCATATGTGCCAGAAGAACAACCCAGAGGGGTATATCCGGAAGCTTTCCGCCGGGGGCCGACTGGAGAAATCCGCCTGTAACCAGAACGATGGTAATTATTCCCATCGTTTTCTGCGCATCGTTGCCGCCGTGCCCTAACGAAAAAGCTCCGGCAGAGAACAGCTGGCCAACCCGAAAGATACGGTCAACCTTGCTGACGGATACGCGATGAAATATCCAGTAAACCGCCACCATCAGGCTAAAGCCGAGCACCATTCCGATCAGGGGTGAAAGAACGATGAACGAAAGCGTTTTGATCCATCCGGCAGCAATTAGAACGGTTTGTGCCCCGTGAAAACCAAAATGATGGATGTATGACGTTAGGGCCGAACCCGCATAGGCGCCGATCAGAGCGTGAGAGCTGGACGTAGGCAATCCGAAATACCAGGTAATCAGATTCCAGATAACGGCGCCGATCACTCCGCCAAGCAGGACATAAAGCTGGTCGCCCGGCGGTATGACATTGATGTCCACCATGTCGCCGCCGATCGTTTTAGCTACCGCGGTTCCGAAAACCAGAAACGCGATGAAGTTAAAAAAGGCAGCCCAGGCTACAGCCACGCCCGGCGAAAGAACCCTCGTCGCGACTACCGTAGCGATCGAGTTGGCCGCATCGTGGAAGCCATTCACGTAATCAAACGCAAGCGCGACCGCGATGATCAAGATTACCAAAGCCAATGAAACCGAATGTCCTTCCATAAGAAAGTAGGCGGCAAGCGGTTAGCAGGAAGCAGATTGGCAAATCATCTCCGCGCCAACTGCCGGCTGCCGACTGCCTTCTGTTTTTCAGTTGTGTTTCAGAACTATCGTCTCGATGATATTCGCGACGCTCTCGCACCTATCGGTCGCGTACTCGAGTATCTCGTAGAGCTCTTTCCACTTGATAATGGTGATCGCGTCGTCCGTATTTTTGAATAGTTCGCCGATCGCCCGAAAATAAACGTCGTCAGCCTCATTCTCAAGCCGGTGGATCTCTACGAAGTGCTCGCTGATACCATTCGGCTTGTGAAGGATCGCCATCGCGGCCGCAATTTGATCGGCCAGCTGCGCGATTATCCCGGCGAGACGGCGGATCGGGTCGTTGAATTCGCGGATGTCGTACATGACGATCGTTCTCGCTCCCGCATCGATGTAATCGCAGATGTCGTCGAGCGCGACCGAGAGCATGTAAATATCTTCGCGGTCGAACGGCGTAATAAAAGACTTGTTTAATTTGGTCGTGATCTGGTGCATGATCACGTCACATGCGTGCTCTACACCTTTGATACGCGATT